>CAZBQH010000094.1:0-11994 GCA_964493915.1 uncultured Nitrospiraceae bacterium
CTCGGGTCTTCCCCACAGCGACAGGGGTTTCCGGTCCCACGCCGCCGTCGCCCTACCCCATATGGGCGGGGCGGCGGGTGGCGCCGCCCCGCAGTTGATCAGCGCCCTCTACGACGAGCAGGAGATGATGCGTTTTCACGCTGTCGAGGCCCTCGAGGTTCTTGCTCCGGCCTGCGAGGGCATGGTGTCTGTAATTGCCCTCGCGCTGTCGAATTGCCTTTCCGATCCAAGCACGCTGATTCGCGCCCGCGCAGTCACCGCCTTGGGCAGCCTCAGTTCCTGGACCAACGACGTCAGCGTGGCTCTCATTGACTCTCTTGGCGTCGAGCACGAGGAAGTGCGTCTGTCTGCGACGCTTGCCCTTGGCCGTGTCCCCATCGACTCAAGTGAAATCACGCAAGCGCTGCGGGAACGGCTCAATGACCCGAGCGGGCGCGTACGTATAGCCGCATGCAAAGCCTTGATGGCGATGGGGCGCGCGTTGGACGAGGTGCTGCCGTGCATCACGTCTTTGCTCACGAGTGAAGATCTCAATGAGCAGATTATGGCTGTGCAGGCTCTAGGCGAGATGGGCCGGCGAGGCCGCGAGGCGATTCCGGCCCTCGAGAAGCTGTTGGAGGACCGCAACGAGCTTGTGCGCGAACTGGCGGCGTCCGCCCTCGAGCGGATCCGTTCTTAGCCCACGCGTCTCATGCACTCAGATGCCCCGAGTATGTTGCGCCGGTCCCTGTCGTTGGTCCAGGGAGTTTGTTGCACATGCGGCCAGCGTCAGGGCACACGTGAAACGGCCCAGTCAGACATCAAGGTAGAACGAGATTGCGCGAAAGGCCGCGCTTCTTGGGACGGTCAAGGAACAGGGCGTCATCCAGTGTCGACCGCCGCTTGCTCTTAGGGCCCCGGATAGGTCATATGGGGCGACGCCGTTGGCGTTACGCGCCTCGACGGGCGTCTGCATGGACCATCATCTCGCATCCATGGCACGGTGTACTGCATGAGGCGCAGAACAGCCTTAGTGTGGAATGTAAGCACTGGCACGTGCACTAACGGAGGATATTTGAGTGGACTGGAAGCCAAACAGGGAGCCCGATTTTGATCAGTTTCTCCGCGTCCTCAAGCGGGAACGCCGCCCTCGCCATCTGCCGTTTTACGAGCACATAGCAAGTGCAGGCTTCATTGCCTGCCGTACCGGCACCGCGTTTGATCAGATGCCGCCTAACACCGAGTTTTGGCGGATCTATGTGGATTTTTGGTTGGGGCTTGGGTTCGACGAGATCCCCATGGAAATCCCCCTCAATTGCCCGCTTCATATTGACGAAGCGAGCCGCGGCAAGGCCACGTTTGGCAGCGAATCGCGCGTGACTATCCGGGACATGGCCGACTTCGAGGCCTATCCCTGGCCGGACGTTGAAATGCCCATCGATTTCTCCCATTTCGAGACGGTCGCGCAGTTTCTGCCCGAGAGCGTGAAGATCGTGGGCGGAGTGTCTGCAGGCCCCTATGAATGGGCAACTTATCTGCTGGGGGTCGAGGGGCTGGCCGTCGCACTGTACATGAATCCTGAACTGGCGTTCGGTGTTCTGGAGAAACTGGGCGAGCGGCACATCAGCGCAGTCCGGCAACTTGCAAGCATGGACTTCATAGGAGCTTTGCGACAAGGCGACGACCTGGGTTTCAAAACTGCAACGTTTTTGCCGCCGGATCTGTTGCGTAAACATGTATTGCCTATTTATAAACGCATGGCTGAAGAAGCCCACAGCCAAGGGAAACCTTTCATCCTCCACTCTTGCGGCAATCTCGAGGTCCTATATGACGACCTGATCAACTACTGCGGAATAGACGCCAAACACTCGTTTGAGGACGTGATCTTGCCCGTAACCGAGTTCAAAAAGAGGTTCGGCCGCCGCGTGACGCCCCTGGGCGGGCTGGATGTTGACTGCATTTGCAGGATGGACGAACCAGACCTGCGGGCTTATACGCGGCGCATTGTCGAGCAGTGTTATGAAGACGGTTTCTGGGCGTTAGGCACAGGCAACTCGCTTACCGACTACATGCCGGTCGGCAAGTATCTCATTGTCCTTGATGAGGGGTTGAAGGCAACGTCCTGACAGGCCGCACGGGACGGATTGTCGCTTGGGCGAACGGAACTTTCGGCGCAATGGGCGCCATTGAAGCGGCAGACACAGCGTGGGGCGTGTTCGCCATTGCTGCATGTGGATTCGCGGACTGCGCAGTCCGTTGTGGACCCTATAGAGGAGAGTTACACCTGTGAGCAAGAAGCATGTGGCCGTTCTCATGGGCGGCATCAGCTCTGAGCATGACGTGTCGATTAAGAGTGGAACCATGGTCGCGGGCAGTTTGAACCGGAGCCGTTTCGAGGTGACCCCGATCGTCATTACTCGCAAAGGACAGTGGAAATTCCCCGGTGAAGAGCGTTGTCCACTCCATGAGGCACTTCACCGCTTGATCGAGATGCAGGTCGATTGCGTGTTCATTGCACTGCACGGCCCTTTCGGCGAGGACGGGCGCATTCAAGGCATGCTGGATCTGCTCGATCTGCCCTATACGGGGTCGGGCTGCGCATCGAGCGCGGCCGCGATTGACAAGACCTGGGCTAAGACGCTGGTCGAGAGTGCAGGGGTCCGCGTTGCTCGCCACATTCTGCTGCGCCGCGCTCAATGGGATGCCGATCCAAAGGAAACAACAAGGCGTGTTGAGAGCGAGATCGGCTTCCCATGCGTCGTCAAAAGCCCCTGTCAAGGGTCGAGTCTGGGCATGGCCATTTCCCGATCTGTGGAGGCCTTCCGCGACGATCTCCTGCCCGTCTTCGCCTTTGGCGACAGGGTCCTCATAGAAGTGTTCGAGGCGGGCGTCGAAGTGACCTGCGGGGTGCTGGACGTCGAGCCTGGCACGCAGCCCTTAGCGCTGCCGGTGACGGAAATTGCCCCTGTAACTTCGCCCTACTTCGACTATTACGCTAAGTACACGCCTGGCGCCTGTGAAGAAATCACCCCCGCGCGCATACCGGCTGAGGCTGCCTCGAAGGTCCAAGAGGCTGCGCTGCGGGCGCATGAAGCACTCGGTTGCCGGGGTCTGAGCCGCAGTGATATGATTCTGCAAGATGGCGAGCCGGTGTGGTTCGAGATCAATACGATCCCCGGAATGACGGAGACCTCGCTGTTTCCTCAAGCGGCCGCGGCACATGGCATCCCTTTCCCTGACCTCGTAGAGAAACTGGTCGAATCGTCGCTGACTTGGAAACACATCAACGCTGAGGAGCACGCTGTATGACGATTGAGTTCACCAAGATGCATGGTCTTGGGAACGACTACTTGTTCATCGACAGTTCGCGGTATCGCATCGGCGACCCGGCAGAGCTATCGCGCCGCATGAGCCACCGCCACCTGGGCGCCGGCTCGGACGGCATTATTCTAGTCCTGCCGAGCGAAACGGCTGACTTCAAAATGCGCATGTTTAATGCTGACGGGAGTGAAGCAGAGACCTGCGGCAACGGCATCCGCTGTTTTGCCAAATACGTCTATGAACGGGGAATGACAGGGAAAAAGGAGTTTGTTATTGAAACTCTCGCGGGCCTGAACCGTGTCGTGCTGACGGTTGAAGGCGGGCAGGTGGTGCGGGTCCGCTCGAACATGGGCAAGCCCCGGTTTGAACGAAGCGAGATACCGATGAAAGGGCCGCAGGGCCGTGTTGTCGAGGAACCCCTCGAGAATGACGGCGGCGATGTGAAAGTGACGTGCGTCAATTTGGGAAACCCGCATGCAGTGGTTTTCGTGGAGGACGCCGCAGCTATTGACCTCGCGGCGATTGGCCCGAAGATCGAGAACCACCCCGCGTTTCCCCATCGGACTAACGTGGAATTTGTAAACGTGCTCGATCGAGGCAACATCGTGATGCGCATATGGGAAAGAGGCAGCGGCATCACAATGGCGAGCGGCAGCGGTTCGTGCGGCGCCGCATTGGCGTCGATGATTACCAGCCGCGTTGACCGGCGCGTAAACGTGCACCTCGTTTACGGCATTCTCACCGTCGAGTGGGCGGACGACGGTGACGTGTATCAGGAGGGCCCCGCAACGGAGGTCTATGCGGGGATCTGGAAAGGCAGTTCCTAGACCGATGTGGTTTTGATACAGGAGATCAGCATGGCGTTGAGATTGGCGGTCTTGTTGTCCGGCGGGGGAACGACCCTTCAGAACTTCATCGATCGCATCGAGCGCAGGGAGCTGGATGCTGAAATCGTAAGCGTCGTCAGTTCCCGTGCATCGGCCTACGGTATCGAACGGGCGCACAAACACGGTATTCCCGCTGCGGCAGTTGTTCGAAAGGAGTATCCCGACATACGTTCATTCAGCGATGCCGTATGGGCGGAAGTAGACAAGTCGGGCGCCGAGCTGGTGGCGCTTGCAGGATTTATGAGCCTGATCGCCATTCCAGAGGCCTATGCCAACCGCGTGATGAACGTGCACCCTGCGTTGCTCCCCGCCTTCTGCGGAAAGGGCATGTACGGCCACCACGTCCATGAGGCGGTCCTCGCCTATGGAGTCAAGGTAACGGGCGCGACCATCCATTTTGCAGACAACCAGTACGACCACGGCCCGATTATCCTTCAAGCCTGCGTACCCGTCCTCGAAGACGACGCACCGGACACCCTCGCCGAGCGCGTCCAGGCCAAGGAACGTGAACTGTACCCCCTCGCGGTGCAGCTCTACAGCCAGGGACGCATCAAGGTCGAGGGACGCCGCGTCCGCATCCTTCCGGAGTAACGCAAGCCCGTGCCATTCACAGCAATCTGGGAGACATCATGATCAAAGCTGTTTCGTTCGACCTGGACGGCACTCTTATTGACGCCACCGAAGCCATCGTTGAGACGTTTTTGCACACGTTCAAAGTCATGGGCGCGCCGGCGCCGCCCACGGAATCCATCATTCGCAGCATCGGCTACACGCTCCGAGACCAGTTCGCGCGGCTCTCAGAGCTTGACCCGGACGAATGCGTCCGCGTCTACCGGGATTACTATCAACACATTGCCGTGCAAAAGACCTACCTTCTGCCCGGCGCCCGCGAAGCCCTCGTCCAACTTCATAACGCAGGCCTCAGACTTGGGTTTGCCACCTCAAAAAAGCGCGACTTCGCCGAAGCATCTCTCGAAAATTTGCAGGTGCTGCATTTCTTCGAGGCGCGCATAGGACCTTACGAGGTCGCCCACCCCAAACCGCACCCGGACGCGTTGCTAAAGACCATGGAACTACTCGATGTAACGCCGGACGAGCTGTACTTCGTCGGCGACACCCATTTCGATGTCCAGGCCGCCCAGAACGCGGGGGTGCGATGCGTCTGCGTCACCACGGGCTACAACACGCGGGAGGAGCTCGAGGCCCTGGAACCGGAAGCCGTCCTTGATTCCATTCTCGAGGCGACAGGATACATCCTTGCTCACAGGTTGCGGCCTACGCCTTGCAGCCGGCCTCCGGCTTCTTGCGGCCCGACTCCGCACGAGTCCATGTAATCGAGTGGCCCGGCGTCGTGCACCATGCCCTAATGGCCCATTCCCATACCCGTCCGGAGCATCCCAATTACAGCGGACAGCATATATTCAGACTTGATAAGGAAGCACGTGCCGGAGCGGCAGGGCTTGAACATCTCGCGGCCAGATTTCTAGGAAACGGGTGCGAGCACAGGACAATCTGGGTTTCATACAAGATGAGGCCCCAAACGCTCAAGACAGACCGGTCGCAATTGGCCAGAATTATATACCGTTAGCTTGCACTCATCGCGCTCAGCGCCTTGATCTCGCAAAGCGGCACGAGGAGGGCACTCTCTGATGTGGGCTGTTCCTGACGCGGAGTACCGAACGCGGATCGAGCGCTTCCAGGCCAAACTCGAAGCGGCATCGCTTGATGCGGCTTTAGTTCACAGCAACGAGGCGGATTTTGCCAACGTGCGCTATCTGAGCGAATACTGGCCGACGTTCGAGTCGGCTGGCGTATTCGTGCCTGCGCAAGGCACGCCGGTGCTGCTCATTGGCCCGGAAAGCGAAGCCTATGCGCTAGGCCGAAGCCGTATCCCCACAATTATGAAAATGGTGGAGTACCGCGAGTCAGCCGAACCCGAATACCCGGGAATCCCCGTCTCGCACTACCAAGACGTAGCGGCGGCAGCGATGAACGGCAGACCGCTCAAGCGCTTGGGCCTTGTGGGCTACTCGATTCTGCCCTTGCCGGTTTACGACAGTCTGCGCCGTGAACTGCCGGAGGCCGAACTCGTGAAGGCCGACGAGGCGCTTATCGACTTGCGTACCGTCAAGAGCGAGAACGAACTCGTGCTCATGCGCAAGGCGTTCGAGATCAGCGAGCAGGCGATTGACGCCATCCTCGGCGAGGTCGTACCGGGCATGACGGAACTACAGGTGATCGGCATTGCCCAGCGTGAAATCTACAAGCTTGGTGCTGAATACGAGGGCCACGCCCTCTATTGTTTCTCCGGCGATGGAACGCGCCATGCCATATCAAGGCCGACGCACAGACGTCTTGCCAAGAACACGGTGGTCCAACTCAACATTGGCGCGCGGGTAGGTGGCTATGCATCAAGTGTCGGCCTTCCCTTCAGCATCGGTCCGTTGCCGGACGCCCAGCGCCGTCTCGTCGCCTTCGGGCTTGACGCGCATTATAGAACCATGGAACTTCTGAGCCCCGGCAAGCCCGCTGCTCAAGTCGTGCGGGAGTATGAGGCCTTTGTCGAACAGCATGGGTTCAGAGACAACATGCTTTACGGTCCGTGCCACGGCATTGGGCTTATGGAAGTGGAGCGGCCCTGGGTCGAGTCGACCTCGACCTATGAGCTTCAGCCGAACATGACCTTTCAAGTCGACACGTTTTTTCAAGGTGCGGATTTCGGATTGCGGTGGGAGAACGGCGTTCGCATGACGCAGCACGGCATAGAAAACCTTTCGCGAAAACACATGCGGCTGGTGGAACTGTAGGTGAGTGCTTGGCAACCGGCAACAACCGTGAGACAATCCACGAGACGGCCTGGCCGTTGCCCTTGCGGCATTTCCCCTCGAGGGCGCATGCTTTCGTGTGGCGGAACTGGCAACTGGCGCCGCTCTCGCGGCTGGCGGCAGTCCTTGAGACCAGCGAGGACGCCGTTCGCAACTTAGGCGCCCGCATAGGTTTGGGCGAGCCGCCGACGGTCACAGCGGATCAGGTCCAGCGCAGCTACATCACGGTCATCCGCCGTAACTGGGATCTGCTGCCTGACACGCAACTGTGCACACTGCTTGGGTGGAACCAGGATCGGCTCGATTTCACCTTGCGAGAAGACGCCCGCCTGTGGGTGAAACTCGGACCCAAACCGAACTGCGATCCCTTGCGCTACTCGCCGCCGGACACGGCAACTCAACATCGTGAGCGGGCTATTGCCCGCACCATGGCCACGTACTTCCCCGGCGGTCCCGCTGCGATGGCGTCGCCGTTGTACCGCTTTGTGGAAGAGCTGTCGGCGCCGCTGAAACGTCCGGCGCGCAAACATCGCGGCGGCAGTTTCAGACCCAGGTTTTGCTATTCGTATTTTGCACCGTTTGGCGATCCGTTGCTGGACGCCCGCCTGGATCCTTACCCTGACGGTTTGCTCGAGCGTCTCGCAGAAGTAGGCGTCAACGGCGTGTGGACGCAGGGGTTGCTCTACAAGCTTACGCCCTTTCCATGGGACGCAAGCCTGAGCGAACAATGGGACCGGCGGCTGGCGAACCTGCGCCAATTGACGGAGCGCGCCGCACGATTTGGGATCGGCGTCTACCTGTTCTTCAACGAGCCCCGGGGCATGCCCCTCCCCTTTTTTTTACAGCATCCGCAGCTTCTCGGGGTCGCACAAAAGGGTTACGGATCGCTATGCACTTCCTTGCCCGAGGTGCAGGACTATCTCCGCAACGGCATCGAACGCGTTTGCCGGGCTGCGCCTGCCTTGACGGGCCTGTTCACTGTTTCCGCCGAGGAGAACCTAACGCATTGCTGGGCCTGGATGGATGGGCGAGCATGTCCGCGCTGCCGCGACCGCTCTCCGGAGGAGGTGGTTGCTGAAAACGCGCGCCTTTTCAGCGAGGGAATAAGGGCGGCGGGCAACGGGCCAATGCTCATTGTATGGGACTGGGGCTGGCCTGACGCGTGGGCGCCAGGCATCATCGAAAGGCTTCCTGAAGACGCTGCATTGATGTGCGTAAGCGAGTGGGGCAAGCAGATCGAGCGGGGCGGCGTCGCCGCAACGGTGAACGAGTATAGCTTGTCGGCGATTGGCCCTGGCCCTGTCGCCCTCGAACGCTGGGCACTGGCGCGGAAGCGCGGGTTGCGGACGATAGCCAAAGTCCAGGCCGGCACAACCTGGGAGTTGGCGTCCGTCCCTTATCTGCCCGTCGTCGACAACGTGGCGCAGCACGCCGTGAACCTTGCAAAGGCGGGCGTAGACGGGCTCATGTTAAGCTGGACCCTGGGCGCTTATCCGTCGATCAATATGGAGGTGTTTGCCGAGGCAAGCAAACAGACAGCTCCCGAGGCCGGCGAAGTGCTGGACAGGTTGGCGCACAAGCACTTTGGGGCGGAACTCGCGCCGGTTGTACGTGCGGCCTGGCAGGGTTTCAGCCGGTCGTATCAGCAGTATCCCTTCGACATAGGGGTGTTCTACACCTGTCCCATTCATATGGGCCCCGCCAACTTGCTCTGGGAAAAGCCAACCGGCCGCGCCGCAACGATGGTCTGTTTTCCTTATGACGATCTTGAACAATGGCGTTCACAGTATCCGGCCGCCGTGCTCATTGCCCAGTTCAGGAAGGTGGCTGCTGGCTTCACGGCAACGATCGAGGACGCTCGCAAGACACTCGAGAGCGTTCCCCCTGACGCACAAGGTCTAGAGCGTTTTGAAGAGACTCTGCGCATGGCGGAGGTCTGCGCCATCATGTGCGACAGCGTGGCCAATCAGGCCGAGTTCATCGCCTTGCGAGACCTGGCCGCCACCGGATCGCCCAGTGACGGCCAGGCATTGCTGCCTCGTCTCAAAGACCTCATCGCCGGCGAGCGGGATCTTGCTGTCCGTCTGCATGGACTCCAAGTTCAAGACGCGCGCATCGGCTTCGAGGCAGGCAACCATTACTTTTTTGTTCCCGTAGACTTAGCCGAGAAAGTCCTCAATTGCGAAGACCTACTTGAACGCTGGCTGCCCGAAATGGAGCGGCTCTTTTCAGGTACAGGTTGAAAAGCGGCAAGCTTTAGCTAATAAGGAGACGACAATGCTAGCAACACTGATTATCGGGTTGAATTTCGCCGGATGCACCGCACTCCCCGAAGGGCCCGCCCCGGCGCCTGTGCCTGTCGCGCACTTCCCTGACCGGCTCCATGCGTTCGTCTGGCGCAATTGGCCATTGGTACCCGTCGCGCGGATGGCGGAGACGGTGCAAGCAACGCCTGAGCAAATCGTCGCATTGGGCAGAGCAATGGGACTGCCCGATCCACCTTTTATTACCGAGGACTTGCGGCGACGCTCCTATATTACCGTGATCCGCCGCAACTGGCACCTACTTCCCTATGGTCAACTGCAACAACTGCTGGGCTGGACGGAGGACGAGTTGGCTTTCACCCTTCAGGAAGACGATTTTCTCTGGGTGAAGTTGGGGTCCCTCAAACCTCGCTGTCAACCGATCGTCTACGCCGAACCGTCCGAGACGGTGCGCGCACGGCAGCGTGAAATGAGCGCGACCCTCGCAAAGCACTTCCCCCAAGGTATGCAAGCTCCCGGGGAGCCGCTATTCGCCTTCGTTGAGGAACTGTCGCAGCCGTTGGAAGGGGAACAGAAACCGGCGGCAGACAGCGACCTGAGCCCGCGGTATTGCTATTCCTATTTAGCGACCTATGGCGATCCCCTTCTCGACCCCGACCTCGATCCCTATCCAGACGGGCTCCTGGCGCGTTTGGCGGGCCACGGCGTGGACGGGGTATGGTTGCAGGCCGTGCTGTACCGATTGGCACCGTTTCCATGGGACCCGTCGATAAGCGACCGGTATCTCGAGCGGCTCGAAAACCTGCGGCTTCTTGTCGAGAAAGCGCGGCGTCATGGCGTGGGGGTGTATCTTTACTTGAATGAGCCCCGCTCGATGCCGCTGTCATTCTTCGAAAACCACCCGGAACTGCGCGGTGTTGTCGACCCG
Source organism: uncultured Nitrospiraceae bacterium (assembly GCA_964493915.1). GTDB lineage: Bacteria > Hydrogenedentota > Hydrogenedentia > Hydrogenedentales > SLHB01 > CAZBQH01. The sequence goes on from CAZBQH010000094.1 coordinate 10,205, forward strand.
CACGGCGGCGGGCACGCCACCCATGCAGCGCTATGCACCTCCGTGCCGGAAGTCCGGCAGTATCTGCGCGACTCTGTGGCGCTCTTGTGCCGTGAAGTGCCCGATCTAGCAGGCATCTTCACAATCACGGCCTCCGAGAACCTGACCAACTGTTGGTCGCGCTTTACAGGCGACCAGTGTCCGCGCTGCGGCAAGCGATCCCCTGCAGAGGTAATTGCTGAGGTCAACACCACGTTTTACGAGGGCATCAGGGATTCGGGTGCGGATGTTGACCTGCTTGTCTGGGACTGGGGGTGGCGCAACGACTGGGCGCCGGAGATCATCGCGCGGCTTCCCAAGGAAGCGGCACTCATCAGCGTGAGCGAGTGGGACCTGCCTATCGAGCGGGGCGGGGTGGAAACAACCGTTGGCGAGTACTCGATATCGTCTGTTGGGCCTGGCCCGCGCGCGGATCGGCATTGGAAGCTGGCCCGGGAACGCGGCATGCGAACCATTGCCAAGGTGCAAGCCGGCACAACCTGGGAGATCAGCACGGTCCCCTATGTGCCGGCTTTGGCAAACGTGGCACGCCACGCCGCCAACCTCGAACGGGCGGGCATAGACGGCCTTATGCTGGGTTGGACTCTCGGCGGTTATCCCTCGGCCAATCTTGAGGTCTTTTACGAGGTTGTTCGCCGGCACGGTCCGAGTGTCGACGAGGTGCTGCATAAAACTGCAGCACGGCGTTTCGGCGAGGAACTCGCAGACGACGTCGTAGCTTACTGGCAGGCTTTCAGTGATGCGTTCTCGCAATACCCCTACCACACGACCACGGTCTACGGCGGACCCGTCCAGATAGGTCCAGCGAACCTCCTTTGGGGGAAACCCACGGGCTACGGCGCCACAATGGTCTGCTTCCCCTACGACGACCTGCGAACTTGGCGCTCTGTCTATCCGCCCGATGTGTTCATTGGGCAGCTCGACAAAATGGCTGACGGCATCGGGGCGGCGACCTTGGGCCTGCGAAAGGCTGCTGCGGACGTGCAGTCCAATGAGGCTGTCCAAACGGCGCTCGAACGCGAACTCGGCATAGCCGAGTCTTGCGCCATCGTGTTTCGCAGCGCTGCCAATCAGAGCAAGTTCGTCCAGGCCCGCGACCGTCTCGCATCGGCGGCCAATAAGGAGCAAGCAGCCAAAGAACACGAGGAGATTCGGTGTATCCTCGAAAGCGAGCTGGAACTCGCCTTACGCCTCCACGCCATTCAGTGCCGGGATTCGCGGATCGGATTCGAGGCCTCGAACCACTACTTTTTTGTGCCCATCGACCTCGTTGAGAAGGTGTTAAACGTGGAGTATCTGTTGACACAGTGGCTTCCCAAGGCTGGGATCTGACCGCAGCAGTTCCATCTGCTCGAGGGCAGCTTTACAGGACATGCCTTAGGAATATCGTGCCTTAGGAATATCAAGAAGAAGCCCCGAGAAACACTCTTTTTTTCTGGAACCGGGGTTTCATACAAGCCGTGAAGCCAAATGAACAAGACAAAACGAAAAGAATGGTCCAGAATAAAAAGTCTCGGAATTGAGCGGGGTGCTTGGGTCCTGGGGATCAGCCAAACCCGCGTTCCGCCCAGTACGGACGTGCCTGGCCCCATCCTGACGGTGGGCAGCGCATGCTGACCAGGCAAGGTAGTATCTTTGGCAACGGCCGGGAGACAGCCCGGCGCAATCTAAGGAGATGCGTTATTATGAAGACGAGAAGAAGCGGTTTCACACTCATCGAGCTGTTGGTGGTCATCGCCATCATCGGCATC
>CAZBQH010000095.1:0-21435 GCA_964493915.1 uncultured Nitrospiraceae bacterium
GGCCCACGGCGTTCTCGAGGGCGTCGGCGGCAACTGCGAGCCGCTGAAGATTCGGGAATGGTCTACTCCGAACCTTCGCTGACGGACGTAGGTTCAGGAGCTGCAGGCAGCACAACCGGGGGCCGCTCGATGTGCTGCGGCCCCTCAATCCATGCTTTGTCGCCCGTCAGGCCGGCTTTGCTTGCGTCGAAAGGCTTGAAGCCGATAGCGGCCGCAGGCGAACCCGGCTTCAGCCGGAAGTCGAGGCCTTCGGGATTGACAAACAGCGGGTCAGCGATCACGGATTCGGCATCGTACCCCATTTCGCGCCATTCGTCGAAGCTATGTCCGGCAAAATCGACGGCGCCGTCGGGCGCCGAACTGTCCCAATAGCAGTTTCGGTTCATCACGAAATTGCCGTTCGACCAGCTGCTGCCTAGTAGATTCCCGTTGTTGAAGTAGACGATGTTGCGCTCGAAGAAGAACGAGACATGTTCCTCCTCGCGTGATCGCACCAGTTGTGGTTCATGGGAGAATGCAAAGATGTTGTTGACCACCCGGTTCTCTTTACCGTAGTGCTGGTGGAACCCGCCTGTTTTCACGTTGTAGACAAGGTTGTTCTCGACAAGCAGGTCCGTGCTCCCTTCGTCAGGGTAGATGCCCCAACCGCCGTAGCTATACGAAAAGACGTCATGGATCAGGTTGCAGCGGAGGATAGTGCCCGGCGCAATCCCGAGGGCGTAGATCCCGCCCATATCGCTCAGCACGCGTTGACCGATGTGATGGATATGGTTGTACTCGATGACGTTGTGGTTCGCAGAACTGGGGGCGTACCCCCACGACCATCCAAGGGAAACGCCTGTGTAGTAGAGATCGGAGATTTCGTTGTGCGAAACAGTATTATAGGAAGATCGGCCTATCCATACCCCCACACTTGCGGGCCACTGTTTGCCGCCGTCATGGATCCAATTGTTGTCGACCCAGTTCCATGCAGCGACGTGGTGCTCCGACGCCGGATCGGCGCCGTCCCCGATCCGGATCCCGCCCGCGCCGAGGTCATGTAGATGGTTGCCGTAGATACGGTTGTTACAGCATCCCTGCTGAAACCAAATCGCGTAATTGCTGATATGGGCCACGTCGCAGTACTCGATCGAGCAGTGGCGCGCCCCATTGGCGTGAATCGCTGCGTGGACAGGATATGCGGCCTGGGCGTTGTTCGCGCCTTTGGGACCGATCGGGTAATTGGTGTGACTGAAGTGCAAGCCTTCGATGTGAACAAACTCGACCGGTCGCCCTGCCTCAAGATCGCCTTGAAGCACTAGAAGTTGTTCTGCTACGGGGACGACCACCTCGGCGGCAGCCGGGTCTTCGCCTTCCATCGGCCAGTAGTACAGCGTGCCCTGGCTGCGGTCGAAATACCATTCGCCAGGCTCATCAAGAGCCGCACGGATCCCCTCGACAAAGTAGCGTTGCTTCGGACCCCAATGCTCGAAGGCCCAATGCGGCGTGTCGGTGAACCGCACGACGTGATTGCCTTCATCGACCGATTCAATGCGGAAATGGGTGGTGTCCCACGAGTGCAAAGCAACGACAATAGCTTCTTGCACGTCCGCCCACCGCTCGATCTCGCCTGGTTGAAAGAGGAAACCGTTGGGATTGCCACCGCCCTCAGGCGCCGGCGCTTTCCCGGCCGTGTAGAAGAAGCCCTCGTTCGGCGTTCGAGCCGGATGACGATAGACGCCGTCTACCCAGAGCCCGCTGATCATCTCCTCATGTTCAAGGTCCGCCGCCCACAGCGGGCCTTCTTGGCGCCAGCCCGCAACAGTCTTCCCGCCGCTGACCACGGCTTCCTCGCCTGGATAGGCTTTGTAAGTGACAGGATGTAAGACCGTGCCGGAATCCTCGGGGGAAAGCGTAAACGGACGGGTCAACCGGTACACTCCTGCTCGGAGCATGATCGCGACGGGCCGGTCCACTGTCCCCTCGTTTTTCATGGTTCTGACGCGGTCCCGCGCCCCCTCGAGAGTGGCCAAGGGCGCTTCGATGCCGCCCGAGGCCGCATCGTCGCCGTCAGGGGCGATATAGAGTTCAATTGCGGCGCTTGGCTCGCTTCCCCTTGCGGGAAAGGCCGCCAGTATAACCATCGCACCCGCAACGGCAAGAAAACCAAAGTGAACGCTCAAGCTCATTGCTCAATCCCTCCACTCGTCTGGGCCAACTACACGCCCTTCTCTGTAGAATCTCCCACATTCGCGGCATACAATTCCTCGATAATCCGTGCGGCCTCCAGGGCTTCTTGCACGGCACGCCTCTCCGGTAAGAATGCAGCTTCTTGCGCCGTTAACGCAAGCCCCAGATCTCTGCGTGCGCCTCTCCGGACCGCCCAGGCAGCCAACCGCGCAAGGAGCGAAAGCACAAGCAGTTCCACGCCCACAATGATGATTATCACCACCAGAGGCACGGAGAGGACGCCTGGCTGGAGAACGCCGCCCCGAAGGTAGTCAGAAACAATCCGGTATGCAGCGAAGGCAAGAAACGCAAGGACAGGCGCATCCCCAATCAACGTGGCCGGCCAACTGCAGAGAATACGAGCCTTCGCCGTAAGCCTTTCGCGCACGGGCCCGCGCAGAACGGCCGTCACGCCTTCGCGCAAGGCCTTTCTGAAGCGCTCGAGTCCCTCGTCATCAGAAAGAGGTGCAAACCCCGCGCGAGCCATTGCGAGATTGACGTCGCTGCGTTTAGTCGAGTAGGCCGCTTCGATAGTTTCCGACACCACATCGACATCCTCTTGGAACAGACTCTCGTTGGCGAGAGCCGAAGCCGCCTGCCGACCGAAGCCGCGTCGGCCAATCCACAACCTCCCTGTCAGGCGGACCGGCAACGTACGGATCGTCTCGACAAAACGGAACAGCGTGCCCATGAAGCCCTTTGCACGAAGGTTCATCTCGCGTCCGAGCGCGTAGTTCCACAGGTGCGGTTCGGCAAATAGACGTTCGTCAATGGCCGCTTGGGTCTGTTGCCTGAGCTCCAACTCGACGCTATCGATGCGCTGGCGAACGGCGTCGAGAGCCGTTGCACGCTGACCGATGCGTTGATGCAGCACGGAGATAGTCTTTCGAAGCAAGCCTACTGCATTGGAACGTTTGATGCGGCCGATGCGTTCACGGTTTAATTCCTCCTGCAAAAACCGCTCAAGTCCGGGGAAATCGAACTCGCCGTCCCGGGGATCGCCGGTCAATTTGCGATCGAGTGTCCGCAAGGCGTTCACACGAAAATAACCGTCCACCTGGAAGCCTTGCTCGCGAAGGTGGGCCAGCCAGTGATCGCGCACGCTCGGGACATTCTCGTATGCCTTTGTCTCGACGCAGACCATCGTACGCTCGCCGCGCAAGGGCCGAAGAAGGCTCCAAGTCGCTTCATCCAGATACTTCTCCGGGCTGCCGCACAACAGGACGAGGTCGCACAACGCCAAGGCCTGTTGCACAGTTTCCCGGTGGTCACGGACGACGGTATCCGAATCGGGGGTGTCGATGATGACCAGTTGTTCGAGGGCGGAACCGGGCACGGTGCGCCATTCGGGCAAGTTCAGGCGCGCCCCTGGCGGGTGGTACACCGTCGGCAGCGACGTGCAAGGCCGAAACTCGGATGTTTCAGCGAGGGTGTCGCCCGCAATGGCATTGAGGAGGGTGCTTTTTCCTACGCCTGAACCTCCGGCCAAAACCACCACGAGCAGGTCGTCGAGCCGCGTCTCTCGCTCGCGCAACTCGTGTAGCCGCGCATCGAGCAAAGGCAGCTCGGCTCGCAGCGGAAGCCAGGGACCCTGGTAAGATGCCACGGCCTCCAGTTGTTTGAGTAAGGTTACAAGGCTTTCAGACATCGTTCATGCAGACTCTTCAACTCCCCCAGCATACCTTCGTCGAACGGACCGAGGATGTTCTGTATGCGGTCGATGCAGGGTCGAATGAGATGGCGTAGGAGAGCGTTTTCGAGGGCTTGGCGCTGTTCAGCCCGCCAAGGCGAGAGGAAATCGAACAGGGCGTCGCCAAACTGGTACTCGATAACCCGGGCGACAAATTGCTCTACAAATGGTCCTGCAAAAACCACCGCTTCCGATACGCCGAAACCGCCGGTATATAGTGAAATCGGCACGGCAATCGCCGCCGGCGCCACAGCCAGCAGCGCGTCGATCGCCTCAAGGGCACGGCGCTGGCCCTTGTGGCCGTTCCACCAAGTCTCGAGCATCCGATAGGCATGACGGCGGAACTCCTGCGAGACATCCTCGGACGAGACCGTCTGTTGGGCGACTTTGCGGGCCACCTCATCCACATCGACGGACTCGAATGTCCCGCTCACTAGACTCGCTGCAGGCTCATGCAGGTTCTGAGCGAACTCCACGCATTGTGTCGCGAGGTCGCGGGTGATCTGGTCGATGGCGCGCCGATGCATCTGCTGGAGCTCTTTCTCGGTGACGTGCGCCGTCTCGCTTTCCAGCCGGGCCCTCTTTTTCCATGCGCTTGCGATCGTCCGGGCCACCCATCCCGTCCTCGCCGCGATTTCTTTGCTGGCCGATCCGATGATTCGCCGCAAGCTACCTCGGCGCGATTGGACAAATTCATGGAACAGACCGCTTACCTCAGGGCCGGGAGCAGGGTCATAGTGTTGCGCCGCCTGGTGGGCCCTGGACTCGAATTCACGGACGACGCCCTTGAGACGGTTGCCCACCTTCGCGGCCTGGTCGAGAAACACGCAGGCGGATGCGGCAAACTGACGGACGCTGCTGCCATAGACTTCGCGCTTGATAGCCGGCACGTCCAGGCTCTCAAGATAATCGCGTAGAGATGGACCTCCGCTCAGACAGGGGATCGACCCCTTGCAGTGATCCGAAAGCTTGAAGTCGTGCGCAACGGCAAAACACGGGCCTGTTACGCCTGTCGCGTCGCAGAAACCGGCAAGCTGTTTGCGAGCTACTGCAAAGTCGTCTGCCGGGTTCGCCTTGTTCATGAGAGGCGTGACCACCCGGCCCGAGCGGAACGCGCGCTGGAAAAAGCTCACCACCCGATCGTCCTGGTATTTCTCCGCTGTAAGCACAGCAATCAGCACATCGCCCGCCGCGCGGATGTTGTCAGCGACTTGCCAGTGTTCCTTTTCAATGGAGTCCACATCGGGCGTATCAAGCAATACAAGCCGATCAGGGAGCGAGGCGTCTACCCCAACCAACAGCGTTTCAACCGGGATGCCTTGATTTGTAGCCAAAGACGAATCGTCAAGAGCAAGAGGCGCAAACTCGGGCAACAGTTTCGCATCGAGGCATTGCGCGGCTCGCATCGCGTTCCCGACGAGAACGGGATGCCGTGTGGCGGCTGCGGTCGCCAGAACGGGACTGACGGGCCGCCCGAGAAGCAGGTTGAAAACAGTCGACTTGCCTGTATTGGTTCCGCCGGTCACGGCGGCTATCAGGCAGCCTTCGCCGGCAAGGTGCGGAACGAGTTTGTAGGTAAGCAAGTTGAGCCATTCTTTAGCATCGGAAAAAACGACATCAAGCACAGCCTGCTCTGTGGACAAAGCGTTGCGGAACCGGCCCACGACGGCCTCAAAATCGGCGAGAATCTCTCCTAGCGGCTCATGCATTGGGATAGACTACGTTCTGCAGTGGTTGTCAATCAACCGCTCGCCCTCTTCATGGATCTTGACAGGATCCGCGTTCCTTATGCAGAATCGAAATGTAACCGGAGGTTTCGCACGCAAAGCAACCCGCTCAAACGGTCCAGAGCGTCCCGCAAGGCAAGAAGAGACTCTTAGCAAGTGGATCGCCAGTCAAGGCTAGGCCGCTATTGAAAGGGGCATTCCTATGGAAGAACCGAATATTGCGTTCCGGGTCAGCGAGACCATGGACGGGGTCGTTGCCTTGGTATTGGGGGGAGGACGGGGCACGCGGTTATACCCGCTCACCCTCGAACGGGCTAAGCCGGCAGTCCCTTTAGGGGGACGCTACCGCCTCGTAGACATTCCACTAAGCAACTGCCTGAATTCTGATGTCTTCCGTATCTTTGTACTCACCCAATTCAATAGCACCTCACTCAACCGGCATATAACGCGCTCTTACACTTTCGAGCCGTTTTCAAAAGGATTTGTCGAAGTGCTCGCGGCCGAACAGACCGTCGAGAGCGGAGATTGGTATCAGGGGACAGCGGATGCGATACGAAAGCATCTGAAACACATTAAAAACCAACGGGCCAGCCATTATCTGATTCTGGCCGGGGATCATCTTTATCGCATGGACTATCGCTCCTTTCTTGCCACGCACTTGCGCTGCAGCGCGGACATCACGGTGGCTGTTCTGCCGGTCGACAAGCGGCGCGCGAGCAGCTTTGGCATCTTGCAAGTGCAGCCGGACGCCCGGATCGTCCACTTTGTCGAGAAACCCGAGGGCGACGCACTCAAAGGGCTCGAAACACCCCGAGACCTGTTAGCCAGATACGCCCACAGCCTCCGCCGAGGGCAGCGTTACCTCGCATCAATGGGGATCTACGTATTCCGGGCGGAAGTTCTCGAGGAGTTTCTTGCCAAGCAGACAGACTGTACCGATTTCGGCAAACATGTAATCCCGAAATCTCTCTCTCAATACCGCGTCTTTGCTCATCCTTTTACTGGCTTCTGGGAAGACATAGGGACCGTCCGGTCGTATTACGAGGCGAGTCTGAGACTTGTGAAACCATCGCCTCCTTTCGATTTCAACGACCCTAACTTCACCATCTACTCACGGCCCAGATATCTTCCCGGCTCTCGCATCGAAGACGCCAGAATCAGAGACTCGATCGTATGCGAGGGGAGCCACATTTCAAAGGCTACGATCTCGAACTCGATTATCGGGATCCGGACGATTATTCAGCCTGGATCCAGGATATCAAAGAGCATTCTGATGGGGGCCGACTACTTCGAGAATGAGCACATAGGCAATGACATGCCGATCGGCATCGGCCCCGGATCACGAGTTACCCGGGCAATCATCGACAAAAATGCACGGATTGGCAGCAGTGTAGTCATCCAGGGAACGCCGGAGACGGAAGACCACGACGGAGACGGCTGGGTTGTCCGGGACGGCATAGTGATTGTGCTCAAGAACGCAGTCGTTCCCGACGGCACGGACATTCATTAGCCCCGAAACACGCTGAATGGACCCTCACGCAAACTGCCGGTAGATCAACTGCGCGGTTATGAGAAGTAGGATGACGCCCATTACGAAGCGACGGCGCTTGATAGTCAGCATGTCGTTGATGCGTTTCCCAATGGGAGAAGCCATTTGAGCGCCTATGAAAACGAGGGGGGGAACAGCCAGATTGACCTCGCCAACTGTCCAAGGCAAACCGCTGGTGTTAGGGCGCTCGGGCCCAGACAACTGGGCGAGAACCGCCGCGGCGCATGTAGCCACCATAACCATATTTGAGAGCCCGGCAACGCGTTCGTTGACTTCGAGCCCCGCCCATAGAACCAGCGGGACAAGAACAGTTCCTCCGCCGATCCCTGTCATCCCCGAGACAATGCCTGTTGCCAGACCGATCAGAAAGGCTGTTGCCTGGCGTTTCCGCATGTCGGGCGCCCGAACCTCGGGAGGCTCGATGAAGAAAACACGAACGGCCGTGAGCAACAAGAACGCAATGAACACCCAGATTAGCGCTTTGGACGACAGCGAAGAGGCCGCCCAAGCGCTCGCGTATCCCCCGAGAATAGAGCCCGCCGCAAGCTCCCCTGCCAGGCGCCACGGCTTTCCGGGTACGCCTCGCATTAGCCTCCACGCATTAGACGCTGCCACGAACACAATGACGAGCAGACTGGCGCCCTTGGCCACATGCGGTTCCATATGCAGAAACGTGATAAAAGCGGGCACCATCAAGACGCCGCCGCCAAGTCCCAGCGCGGCGCTCAGCAAGCCCACCCCAAGACCCAGTATCAGCATCTCAATAACAAACATGAACAATTGGCAAACGGCTCCTTTCGAACTGCAAGACCTTCTTGTCCTTGCATGACCGCTAAAAGCACCGATAGAATGCCGCCCCATGGGCAGAATCCATAGTTGGGCCTTCGCAACAGCGGCGACAGGACGCTACTTTCTCTATAGGATGGGCCTCTGCAAGCCTTTCACCTGCATTCACCGCCGGTACGAGTGGATGACGGTCATCGGCGACGTACTTCAATGGAACAAGCGCCTCCGCGTCGTCGACGCTGACAACTGCCCCCGGTCAGGGCCGGCGATCTTCGCTGGCAATCACCAAAAACTCGACGATGCATTCTACATGTATCGGGCAGTGTACCTGGCCAGCGGGGGCAAACTCATGCCTTACTTCCTCATGCGCGACGACTTTTTCTCGAAGCTCAAACCCTCCCGGCTCTACGATTTCAATGAGATGCTCACATTGATAGGTGGCATCCCGATTAGCCGGGGAAACGTCAAACGTTCTCAGCTTAGGCCGTGTTTCGACCTTCTTGATCGCGGCGACGCGTTTGGAATCTTTCCGGCCCGGACACGCTCTCGCAGCGGCTTGATCGCGGAATATCTTAGCAGCCAGGACGAACCGGGGAGTGTCGCGTTCTTTCTGGCCCATGCCCAGCGCAAGCGCCCTGGCCGGAATATACCCGCCATTGTCACTGTTCGAACCTTTAACCCTGTCAACAAAAAGTCCACCATGGTTTTCGGCACGCCCCATCATCTTCCCGATGGTGCAGACCGCACCGAGCAGCGCGAGTTTGATCACCGCATTATGTCGGCACTGGGCGATTATGTCGAGATCAACGCACCCCAGCTCGCATCCGGCATTCTCTATCTGCTTTGTCTGCATGGGTTTAGACCTGTCTTAGCCCAGGCCGCCCTTGCGGAAGCTATTCATGAGGCAGTACAGCATCTCCCTAACCGCCGCTTGGACCCTGCTCTTCACACACGTTTGGAGGAGGAAGTAACTGCAACGCTCCATTTCCTCGAGAAAAAAGGGCAGCTATCTGTCTCGAAACGGGAGATCCGGCTGGACTCAGACGCGATCCTCACAGCCCCTGCCCTCGGCACCCGTTACCGCAAAGAGAATCCCGTCAAGTACCTCCTCAACCAAGTTATCGATCTCAAGGATGTTGCGAAGGCACTCGACGACGCCGCTTCTCAGCTATAGCAGCGCCTGCATGCGCTGCCTCAGCGCCGGGACAACCTCAGCCTGAAACCAGGGATTCTTCTGCAGCCAGTACTCGTTGCGGAAAGACGGATGCGGCAAGGGGAAAAAGTCGGGCTGGTATTCACGCCATGCCTGTACCGTCTGCGTCAACGTGGCTTTTCTACGTTCCTTCAGAAAGTGCCTTTGCGCGTACTGGCCGACAAGCAATGTAAGTTTGATGTTTGGAAGCGCTTCCAGGAGCTGAGGCAACCACATTTTGGCGCATTCTTTGCGCGGCGGCAGGTCTCCCCCGCGTTCGGCCCGGCCCGGGTAGCAGAGGCCCATGGGGATGATGGCGATTCGCGCCTCGTCATAGAAAGTCTGTCTGTCCATATCAAGCCAAGCGCGCAGCCGGTCTCCGCTCGGGTCGTTCCAGGGGATTCCTGTCCTATGTACGCGCACGCCCGGCGCTTGACCAACAACCAACAAGCGGGACGATGCGCCCGCACGCAGCACCGGCCGAGGTCCAAGGGGCAGTTCCGATTCGCACACGCGGCACGCCCGCACCTGCGCCAACAAGCGATCAAGGCGGGCCTGTGCATCGTTCTGTATCAAGCAGCGTCAGTCCTTCTGATCACAACAATGGGGCGGTTGACCAACTCGCCGCCAATCAACGGTTGATCCAGGTCCCAGTCGTTCCACCACCCGATGAATTCGAAATCGCGTCTGGCTTCGAGAAACAGCAACCACTCCTGGGGATAGATGGCACGGCGCAGCGTCTCGCTGATCAGCTTTCTCTCGGTGCCGTCTTCATCGACTTCGAGGATCACCTTCTCCATCATGGTCTGTTCGACGCAGTTGATATGCGTAAAAAGGCATGTGGCGCGTATGTGTACGCCGTCCCGCTCGATTTCCCACGACTCCGTAAAATCGGTCATGGGCGAAAACTCGACGCACCCATCAAGGAAATAAAGCCCCCCCGGCCGCAGTGCGCCGGCGACGCTTTGGAAGTGGGAAGCCAACTCGGCCGACGAAGCCGCGTACAGCGAGCCGAGCATCACGTAGGCGAAATCCACCGGCTGCTCGAGGTGAAAGAACCTCATGTCGCTTTCGACGAAGATTGCTTTGCCTGGCGGGAAACCGGCCTTGCCCTGAACATACGCAATCATGGACCTGCTCAAATCGAGGCCAACGTAGGCGTAGCCGCGCCGGGCAAGCTCCGGCAGGTGCGGACTGTTTCCGCAGGCCAGTTCCAGGACGCGGTGAACGGGGATCTTGGAGAAACGCCTGATAGTCTCCTCGAGTACATCTACTTCGTGTTCAAAGTCTCGGAATGAGAAGGCCAGATCGTAGTATTCAGGGTGTTCATAGACAGATTCCACCATTCCTCCAGAAGGACGCCTATCTGGCGCAAGGCACGGAAACCGTTGCGGTATGCCCCGCTATGTGTCATGGAAGCACGGGAACCGCCGAAGAAGGTCTGCGCGGCAAGCCTCGCGCGGCAATCCGGAACACCAATCGCAATAAGGTATTGCTCGAACCGCAAAGCATGACCGCCAGCATGACGCCCTTAACGGCGCGCCTCGATATCTTAATCTCGGCGCCAGAAGCAAAACCTGGGTTCTGATGGATCTTCCGCAGTGTAAGAACAGCCATGCCGAGCGCCCAGAGGCAGAAGGTGCGTATGCCCCTCTCGGTTTTCGGGATCAACAAGGCATAGGCGAGTCCATTCTCGAGGTGCCGGCGCGTTTCGCTGACGAGCGCCATGAGCCCGTCTTCGAAGGCCTTGTCACGAACAGGACCTTCTCTGAGAACAACCAGGTCGAAACCCAAGTCCTCGAAGAGGCTCTGAGGAAGCCAGCAGACGCCACGGGCCATGTCGTCCCAGAGGTCTTTCAGAATGTTCGTCATTTGCAGCCCTTGACCAAACGAAACAGCCAACGCATCAAGCTTGTCTTTCTGCGCAGCGACTTCAGGCGCGTGGAGACAGAACAGCTCGGTAAGCATTTCGCCCACTACGCCGGCTACATGATAGCAGTACGCGTCCAACTCTTGCTGATCGCGCAGCCCTGTACGAAAGGCGGCTTCCTGGAAGCGCCCCATTCCCTCGCACATGATGCGTACGCAACGGGCAACGGCGTGCTGCTGGCCGCCGGAGAAGCTGCGCGTCAAACGAATCACCCGGGGCGTATTGCGGACCAAATCCCGCTCGGCAGGAAGCGTTCCATCACCTAGACGCGGCGAAAGCTCCTTCGCGAATGCTTCCGGGAGACCATGCCCCTCCACTACGCTGACAAAGGCTTCTGCATAGTGGTGTTTCTCGTCCATGGTCAGGCCGGTGCAGTCCTCGATAGTGTCCGCAATCCGGCACAGGAGGTACGCATTGCCGACCACGATCTGGAGGTTCGCGGGCAATTTGGGAATGGTCAGGGCGAACGTTCGCGATACGCCCTGCAGCATGGCATCCTGGAAGGCAAGATCAGAAAACTGCTCGGGATAGGTTGCGACGTTCTGTGTTGCGGATGCCATGGGGCCCTTCGTGTGGAAGAACAGCGTCATTGCACGTAGCCTATTCAGCGGACTGGCGCATGTCAAGCAGAGCGCGCTACAATGTCTCCTGTTCGAATTGCTCGACGGACTTCCTTGAGGATAGCGTAATGTACGAGAGAATCTTCTTACCAGACGTATCGCCCCCGCCTCCACGACCGGCTACACAGCCAGCGACCACGCCCCGACGGATAAAGGAATTGGAACACCAGGTCGAGCGGCTTGCCTTGCTGAATCAGGCGCTCTGGGAATTGACCCGCGCCCGCTTGAAGCTTACTGACGAGGACCTGATGAACGTCGCCCACGATGTTGATATGCGCGACGGCATTGAGGACGAGCGAATCACGAACACGCCGTTGCGCTGCCCAAGATGCGGCCGTATCTCAAGCTCGAAACATTGGAAATGCCTATATTGCGGTCTCGAATTTGAGAAACCTGTGATGGGATAAACGAAAGGAAAACGGCTGGGCTTACACCGTGCATGCAAGCCCGCCAGGCGGCTATAATGCGGCAGGAGCAACTGGCTCTTTGAGGATCGTGGAGAACCGCTAATGAATCACACACAGACCATCACAAAGTGCCTGCCCGTCCGGGCATATGTCCAGCAAGGGCTTTTTCTCACAGCCCTCGAAAAAGTTCTGAACGTTGTCGTCTGGGCAATCCGGCAAGGAAAGGACAGCGCACCAGAGACTATGTGATCCGGCACCGCGCCTGCCACCTACAGGGGAAAGCAGGCCTCGCCGGGCAAACGTGCTGACGCTCGTTGCACCCATTTGCGAGGGTGTAGCAAGGTACTGCAGAGCGCGGCGGGAGGTGTTTTCTGCGCCGCACACGAGTCAGCGCATAATGCTGATCCCCATCAAACCAATGACAACCTCTTGCGAAAGCGTCTCGAGGGTCACACGCTCGAGATCCACTCCCTCGCGCAACCGCCAGCCAAGGAGATTGGCACGGCAGTTGTCCCCAAGTTGTACAGTCAACGGCGGCGTCTCCGGAAGACAGAATGCGTCCCGCTGATAATCGTAGTCATGCCCAAGGTCGGTTTGTTGGAGGGAAGCAGCACGCGCATAGAGAGGCGACAGGGTCCAGAAGTTCAGGGGCGGGATCAGTTCCAGCTTCTCAGTGGCGCCGTCTGCATAGTGCATGCGCAGCTCCGCGTTGGCGATGCGCGTCTGCATGGGATTGGTTGATCCGCAGACGAGAAACCAGACGGCGCGGCCGCTTTGGTTCACAGGGAACGTGATCTGGTTAGGCCAGTTGTCCCATTGGGACGTGAAAGCAATGTTCATTTCATCGCTATTCCACGCGAAGGGCACGCCTTGAAGCGTGACCAGGCGGTCTCCGTCGAGTAAAGAAGGGACCTCGCCCAATGTGAGCTCAGGCGGCTTGCCGCCCCAGTAATAGAAGGTCCAGGGCGAGTAGCCATCGGAGCCAATGCGCACTGAACAGGTCTGGGGACGAGGCGACAGGTATTCCTCTTTGAAGATAGTACGCACGTCGGCGTTGAACCGGTCAGCGATGGAGATAGGCATCCACTGAACGTCTTGCGGCACTTCCGTCACTATCTTGGCTGCCTGATAGGCCTCGCCTTCCGGATCGGCGACGCTAAGCCTGATCGGGCGGGTCTGCCTTGCCTCACCCGCCAGAACCCCGGCGAACAAGAGATGATTTCCCTTGGTTCCCGTGACCCGTCCCTGAATGCCCTGAGACTTCACGGTGGGCGACTCCAGGACTCCTTGCGGGTCCTGGAGGTCCACAACCTCGCCGCCGGTCACGGCAATGTGAGCCATCTCGCCCTTGTTGGCCTTGAGGGCGATGGTTTCAGACGCCGTGAGCCAGTCAGCACAGGTTATTTCAAGGGAAGCCCTTGTGGTCCTAGGCGTTTGCACGTCTATCACAGTGCAATTGAAGCCTGGCACGCTCTCGAAATCCACTGCGGCCCCTCCGAGTTTCACGGCCTGGACAGCCGACGTGCGCACAGGAATGCGAACGCTCATCGCCGCCTCCCGGGTCAGACGAATAGTAACTGTCACGATTCCGGCCTTGCGTTGATAGGACAGTGCGAAGTCGGGAGTCTCGATAGACGCGTGGTCCCATTCAAAGGGAAACTGCGGACGAAACGTCACGTGACCATTGGGATAATCGGGCACATAGCCGTAAAGCCCTTCTACCAAGGCCCGGCAGAACATGCTCGAGCAATCGTTGAAGTCCGTACCACAGGAATCGTGGCCGCCGAAATCCGCCGGGACGGGGCCCCCAAGCATTTGCATCACGAACGTACCCTTGAAGAGGTTCCAGGCTTCTTCAGCCATGCCGGTTTGGCAGTACGCCAACGCAAGATGGTGGTTGTCTCCGGGATAGAGCTCGCGGACGGACCAGACAGAAGGTACCCAGTTCGAGGTCCAGACGCGTTCGCCGCCGCCAGGGGTGGCGACGCGTTCCAGAGCCCAGTCAGTATAGTACAGGGCCTGGGCAGACTCGAGCGTGTCGAGCAGACCCGCGTCGATCGGCAGGAAAACGCTGTACAGCCATGCGTCTTCGTGCAGACGCCGGTAGCCGCTTTGCTCTCGATAAGCGCCCACAAACCCCCGGTCGGCTACCCACAGCGACTCGAGAAACCCTCCGCGGATTTTGGTTAATTCCTCCGCATGCTTCGCAGCCGATGCGGTGTCGCCAGCTTTTTGGGCCATTTCCAGCAAGGCCTGTCTCACGACGGCCGCGTATGCCGTCTCTTCCGCGGCGCCGCCGCCGTTGTACCATTGGCTGTCCGTTGGCCACGTATTGATATAGCTTTCGTATACTCCGTCGTCATCCGGATCAAAGCAGTCCTTCTGCCATTCGGCGTGTAATTCAAGGGCAGGACGCAAAATGGCCTCCAGTTCAGGGTCGGCGGTCCACCGCCAGTCGTGGATTGCACAATCGAAAAACTGCGTCTGCATGTTGTAAAAGTTCTGATCCATGGCAATGCGTCCTCGGCCGTAGAAACGGGAGTCCGGCGCCTGTTGGCCATAACCGAGTTTGGGGTCCGCCTTCGGCACGTTAAGGCTCGACTCCTTGACTTGATGGCTTGTGTAGAATGCGACCTCAGCCTTTACGTTCTCATGCCACCCATACGACACGCCTCCGAACATGGTGCGCCAACCTGGGAAACGGATGTTCCAGGCCATTGCGCCGTGGACGTAGACGGGAGGGTAGTAGGCCCCGTCGATCGCGGCAGCCGCCGCGGATGCGGCCGCGTTGAGAACAAGGTCAGGGGTATCGACGACCACCCGCTTTGCCAGAGCGCACGCTCGCTCCTGGCCTGCCTCAAAGTCCCCCTGCGGATCGGCGGGAGAGGTGCAGACGTCTCCTATGGCCGATCGAACTGACCAGTAAATGGGCTGACCCGGTTCGAGTGCAACCTCGCCGCAGACAAGGGGAGCAGTTCCGGAAACGCTTTCGAGCAGTTCGGGGATATCGGCCCATGAAGCAGCGTCCCGTATTTCAGCAGAGACTCCTGCAGAACACGTGCCTGCAACAGTATGCATGGGCAGATCGGCTTCCGGGGGGTACGCGGGAGGATTCAGGTAAAATGCGTCTCCCTCAATACGTACAGTATTCCCCTCGCAATCTGCGGATTTGAAGCCCCAAGCGAGCATATCCCTGTTCACGATAGGGTCTGAGGCCCAGACAACGTTCCAAGGCTTGTCCGCCAGCCGCTGGCGGGCCCCACCAAAAGCCCAGACCAAACGGTCTCCGGTCTGCGCCCCGGAAACGTCAGCGCGTACTGCAAAACCTGCACCTTCCGCATGCGTAACCGTCTCGAGCGTAATGCTGAGGCCGGGCAAATGGCTGTCCCGCAACGTCCACTCCATCCGTCCGGTCCGATACCGCGCGGTTACATCAGAGAAGTCCTGGCACCACGTTCCCTTACCTTCCCTCAGGACGCCTATCATAAGGACCCCGTAGTAATAAGGGTCCTGGATAAAACGCATGAGCGGCTTGTCTCCGCATAGGATCATGGCGGGGACATGGAGACAGTAGAGGGGCCGGTTGTTGTAATGAAGGCCGTTGTGACCCACGAAGGCGTCGCCTTCGACCCAGTAAGGCAGGCCCTCGATCTTGGCCGCGCCAGGCCCGGCCTTGGCTTGACCAGGCAGGACCGCTGTTATGCCGAGAAGCACTGGGACGACTGCTTTCCACTTTCTTTTCATCTCTCTCGTTCTTCCCGTTCATGGTTAAAGCGTTATGCTCGAAGGGCAACGGTTCAGCCGGGAACCAGGCGCCGTCGGCCACAGGCTCAAGACCGCCAAATATCCAATCGTAAGAGACCGTTTGCCTGCCTGGCCGAAGGCCCTTTGTTCACAGGGACCTCATTGAGTTTGCCGCAAGTAATGGCAGACGCGCCCTGGAAAATGGGAAACCTGGATCGGATAATGCCGCGCCGGAACGGAAATGGCACGGACTTCCCGCCGGTGGAAACCGGCCAGGACAGCCGTGCCACTCGCCTGGACTCCCCGCGCGCGTTGTGCGGCGGCCGGCTCAGAGCTCCTGGCCAATAGCCTTGTGCAACCGGAGAGCGGTTTCGCGCAAGGCGCCTCTTTCCGCTTTAAGCGCTTTGACCTGCTCGTCCAGGGCGTGTATGCGATCAAGCATCGAGGCTAAGTCCTGCACTTGGTTTGTTACTTGAGTTCCAGTCTTCGGCTGGGCGGCTCCTGTAGGCCGTGCTGTTTTGGCGACAGCGACAGCCTCATGGAGGAGCCTCTGTGCTGTCTTGTCAGCTACACCAAGATCGTCAGCAATCGCACGTCTGGATTTGCCTTGCCTGCGCAGCTCGAGTGCTCGGGCTCGCATCTGGGCCTTCTGCTCCGGCGTATAGCGGACCGGACCGGCCTTAGCAGATGGAGTCTTGGCTTTTGCTTGGGCCTTTGGCTTGGTCTTTACTCCTTTACCCGGCCGTCCTGAGCCGTACTTTTCCAACCAACCGTAAAGAGTCTTAAGGCTAATCCGCAACTCCCCCGCGACCTTGGCCTGGGAGACGCCCTCCTTGAGCATCTTCTCTGCCTTTTCAACCTTCTGACGTCTCTCTTCCTCAGGATAAGGTGGATGTGTAGCCATGTCTTTACTCCTAACCGCTTTCTGATTTCACCATTTCAGGTACATTACTCGTCTGTAGGTCCAAAAGCAATCCCGCTGACAAATACGTAGCAGTATCTTGGACAATCTGCTTAGGGGCGGCACCCTCTGCGCAAAACAGCATGGCGAGGAGCGCGACGCTCCACGCCGTCACTTCAGACATCTTCTGGTGTCTCCTGGTTCTGTGCCTAGGCCTGACGCCTGTGCATACCACGAGCGCGTATCGGCGCCCATATCTGACGATACTCTGACCCTGGACCTCTTACGCTTGAAAAAGCGTTTGGCCAAGTTCAAGATACATCTGCCGAAACCTGCACAAGAGATATTTGCGACAGTGCCCCTATACATCCTTGAGTGAGAATCCGGTCAAACGGACCATAACTGAAGGAGGCCCCTCGATATGACGTCCGGACTTTGCTACGCTCGAGTCTGCCGGGTATCCTTACTCTTCACTCTGGGTGCCCTGTTGATACCCTCTTGGCCTGACCAATTGCAAGCCCGAGCCCTCGAACCGGGCGCTGATTTGGAGGACAATCGAGTGCAAATCTTCTACAGCCCTTCAGATGGACGTTGCGGCGACTACATCCCCTTCTATTGGGACGGCGAGTGGCACCTATTCTATATCCACACAAACGGAAGCCCGTGGAAACACATCGGCACGCGCGACTTCGTCCATTTCACGGACTACGGCACGGCGATTCCCGCAGGTGGACTCCAGGACCAGGATCGCGACATCTGGACGGGCTGCGTCATCGAAAAAGACGGCCTCTTCCACATCTTCTATACCGGCCACAACGGTAATCCGAAGGAGGCCGGACTTAACTTCAGCCAGGTGATCATGCACGCCTCAAGCGAAGACTTGGTCCATTGGCAAAAGGACCCCGAATGGCGATTGCCGCCCGATCTCGCCCGATATACCGGCGGCGGTTGGCGCGACCCCCATGTGTTCTGGAATCCGGATGAGGGTTTGTACTGGATGGTGCTGACGGCCGACATCATAGACGCCCTGCCCAAACGCGGCGGATGTACAGCCCTCTTTACGTCGAAGGACCTGCGTACATGGGACTCCCAGGGCCCTATCTGGACGCCGTTTCTCTACGACTCTCATGAGTGTCCCGACGTGTTCAGGATGGGTGACTGGTGGTATCTCGTATTCTCCGCTTATTCGACGCAATGGGAAACGCACTACCGTATGGCCCGCACTCCTCATGGGCCTTGGCTTGCGCCGGCTGACGAGTTTTTCGATGGCCGGGCATTCTATGCGGCCAAAACCGCCACGGACGGCCAACGCCGTTTCATCATCGGGTGGCACTGCGTCAAGGAAAACGATAAAGACGAAGGCAAGTACCTGTGGGGCGGCAACCTGTGCGTACATGAGCTCGTCCAACACACGGATGGCACGCTTGGCGTCAAGCTGCTCCGCGAGATCGCCGGCGCCTTCAGACAGGAAACGATCCTGTCGCCATCGCCCGAAGTGGGGCCATGGGACGTGGCAAGCGGCCGGATCACGGCGGATGCGATGGGCCGCTTCAGTTTCCTGCGTCTTGCGCGAATGCCTGACCCGTGCCTTGTAACGACTACAATGGAGATCGAGCCGGGGACAAAGAGTTGCGGCGTCATGTTACGGGTGGGCGGCGCAAACTTGGACCAGTGGTATCAGGTCCGGCTCGAGCCTGGTAACGGACGCGTCGTGTTCGACCGCGCTAACCGTTACTTCGCCGATCACTCCTTCATTGAGGAGCGCCCCGTCCATTTCCAACCCGGCCATTCCGTCAAACTCGAAGTCGTAGCATGCGGGAGCATTTTCTCGATCTATGTCAACGGCGATGTAGCGCTCACAGCGCGCGGCTACGACTATTCCAGAGGAGATGTGGGCCTCTACGTCGCAGAAGGCAAGGCAACATTTTCGGGCACCCGTGTCTCGAGCATGTGAGAAGCGGCTAGGCCACGTCTTCCACGAGGGCAACACCTGACCCGTCTACCTCGACGGGGCGTTCTTGCGCGCCCCATCGTATCCGGAAAGCTCGCCGCGCCTCGGACAGGTTCCACAGAAGGACGGCGCGAGCAGTGGGATACCACGCGCAAACCACGGGTTCGTCCTCGACAATGTGCGGTGTGCCCGGCAGTCCGTCAAGTACTTCCCGCTTCAAGGCGAAAAGGGCCGCTGAATCTTCGGCGAGGACGCGCACCGAACTGCTTTCGGAAACGCGCGCCGAGGGACGCACGACTAAGATGCCTGGGCCCCGATGTCTTGGTGCAAGGGCCTGGGCATCCGTGTCGTTGAGGAAGGTCCAGCCCTCGTCCCCAGGGTCTTCAACGACCTCAAAGGGCACACCGGACGCGAGGAACAAGCTATACGGGTCGGTGTCTCCCACAAAGCGCGAGGCATCGCCCCAGTAGTGCTTGAACGGCCCTCGGGGAACGTGGCCCGCAAGGCGTTCGTGGATAATGCGCTGTTTCCTCATAGCGGGCCCGAGAGCCTCCCAATGGGATAGCGGAAACGGTGTGAGACCAGACATATAAGTTGTGTTTCGCACATCAGCGATGGTCGATACGGCGAGCTTGGCGGCCATGTTCCTCGCCGAGAGGCTGCCCGCGGGGAAGGCGGTCGTTTCACTGTAGGCCCTCTGGGGTTCGACAAAACGCCTATGAAACAAGCAACTGAATAACTCCCCCGTCTTGTTCCTCACCGGACCGAAGCTGGCGTCGTCGAACATCCCCTCCCCCACACGGAGCGGCGCGCCCTTGTAATCCGGCAGGCGGATGCCTGCATACTCGGCGCCGTGAATCATCACCATAACACCCAGATCGATACTTGGCGCGGCCCCTCTCAGCGCCTTGAAGCATGCAGTAAGCTCATCGCACGTAAACGCCACCCAGGCACGCAGCAGCGGGCTTGGCCGCCGGTCCGCGATATCAGCCAGCAACTCTTCCCATTGCGGCTGTGCATAGCCATGAGACGAGAGAAAGGCCCGCCGGTGCTTGTCGCAGAAGCAGCCTCCGATAACACCTGGCGCAGGCGTGAGCCGGAAGTCGTCGTCAAGAAAGGCCTGCTTAACGCCGAGGCCTTCCAAGCGTCGCAAAGCCTCGGCATTTTCCTCAGTTGCTGGCGGGTGGAGCGAAGTCCCCGCGTATTGTGAACCGTCTGGTCTTACAGCCATGCGCCAATGTGGCGGCGGCGTCAAAGGGAAATCGCCTGAAGATGCGCCCAATGAATCGCCGGGGTGACCAAGCGGGACATTACAAATGTTGACCTCGAGCCCTTTTTGCTCGAGTTTCTGTATCCACCGCGCGATACGCTCCGGCGCATAGGGCCAGTAACCGTAGAAATAAGCGGCCAGGTAGATACCGTCAATCCCTGCAGTAACGGCCGTCTCCAACAAGGCCGGTTCTTTATCGAGGGCGTCGCAGTTCGTGCACAAGTGGAACTTCCGCACCCCCGTTCCCTCCCGATTCCCGCCTCCGGCATGACTCTTCAACACCATTGCACCCAAACCCGTCGCGGCGCTGCCAGCTAGGAACACTCTTCTTGTCGTCTTCACTGTCCAGTCCTCTCCTCCACAGGGTGCATGCACAACCATGCGCAATCACGCCTTTGGCGGGGCAAGCTCAGGGCGTCCGTTGGTCCGGGGCCAGGCGAGCCCGAGGCGCTTCGGCGGCTCCAGCCCACATGGCTTCAATTTCCTCGAGCGAACGTTCCTTGGTCTCAGGAACCCAACGATAGACAAATACCAGCGTGACTACGCACAAAGCGCCATAGATCCAGTAACTGAATCCGTGGTGAAAATGCTCGATCAGCCACGCATTCTCGTCGATCATGGGAAACGTCTGTGAAACGACAAAGTTCGCGCTCCATAGAAAGACCGTGGCGATGGCCATAGCACGCCCGCGGATGCGCGTCGGGAATATCTCGGAAAGCACTACCCACACGACCGGCCCGAGGCTCAAGGCAAAACACGCAATGTAGCTGAGCACGAAGAACAAGGCCCAGGATGCGGTAATCTGTAGGTACGCCGCCAGACCCAATGAAAAGAGGGACAAGCCCATGCCCGTCGCGCCTATCATCATGAGCGGCCTCCGTCCCAGCCTGTCTACACTCCAAATCGCGATAATTGTGAAAGCCATATTCACCGAGCCGATAATTACGGTCTGACCAAGGGCTGTGGCCGTCGCAGTCCCCAAGCTCTTGAAGATCTCGGGCGCATAATAGAGGATAACATTGATGCCGGTCACCTGCTGGAGAATGGCCAGCACCACGCCGATAAGCAGCGCGATCCGAAAGCCCGACTCGAAAAGCTGGGCTATGGACCCGCTCTCCTGTGCGATGGCCAGTCGGATAGCCTCGAACTCCCTGCGCGCGTGGTCTGAACCGCCGACCCGGCCGAGTATGCGCAACGCTTCCTTATCCCGCCCCTGCTTGGCAAGCCAGCGGGGACTTTCCGGGACAAAAAACAGCAGGATCAACAACGCCAATGCGGGGAACGACTCGGAGCCGAACATCCATCGCCACCCAACTTGCACATTCCATGCCTCGTTGCCGACGCCGGCAATTGCATAGTTGACAAAGTATACGACCAGCATGCCGAAGACGATGGCGAACTGGTTAACCGAAACCATGCGGCCGCGGATGTGGGCCGGAGTGATCTCAGCGATATCCATG
>CAZBQH010000096.1:0-4847 GCA_964493915.1 uncultured Nitrospiraceae bacterium
CTCGACCGGTTTATTGAGACAATCCAGCGGCCACGGCTGAGCGTGTCGCCTATACCCATCCAGCCGTCCAAGCGCGACCTCGTCCTGCTCGCGGCCGGCCTGCCCTCACTCCACTCCCACAACCAGGCAACGCACATCGACACCGAGCGTATGGGTCTGGCGGTCTACCTCGACGTCTCCGGAAGCGTCAACGAGCATTTGCCCCAGATCATCGCCCTGCTCCGCAGGCTCCGCACAGAGCTCAAGACCATCTACCTATTCAGCAACAAAGTCGTCGAGGTGCCATTTCGAACGCTGCTCGCCGGCCATATTCAGACCACCTTCGGCACGGACTTCGACTGCATAGGTCAGCACGTCCTGGCCAACCGCTTGGACAAGGCCGTCATCCTCACCGACGGCTACGCAACCATGAAAGAGGAAAACCGCGAAGCCCTCAGGAAAGCCAGGGTGCAGCTGCTGGTCGTATTGTTCGGCGAAAAAGGCGAGTGCAGGCAGCTTGAGGGGCTGGGCGACGTCGTTCAGTTGGCGCAGGTGACCGTCTGAGGAAGGAGACAAAAGACCATGGAATACCCTCTAACATGATCATCCCCGCTGCAGTCCGAAGCAACGTCGTTTGCCCAGCACGAACTCAAGGAAGACAAGCGCCGCTAAGATGTGTCGGATTCGGACAGCCTGAACCTCTGCATGTCGAATCCATCTGCAGGGAGGGAGGCACTTCTCAGTTGGGATGCCTCGTTCCGGCACGATCCAACGGCAAGTGCAGAGCCTTGCTTGAATCGGAAGCGTAGCATCCATAAGCCGTCGCTTGGCCGCCTTGCTTTCCGGCATCATCGCATCCCATCCGGAAGCATACGTTCAAGCACGCCTTCATTGACAAGTTCGAGGAAGAAGCGTTTTCGCAATTCTAGAAGTTTGACGGCAAATTCCGCCCGATCGGCGCCCGTGGCCGGTACCTCATCATAGTTGTGGTAGACAGGACTGCAGATCTCGGCTCGCCTCTTCAGCCATACTGTATCAAATAGGCCTCGTTGGCGGTAGTATTTGCACTGGGATAGCGATTTCATTGCCCGGGAAAGCTGTTTTTCTGCCATGTCCTCTGTAATCTCGTCTGGTGTCCGCCATCCCCTATCGTCTTGATCGAAGTCCACATAGAGAGCTCCTTGCCTCAAACGCTCGAGTAACCTCTCGTCGAGGTCGTCAGATGCAAACTGAGCACCGATCTGTGAATACAGCTCGTCATGCCACGTTGGAGTACGGCCGTACGAGGTCTTCATGCTATGGCGACGCGCCTCGTGCCAATGCTGTTTCCACACTTTTGGTCTTGAGTTGGGGATCTCAACCATAGAGTGGAGCACAACCACCTTGCCGGTCTCCTCGAGCACAGCTATTGACAGTGCGAAAGACCTGGACCAGCGTTTGTGTTCGAACAGTAATCGCGCGTCGTCACAAAGTGACGTGGCGTTGCGAAAGCAGACATCGATACCTTCCTGGATTTCCTCAATGGTCAATGTGCCGCAGAATCTCTGCAAGGCGCGTCTGAGTCTGCCCTCACCCTCCGCTAACGCTTTCTTGAATTCCTCATAGCAATTGGTTCTCCTGGCTATATCAATGATGTTCATGACTGACCCTCGTCACGCCGTGGTGCGTCCACATTGGGTCGCTGTCCTCTGCACTGGCCAGATGCGTTTCCCCCGAGCGCCTTTGGGCTGCGTAACTGGACATAGTGTCCTTCCACCAAAGTTGGCACGGTAACGATATCGCCAGAGCATTGAATCGCCCTCTGCAATAGACCAGGAATGTAGGGCTTCACCATCGCCTCCCACCTCTTCGCGCTATCCATATCGCCGACGGGCCATGTGATTCCGCTGCCGCCGAACTTGGCCAAACGAACACAGACCATCCTGGGCTTCACCTCTCTGCCGCAGAGGTTCGGAATGGCCGTTGCGGTAGAGTCTTACATCCTCTGAGACACCGCGATCCCGGGCCCCTAGCGTTGAGTGTCGTACCACGTGTAAAGGCACATCATGCTTCGCACCTCACATAAGCCCAATGGGATGCTCGGCAGCCCTGGTGGGCTCCGGCGCATGCACTGGTTGAGCGCCCTCCACCTGGTGGCTTGGCTTGTTCTCGAGCAATAGCGGCCCGCTGCCTATGCGCTGTAGAGCAGCAGGCCTGACAACGATCTTTGGGCTCCAGCACGTGATTTCTCACCCTCTCATGCCCAGTAGTCAAGACGCGAGGGCTTTTCCATATTGCCTCACTCCTCGCCGCCAAGCATTTCGTACGCACCCATATCTACCCCGGCGCCCTGAGGGCGGGTCACGCCGCGAATGTCGGCTCCCGGCGCGTCTTCAGTTGTGCCACTGTCGATGCAAGGCGAAGCGGGCTGAAGCTGGAAATCACCGCTATCAGAGTCGACAAACAGTGGATCGAAATCGATATTCCCCGACCCGGCATACGCGCCCTGTACGTTGCTGTACACTACGAAGGTGTGGGATCCCTCTTCGGTAGAGATGTCCGCCTCGGGCCCCCATACAATGCTGTTGCGAAGAAAGACCTCGGCACCGCCCTCGCTGCGGAGTGCTCCGCCCGCCAGGTTTGTACTCTTGGTGCAGTAAAAAGTGCAGTTGGTAAGCAAAGGGCTTGCCGCAACCGCATAGACGGCCCCACCCCGTGAGAGCGACGTTCCAATTGCCGAATTATCATGGAATATGCAGTTTGTTAGCTGTGCATTGGCTCGTATGTCTATCGCGCCGCCGAGGACGGCATGGTTTCTCCTGAAAACGCAGCCCGTCACAAGCAAAGGCCCGTAGCTCTGAATGGCACCCCCTTCGTAGTTAAACTTAAACACACAGTCAGTGATATCCGTGGCAATGTATGGACCGCTCACGAATGCCCTCCCAACATTTTCCTGGAACGTGCAGTTGGTCAACGCCACCAACACATCAGATTGCGGGGAGCCGCCCATGCTCACAATCGCCCCGCCGGAATTGCGTTCAAACACGCAATCAGTCATTTGCGAGGAGGTATTATAGTCATAGATCCCGCCGCCCATCCCGTCTGCAGAGTTTTCGAGGAACCTACAATTCGAGATTTCAGAGAATGCATCCCTGTTGTACATTCCACCCCCACAATAGGCCGCACTGTTGGCCTCAAACACGGAATTGCTCACGCGCAGCGAGACATCATTGTTGTACATTCCCCCGCCTCTCCGTATCTCATCTTGGTTGCCATCCCCTCCCCTGGCCTCGCCGCCTGTAATGGTGAATCCATCGAGTGCGGCATCGTCGGCGCCGATGACAACGTGACGGGCAGGCCCGGCCCCAAGCAGGGCTGTGGAGCCGTCTATCACTGTTTCGTTTGCCGACCAATCGCGTGCGTCCCGCTCAGATTCCGTTCCCGCGAACCCGCCGTAGATGTCTACGTGGGGACGGATGACAACAGACGCAGTGTCCCACGCCCAGTCTCCCTCGTGGCCGTGCGGGTAACTTTCCCGCGTCTCGTTGTAGACGCCTGCAGCGACCCATACTTCACCACCGCCAGCCGTGTATGCAGCATCAATCCCTGGCTGAAGGTCGGCGAATGCCCTTTGCCAAGACAGGCCGTCCTGTTGGCCCAGGGAGGCGGGCGTGGCCTTGTCTACGTAAATGAAGGAGGGACCTTTCGAAACGACCAAGTTGACGGCCGTGCCTGGCGTGACTTTTGTACCGGCTCCGGGGTCTTGGCTGATCACCTGGCCTACAGGCATGGTAGGGCTGAACGCCTCGGCGACGGTCCCGACGGAGAGCCTCGCATCCCTGATTGCAGATTCCGCATCGGCTTGCGCCATGCCCGTCAGATCCGGAACCACGACCCCAATGTCTAGACCAAGCGCTGCGTTGATGACCAATTGAACGTCAAGCGCATCCACAGCGTTGTCGTTGTTTATGTCGCATTGGGCATCGCCGACATCGAGGCCCAAGGCGGCGTTGATGACGAGCTGAACGTCAACAGCGTCCACTACGTGGTCACCGTTGACATCGCCCGGAGTAGGCTCGGAAGGAGGCAAAGACCAAGCACACCAGACTACGGTCGCGATTGATGCTGTGGCCATGAGAGCCCTCGGGAAACCCCGCCGGCGCACATCACGATGCATGCTCTCACCCTCCCATCGCCTGAGCAACAGGGACTGATCTCACATAGCCCCACATCAGGCAATTCCATCCTAGACCTGCTTACACATGGAAGTCAAGCAAATATCGCGCAACGCGCACAATCCCTCTTACGAGAGGGCTTGTAGATTTCCTAAATAAACAATCAAACAGAAAGGAGACGAATCATGATCCTGACCCAACTCGGTATCTTTGGCTGGAGTGAGCGGGACGAGAATCTCGTCCTGGCGTCGCTCCTCACCGGCGACCCGTTGCTGTTGATCGGCAATCACGGGTGCGCCAAGACCCATCTTGCGGCGAAGCTGGCCCAGGCGCTTGGCCGCGCGTTTCTCGCCTATGATGCGTCGAAGGCGATGTTTGAGGACATCCTGGGCTACCCCAACGTAGAAAAGCTCAAGCACGGCGTGGTCGAGTACGTCGCGAGCCCGGTGACGGTGTGGGACAAGGAGTTTATCCTGGTCGATGAGATCAACCGGTGCGAGCCGAGCATGCAGTCGAAGTGGCTTACGCTGATCCGCAGCCGGGAGATCATGGGCTTTCCCACCCAGGTGAAGTGGGTCTGGGCAGCCATGAACCCCATCTCGTACCACGGCGCCAACGCGCTCGATCATGCGCTGGTGGGCCGGTTTGCCTTGTTCGTGTATCCCCCGGACGTCCTGCAGATGGGCGAGGCCGACCGGGTCAGGGTGGCGATGC
>CAZBQH010000097.1:0-7862 GCA_964493915.1 uncultured Nitrospiraceae bacterium
CGGCGCTCGCCCCGGCTAGGGTCACTGTAACCGTTCTCTTCATATCCGAAAGCATTGTACGGGCTCATGGTGTCATTCTCTGATGACGACACAACGAAAGCGCGGTTTATAAAGCTTTCTGTGACCAAATCCCTGGGCGAATGCCCTGTTGCATAGGGGCGGCATCAGCTTCCTTGATGTCTTGTCTGTCGGGGGCCGGGCATACGCGGTTTTTTTGGCGGCGGTTTTCAGCTCTCAGACGCTCATTTTCCTTGCGCGTCTGGTGAAGTTCGTTCTCGTTGTTCTCTGTTCCGCGACTCTTTGCCATTTCCCGTTTCAACCTCGCTACGCGGCAATTCTACCAGAGTTTGCCAAGGCACGAGGACAAGCCAGTTCAGGTGCCGGGTGGATTTGCCCTGCCAAATCGCCCATAATGAGCTGCTCTCGAACGACACTGGACCAACGATGAACAGACGTGAATTACGATAACTGACGGCGGAAGGTGAGTCTGACCGCCTGGAGTTCAAGAAGAGCACAGGCCAACGGACAGAGCCCGCCAGGGCCGTCTGCGCCATGCTCAATGGGCTCGGGCGATTTGTTCTTTTCGGTGTCACGGATAAGGGCGAAGTGGTCGGGCAGCTTGTCGCTGCGAATACGCTCGAAGACATCGCCGCCGAGCTTCGCAGAATCGAGCCTCCTACTTTTCCCGACATCGAGACGGTGAACATAGGCAAGGGCGCGTCTGTAATCGTGCTCAGCGTGCCTGGTGGCGGCGGGCCGTATACATACGATGGCTGACCCTATCTACGCCATGGCCCTACGACCATTATCATGCCTCGGCACGAATACGAACGACGCTTGCTTGAGCGCCTTCACGCGACGAGGCGCTGGGAGAACGAACCGGTCCCGAATAGTGTGTCCGTCAAGGATCTCGACAGGCAGGAAATACTGCTAACGTTGGATAATGCGATCAGGCTTGGACGCTTGGAACCGACCGACCGCCGCGACCTCGTAACCGTGCTGCGTGGGCTGGAACTGATCCACGACGACAAGCTCTTGAATGCCGCCGTTGTCCTCTACGGAAAGAGCGATAGACTCAAGCCGCTCTACCCCCAGATGGGCATTAGACTCGCGCGTTTTCGCGGCACCAACCGATTGGCGGATTTCTCTGACAACCGTCAGTACTGGGGGCATGCCTTCTCTCTTCTCCGCCGCGCCGAATCCTTTCTGATGGACCACGTACCGATCGCCGGCCGTGTTGTCTCGGGTAAGATGATTCGCGAAGACCAACCGCTATATCCACCACGAGCTACGCGGGAAGCCTTGGCAAACGCCCTCTGTCATCGCGATTACACCGTCCCGGGCGGCGCGGCGGCTGTCGCAATGTACGACGAACACCTTGAGATCGCCAACCCTGGCGCCTTGCACTTCGGTATTACGCCTGCGAAACTCATGAAACCCCACGAGTCTAAGCCGTGGAATCCAATCATCGCCAACGTGTTTTACCGCGCAGGAATCATCGAGCGTTGGGGCAGCGGCACTCTCAACATCATTGACTGGTGTGAAGAAAACGCCAATCCCAAGCCGAGCTGGAAAGAGCAGGCTGGCTCAGTTTACGTCACCTTCTTGCCAGCCACGTTGCCGGAAACACCAGTCGAAACAGACCGGCCTGAGACCAAACAGAAATCCAGAAAGCGCAAGGCGACCCCGGAAGTCACCCCGGAAGTCACCCCGGAAGTTAGGCTCGTGAGGAAGGTGAATGGTGAAATGAGCAGACAGATGATGCAGCAGGCCTTGGGCTTGAAGGATGACGAATATTTCCGAAAGACGTCTCTATTGCCCGCCCTCAAAACTGGTCTCATCGAGATGACCGTCCCGGAGAAGCCACGCAGCAGCAAACAGCGGTATCGATTGACTGAGGAAGGGAAACGGCTTGCGGCGACCGACCTCTCGGCGGAGGCTTCTCCAAAGAAAGGGAAGCGATGAAGGCGGCCAATAAGAGACTGGCAAAAGGCCAGCCCAATGAGGGGCCATACATGGGCACCTATATTTCCGAACCCCTTGCTTCTAGCGCGCCCCTCGTTGGGCAAGGAGAGTTCGGAATTGCTACTCAAACTGGTACTCAAAAAGCGGTGAATAGGGTAAACATGGGGAGTATGGGCAGGTAGTGGCGAACGGGGTCATCCCGTTGCGTTGCCATAAGTTGTAGAGATTCCAAGGGTTTGCAGAGTTGGGCCGGAGAGGCCTCATAACCCAAGGTCGCAGGTTCGAATCCTGCCCCTGCTATCAGGTTTCTCACCCTCGATCAGATTGACGAGCAACTGAGCGCCCTTGAGGATGACCCGCAACTGCAAACCATGGTGGCCACATACATCTATGCCGGACTGCGCCGAGAGGAACTGCTCTGGCTGACGTGCGACGACATCGACCTCCAAGCGGGTACGTATGGAATGATCCGCGTCCACGCGAAGACTGTGAACGGCGAGCATTGGGAACCCAAGACGAAGGTCAACCGCGCCATCCCCGTCAGCAGTGCATTGCGGGAATACCTGGATCGCTACCAATCCCGCATCGTGCCCGGCCGATGGTATTTCCCGAGCATCCAAGGGACACGCTGGGACCCAGACAATTTCTACCACTTCCTTCAAGACGTCAACAAGAAAGCGGGGCTGAAGTGGTCGTGCCTCGACTATCGGCATACCTTTGGCAGTTTGTTGGCCATGAAGGGCGAGAGTCTGTACAAGATCTCGGCACTCATGGGTAACTCACCCGAGATTTGTCGCAAGCATTATGCCGCTCTTATTCCGGAGGCTCTGAGCGACTCGGTTGAGTTTCCATCGCAGAAGAAGCCGCGCTCTTCACGGCCTCATCTCCGCTTGCTACCGAAGCCAGAAGGTGACGGCCAAAGGGATATCGAGATGCCAAGGTAATCCAACCGCTTCTCACATTGGGTCATGAATGGCTCCCCGTTCCGGCCATATGCGAGAACTGGGAGAGCAATCTGGTTTACATGCCTAAACCTTTGAAGAAAAATCACTTACAACGCGACGACGAGCCTGTCCTTCAGCCGATTCATCTCGCTCTTGAGTTCCAGAAAATGCTCGAGCAAGAACTGGTTAACAACCGAAGTGAGCTTGCCAAACGGCACGGAATGAGCCGTGCAAGGGTTACGCAACTCATGAACCTGCTCAACCTCGCGCCCGAGATTCAGGAGCACCTCCTGCAATTGCAGGACAAGAAATCAGTCCGCGCCTTCTCAGAGCGTCGCCTGCGGGGTCTCGCGCGGTTGCGGTCACATTCGGCCCAGATCCACCGATTCTCCGTGCTGCTCAATTCCTGAGAAGGGAGCATTGTCGAGACGAGAAGAACCTTTGGATTATGAGCGCACTCGAGGGGGTTTGCCCTAACCTATTGGATAATTGCAAGTTGCAGCGATAGCAACCATTTAGCTCCACGAGCCAATGATGTACATATTGAACATTTGGAACATGTTTTTCAAATTCTAGGTTACAGTTTAGGGTACAGATCCTCGTTGGGCAGAGACCTCAACGGTTCCAACATTCCGTCCAACACAATCACGAGGTCGCGCATACAATTGCGCACCCTCAATCCGAACCAGTCGAGCGACCCTCCTGCGACGAGACTATCCGATTCACTCCTAGACGATGGCGTGGGGGATGAGGCTTGACTCAAGCCTCAACAATAGGCTCAGCGTGAAGGCAGCGGGTGCTGCGCGTAGTTCATCTCGGCCAGCGAAATATGGAAGGCGAGCGACGATTCCGCTCCCTCGTTTTCATTAACCCGATCGCTGTGCAACCCGTCGGCGCAGCCGCCGGTAACAGCGTCATAAAGCGAGAGGCCAAGATCATTCCGCCCCAAGAACCACTCGAAGGCGCGTCTCGCCTCGGTCTGCCACGCGGCGTCCTGCGTGAGACGGAAAGCTCCCAGGCACGCAGAAACCATGGCTTGGGCTTCCACCGGCTGTTGATCAAAGTCGGCCCGGGCACCATCTCTGACGTAAAAGCCGTTGCTGCCGATGGGCCTGAAGTGGCCCGCCTGCGTTCTTTGCAGTGAGGCAAGCCAGCGCAGAGAATTCAGCCCAATTTCCATAGCTCCCAGATTGGGAATCGATCGACCGTTGAGTATCAGGGCCTGACAGAGTCGGGCACTGTCGTAGGTGACGCTCGGCTCGAACCACGGCCAATTCTCAGTGGCGCAGTTCTGCCACAGTCTAACCAAATTGCCGGCCTGTACCTCGCGGGCGGCCTTTGCTTCGGCGGAGTCCGGAAACTTGCTCAAGTATTCATGGAGACCCAGCAAAGTGAACGCCTAGGCGCGCGGTGAGGTAAACGACTTTACGGCGCTCAGCCCGCGCTCAAAAAGCCGCTCGGACAATCTGCGCCGACCCTCATCGCTGGAACGTGCCGCGCCAGTGCCCAATGCCCAAAGCGCGCGGCCATGACAGTCCTCACTGCCTGTTTCCTCAAGCCACTGTCTCCCGTGGCTCATGAGATTGCGAAAACGTCTTGTGTCAGGATTCCATGCTGACGCTAGAAAGGCAAGGTAAGTCGTGGCTAAGCTATCGAGGTCCTCCTTCGGAGGTTTCCCGCCAAGTTCATCCAGAAGGTTGCACAGTATGAACGCCCGCGCGTTGTCATCGATACAGTAGCCATGGTGAAAATCCGGCACATTGAGAATCGCATGCTGGAAAATCCCCGTGCCGTCACTCATGCGCACGATGTGGTTTAATCGCAGCGACGGCAGGTCGTAGGGGCGTCTGGCAAGGGTCCATCCCGCAAAAGCCGTGCGCGAAGTGGCCTTGCGGTCGGCTCGTGCATGCTGAAATGACTCCAGATAGCGTTCCGCCACCGCCGACCAGATCATTTCACGTCCACGCTGGTAGGCTTCCCGACGGGTTTTCTCCATGTATTCGGGGTGCTCGAGAAAGTCACACACACCTTTCGCGATGGCCTTTGGGCTGTTAAATGGCACGAGAATCCCACGGCCGTTCGCCAACAATTCCTGCGCATGCCAATACGGCGTGGAGACTACTGCCTTGCCCGCACCGAACACATATGCCAGCGTGCCGGATGTGATTTGCGCTTCATCGAGATAGGTCGTCACATAGACGTCGGTCGCGCTGATGAATTCGGCCAGATCGTCAAGCGAGACAAAACGGTTGAAGAAGATCACATGTTCCTCCACGCCGCGCTCTTTCGCTAGTCGTTCCAGAGTCAGCCGGTAGCACTCTCCTTCACGGCTAAGCAGATGCGGATGCGTCGCACCCAATACCAGATAGACCACGTTCGGATGCGCACGCAAGATGTGTGGCAGGGATTCAATCACAAGTTCAATGCCCTTGCCTGGGCCCAACAGCCCGAAAGTCAACAGCACAGTCCGTCCTTCCACTCCAAATTGCGCCTTGGAGAGGGCAGAATCCGTAAATGGAATATCCGGGATGCCATGTGGAATGACATCTACTTTGTCGTCCGGCACCGCATAGGCATCTCTCAGGATTTCCGCACCCTTCCGCGCCATTACCACCAGGCGATCGCTGCGGTGCGTCAGTTCTTCCATTACCTTGCTCTGCGCGGCGTTCGGCTCGTGAAGAATGGTGTGCAACGTAGTTACTACTGGCATGCGCACCTCTTTGAGAAGCGCCAGTAAATGGCTTCCCGCGGGTCCGCCGTAGATTCCAAACTCATGCTGCACGCAGAGAACGTCGGCGTTGTTGAAGTTCAGGAAATCCGCTGCCCGACGGTACGAATGAATATCCTTTTCCACCAACTCGAAGCGCACGCGCGGTGGATATTCATAGCCCTCCACGCAATCATTCATAGCCCCAGCATAGCATTGCGCTGCGGGAAGTGACTTGCTGACCGCCTCGCAAAGATCATGGGTGAAAGTCGCAATCCCGCAGAGTCGCGGCAGGTAGTTGCCCAGGAAGGCGATGCGTTTCGGCAGGTCAGGATTTTTCAAGAGAGTCCCATTCAATGCCGCGTAGCGAGGGCCGAACCCCAGGCGGGCCCGCGTTACGCTTTGTGGGTAAGTTCAGTACACCAGAGTCGACGTTGCAGTGGTCGAATCCAGTTTGTTTTCGTTCGCTTACTGCGCACGCTGCAATTCTTTCGACAAAGCGGAAAGTTCCATGTGCGTTTCTCGCGCAGTCGCATCGAGGACTAACTAGACCTGTGTTCTGTGCGATGCCAGCCGAGCATCCTTGCGATCACCTGAAGCACGAAGATGGGCAGGTGCATGAGCGAAGCCAGATATCCTGGGTTTTTCGGCCGCGTTCCTTTCACCATTTCCGTCACTTCCTCATTGGTCATTGATGCCAGGTTCCCCTTGAACTCCTGCAGGGGCGTCTGTCCCCTTCTGGCACGTTTTGTCCGTCTTCTCCGCGTCCGTGCCAACAGTTCCGCTACTTTCTCTTCCGTCGTTGATACCACTTGTGCCATGAGCCTCTCTCGATCCCCCTTATTGCTCATGTCGTTGCGTTCCTTTTGGTGACAGCCACGCTACCTGCCCTATCGGGTTCGACAAGGGGACGGTGCGTCCGCACTTGCACTACAACTTCGCTTGTGCCTCGGCCCCTTCCATTCTCCCAGTGATTCTTCACGTGTTCACCGCAATAATCGGCGCAAGGCGCGCCAATATTGCCTATTTCCGCTGGGCGCCATCGGCCGCGTTTTCAACGGCTTGACCGCCCTTCTGAATATCCTGGCCCGCACCCCGGAATGTGTTGCATCCGAGTAGACCGATGCCGATTACCGCGCCCAGCACCAACGTTGCGACTAATCTCTTGAATGGTCTCATGGTAATGTTCCCTTCATTGCGTGCCTCTCGTCTGTTTTACGAAGACGTTTGGTTGTGTGTTATCCAGTACTGTCCGACGGTTTCCACGATGGCCTTAAAGTCAGGGAAACTCAGGGGCTTGATAATGTAGCTGTTCGCTCCGCAGCGGTAACTTTGGGTGATGTCGACGCTGGCCTGGGAATCGGTGAAGATGACTATGGGTGTGAGTGTGAGCGCATCTTTGGGCTCAAGGGCCCGTATCTGACCGAGTACGGAGAAACCGTCCGCTTCCGGTAACGCCAAGTCCAGCAGGATCAGTTTTGGGGGGGGGGCCCCGACTCGATCCGCCCACGCGCCGCGGCTGAAAAGGAAGTCGAGCGCCTCTGGCCCGTCCCGAACGGGAAGGACGAGGACATCCGGTATGGCGTTCTGCAGCGCAGCCACAATGGATGCCAGCTGGCTTTCGTTGTCCTCCACGACCAGGATATCTACCGGCTCACCATTTTTCACGACGGTACCTCTACATCTGAGAGCGTTGTTAGCAGCATCCTTCTGCATCATCAGATCCCAAGTGTACTTGTTTGTGATTAACTCTTGGCAAAGCTGCGGCAAAGGTTTGGCAATCATGTTGCGCTCCGGTTGATATGAAGAGGTACTTGGCTCACAGACCCCAATGCTCCATTCCATACTCAGGACGAGTTCCTTGGGCAAATGGTGACCGGTCTTCGGCTGAAGGCGGGGTGTGCTTGCCGAAGTTTTGCCAATTCTTTGCCTGGGGTTTATGTGCATGTGGCAAAGTGACGATGATGAAAGTGCCGCCGGTGGCCGTGGCATTCACGGCGGCGGTCGCTACGACGTATTGACCGAGAAAAGGAGTTCTTGCCATGGGTTTGATTTTGCTGATTGTTGTCCTCGCGCTGCTACTGGGGGTTATCCCTAGGTGGGGCTACAGCCGGAATTGGGGTTACGGCCCCAGCGGTGTTCTGGGAGTTGCGTTGGTGCTTCTGCTGGTTTCCGCCGTCGGCCTGTCCGCGACCGAGCCGGAGGCGCCGGCCTTGTTTGCCGGACCGGGGCGACTCTCGGTCGGT
>CAZBQH010000098.1:0-2159 GCA_964493915.1 uncultured Nitrospiraceae bacterium
TTTGCGCCCTGATCGCCATGGTCGAGAGCCGCGTCGAGCAGGGCGCAAAGACGCGTGTCGAGCGGCGCTACTATCTCTCTTCCGCCCTCCTCGACGCCAAGACCTTCGCCGCCGCCGTGCGCGCGCACTGGGGCATCGAGAGTGCGCCGCAGGCGCACACAAGAAGGAGGTTCGCGATGAACTGACTGCTTGTGTCATAAGCTGTACGAGAGATGAAGGCAGGCCCTTCGGAGTCGGTTTCCAAGAGCAGGCTCCAAACCACGCCAAGCTGCTGCGGTAAAGAGCCGTGGTGGTGAGCATTGGTGTCAAAGCGATGAGGACGTACCTCATGCAGGTATGGATCAGAGAGACGAACGAAAGTGAACCTCCGTTGACGCGTCGTAATCCAGAGACTCGTCGTCGAAACCAGGGGCGTTTCTATCTCCTGGGATCAGCTCGCCGGATACTTGGCTACTGGGCGGGCGGCGGCCGGCGTATAGGGGGCGTGAATCTGATCCGGGCTCTCGTACGGAACTGCGGGAACCAGTCGCTCCGATGCCAAGGGAGAAGCACAAGCGGCACCCACCGCGAGGCGAGAGTACCGATGCGGAGCACTGGGACGGACCGACCCGTAGGAGCGATGAAGGCTGGTAATGCGGCCGGAGCAAAGGGGTCGGATCAAGCGGCTGCTTTCGGTGTCCAACTGGCAACAGGAGGAGACGCATGAGCGCAGCAAAACCGTTTACCATTCCCAAACAGCTGGTGTTCGACGCCTGGAAGGCCGTCAGGGCCAATGCAGGGTCGGCCGGTGTGGACAAGGAGACAATCGCCGACTTCGAAGCGGACTTGAAGAACAATCTGTATCGTCTCTGGAACCGGATGTCGTCGGGAAGCTACTTCCCGCCGCCGGTCAAGGCGGTCGCCATTCCCAAGAAGAATGGCGGGGGGCGCATTCTCGGCGTTCCCACCGTGGCGGATCGCGTGGCCCAGATGGTGGTCAAGCGGGTCCTTGAACCGAACCTCGAACCCGTCTTTCTGCCGGACTCCTACGGCTACCGCCCGGGCAAGTCCGCATTGGACGCCGTGGCGGTGACGCGCGAGCGGTGCTGGCAGTACGACTGGCTTGTGGAATTCGACATCAAAGGCCTGTTCGACAATATCGACCACGCGCTGCTACGGCGGGCGCTGGAGAAGCACACGGATTGCGAGTGGGTGCGGCTCTATATAGGACGCTGGTTGACGGCGCCCCTCCAGCGAGCGGACGGCACCGTGGTGGAACGCACCATGGGAACTCCGCAGGGAGGTGTGGTCAGCCCGCTCTTGGCCAATCTCTTCTTGCATTACGGGTTCGACGCCTGGATGGCGCGGACGTTCCCGGGGGTTCCCTGGTGCCGGTATGCGGATGACGGGCTCGTGCATTGCAGGACGGAGCAGGAGGCGCAGGTCGTCATGGCCAAGCTGAACGCACGGCTTGCGGAGTGCGGCCTGCAGATGCACCCGGAGAAGACGCAGATCGTCTACTGCAAGGACGGAAGCCGGAAAGGCAGGTACCCGAACACGAAGTTCGACTTCCTCGGGTACACCTTCCGGCCGCGGGTGGTGAAGAATCGCAAGCGCAATAGCCTGTTTGTGAGCTTCACCCCGGCGGTCAGCGCAAAAGCTCTGAAGACCATGCGGGAGACCACGCGGCGGCTGAACTACCGCAATCGAACGGACCTGAGCCTGCGGGATATCTCCCGGCTGCATAACCCCGTCCTTCGGGGCTGGCTGGCATATTACGGGAGGTTCTATCCGTCGGCTTTGTATCCGGTCTTCAGGCACTTCAACAAGACGTTGGTGGCCTGGGCGATGCGGAAGTATCGGCGGCTCAAAAGGCACAAGACACGGGCCAGCCGCTTCCTCGAAGAGTTGGCGGTGAAGCAGCCGTATCTGTTCGTGCACTGGCAGCGCGGGACGGTGGGCGCGTTCGCTTGATGGGAGCGGTGTGAGTCGAGAGGCTCCCGCACCGTTCTGAGAGAGGCCGGAGGTGAAATCCCTCCGGCCTACTCACCACCGTCTCCACTGGGTCCTCGACGTCGTCTCCCACGACGACCTCGCCCGTCTGCGTACCGGCCACGGCCCTCAAAACATGGCCATCGTCAAGCACATGGCAATGAACATGATCCGAAACCCAAAGGATA
>CAZBQH010000099.1:0-7865 GCA_964493915.1 uncultured Nitrospiraceae bacterium
GAGCACCAGCAGGTCGCAACAAGGCTTTCCCTGGCTCATGACCACGCCAATGCGGGAGAAATAGGTCTCGACGTAATGGTAGTCGGGCCACCATGCCGACTGGTGGCCGATGGCGCCCGGGAAATCCCGTTTGGCCTCGCCTTCCATGGTATACCATGCGAGGTGGTGGCAGCGCAGGTTGATCCCGAAAAGAGCCTGCCAGTCGCCTACGGCCTTGTGTCCCTCGAACGGCATCTGCCAGCCCGTGCAGCCATACAGCTCCGACAGAAGCCAGTGCTGGCCGAGCTGGCGCGCTGCAGAAGTGAGCTGCCTGACGATCCAGAAGTTGCGGTTTCCCTCGGTCAGCACGTCCACGCCGGGATAACCCATGTGTTTGTAGTACCGCATCATGGAGCCTGACACCGCCGACTGGGCTGCCAGGCTGTCCTCGTGGAGTATGTGCCCTGTAAGGATGATGCCGTGCTGATTGCACCAGTCGTTGAGCGGTTTGGCCCAGTTCTCGAGGAAAAGCTGTTGGAGCAGCTCCATATAATGCCACTTTACCCGGGAAACGGCCTGCCCTTCGGGTTGAAGAAACAGCTCGGGCAGATGCGGAACCAGGTCATAGCCGAACCGGGCCTTGAAATCGTCGAAGATCGTATACGTCCACGGCGCCAGCCATTGGGCGTCTTTGTTCGGCACGCTGAACCCGTCCATGATGGCGCCGCGGTGCGGCTCGTCGGTGAAAATGCCTTTGATAGCGCCGCCAAAGCGCTTGCCGCAGCGGTCCTTGTATTTTTCATGGGTAAGTTGGATGAATCGTTCCGTACCTTCGCGATTCATGGTGTCGAGATAGGTGTAGCCGTTGTAGGTGCTGGACTTCAGCATCTCCTCGACAGTGAACACGAGCACGGTGTCGTGGGCGTAATCGGCGGGCGAGGTGTCCCGCGTGATCCGGCGGCAGCCGTAACAGGCGAGGCCCTCGATGCGGCATGCAAAGGTCGCGACAAGCTCGTCGGGCCACGCAAAGGCGTTTCCCGCAACAGGCGTCAGCCGGAGGAACTTAAGGCGGAACCGGGGCTCCTGGGTTACCATGCCCCCGGCGGTTCCACTGGGCCATCGGTCCTCGTCGTAGAGCCATGACTCCATTCCCAGTTTTTCGCCCTCGTCAGCGCAGGCGTTGATGAGTTCAAACCATTCGTCGCCCAGGTATTCGGTGATGAGGCCGGTGCGCGAATGCATGAAGTAACCGCCAAACCCCATCTGTTTCAGGACGCGGATTTGACGGATCAACTCCTCTTTGTCGAGTTTGCCATTCCAAGACCAGAACGGTTTTCCCCGGTATAGCGCGGACGGCGCGGTCCACTCTCTCAGCAGATCATCTCTCATCATTGTTCTCCATCAGCTCCGCACCGGGCGGGTTCATTCGTAGACCAGGACCATAACGCCGTAAGGGGGCACATCCACCGCGCCCGAGAAGCGGTTGCCTGTTAGTAGATCGCGGGCGGGGGCAGGCAATCCAAGCGTCGCAGGTTGATGCTCATACTCGACGACGGCCAAGCCGGCGTCGCCCCGCGGCACAACCAGCAGGTTTGGCGAGGCTTCCAGGGTAGGCTCGATAGCTGCCTCGCGGCAGATGCTGAGCAGCAAACGTTGGAAATCTTCCGGCTGAGGCAGCGTGCCAAGCCAGATGATCTGGCCTTCTCCCAAGGCTGACCGCGTAATCGCCGCAAATCCGGCCATCTCGACTTCGGTATACTTCGCCAAGACCTGTGCATTGCCGGGCTCGAGCGCGTCGTACCAAATCGAGCCTTTTCCTTCGCGGCCATCGCTCCAGAGCAAGTTGAAGTCCCGGGGATCGCCCGGAAATTCGTACACGGCGCGCGCCCCCGTCCATTGCTCGAGGACGCCGAATGGGGCGTGGGTAAACTTAGCGGCGTCGAGGTTGCGGTTATCAGACAAGGGCCCCACAATCCACGTGCCGCCGGCCGCAATCCACCGATGCAAGCGCTCTTCGAGGCCGCTCTCGGCCAGCGCAGGCAGAAAGGGCGACACGATCACGCTGTACTTGTCGAGGTCCGCCATCGGATCGATTGCGTCCGCACGGAGTTGCGCTTGGCACAGGGGCCGGTAGATCCGGCTCTGCAGAGCGTCAAGGTAGTTGAAGTTCTGTTTCTGCGGCTGGAACTGGAACAGCCACCATGCCCAACATGAGAAGTGGACGGCCAGCTTGGGTGGTTTGGGCGGCGTGTTGTTGAGGAAGATAGCCGCGTCCTGGAAGCCCTTAGCGATTTCTTTCACCTCGCCCATGATATGGCGGGGACGGCCGGCGCTTGTCAAGACGGCCCCGTGCATAAGTTCCTGGCCGCTCCAGTGAGTGCGCCACAGCCAGTAGAGATTGGCTTCGCCGCCCAGGGCAATCGGCATCCACGAGTTGGCTCGGCAGAAGCCTGGCTCCCTGTAGCCGCTTGTCACGATCGAACCGGCCCAGCATGTTTGCGTCTCCGTGACCCAGAACGGACGCGGCTTGATGGGGCGCACATAGTCCATCCAAAAGACCTGGCGCCATAGGTTTGTCATGTCGTCGTAGTGGTTGTACTGAACCACATCAAGTTTGCGGTGCATCTTGTAGTAGTGCAGCCCGCCGAAGGGCATCATGTCGGTGCCCACCGGTGCGTCGACAAGCTGATGCAAGATGTTCGCCTGCAGTTCGGCGTACTCGATATAAGAATCCGACTGGAATTCCATCCAGGCCGTTAGAAGACTCGGATGATGCCAGGTTCTCGATAACGGTATGGGGATCTGCTCGAACGTACTGTATGTCTGGCTCCAAAGGTCCGTACCCCACGCTGCGTTGAGCCGACGGATGGATCCGTAACGCTCGCGCAGGGCCTGGTGGAATTTGGCATGGCACACAGGGCAGCAACACCCGCGCGCGCTTCCGCTGATGTACAGCTCGTTGTCGATTTGCCAGCCCACAACACGCTTGTCTCTGCCAAATTCCTTGGCAAGTCGGGTGACGATGCGGGTCGTAAAATCGCGGTAAATGGGGCTGTTTGGACAACCGTGACGCCGTGCGCCGTGCTGTGCACGGGAACCGTCTTCGAGCATGATCCGCGTCTCGGGGTATTGTTCGGTGAGCCAAGCCGGCGGCGTACACGTCGGAGTGCACATGATGACGCCAATCCCCGCCGCCCCGAGCTTCTCCACAACAAGGTGAAGCCAGTCCAAGTCGTATTCGCCCTGACTGGGTTCCATGCGGCTCCAGGCGAATTCCCCAATGCGCATGACGTTCATACCCGCCTCGCGCATCAGGGCGACATCTTCATCAATTTGTTCGAGAGGCCAATCCTCGGGGTAATAGGCGGCGCCATAGAACGGCGGATCGACATGGGCCATCGCGTGTCTCCTCGGTACGCCCGGAACAGGGCGCAACAGTCCCCTTCAATAATTCGGCGGCGTCTACAAGACGCCGGCCTTGTCTCGAATGGTCTGGACTTTCTGACGAAGGTTCGGAACATCGAGCGCCG
Organism: uncultured Nitrospiraceae bacterium; assembly: GCA_964493915.1. Classification (GTDB taxonomy): domain Bacteria; phylum Hydrogenedentota; class Hydrogenedentia; order Hydrogenedentales; family SLHB01; genus CAZBQH01. Next base: position 3,510 of record CAZBQH010000099.1, read on the forward strand.
TTGGGTCGCAGTCGTTCTCGATCTCGAGGGGCATAAACGCGGCTACGCCTGACCAGCCCCAGAAGGGATCCTGGCCGCAACCTTCGCCTGTCTCGGCGTTGTACCATTCTCTGGGGGCCGGATGCATGACAAGGACCTCGAACGAGCGCCGGGCGAGTTCGCGCGCCTCCTGCACAAAACCATAGGCACGCAGCCCGTGGGTTATGAAGTAGTTAGCCGGCATCCAGAGCGAACCCCGCCAGTTGCACTGGCTGTAATCGCCTTTTCGAGCCGTTTGTGCGTACGTCGGCTCGGTGCGGGCGTAGGTGCTTACCGGATAAGGCGTCCAGAACGCGTCGCGACTGAGAAGATGCCTTCGGACGGCGGCATCGGCCTGTTCGGCAGTAGCGACGCCTGCCCAGAGGGTTGCAAAGGACAGGGCGTACTTTACCTTGATCAGCCGCCCGGTCCGGCGGTGCCGATCGTAGAATATCGCGTCGCCTGAATCCCAAAGCAGTTCCCGGACGGCTGCGGCCCGCGCATCGGCTGCTTCGCGCAGGTCGAGGGCCTGTTGCCGGTCGGCGGCATGCTCGGCAATCTGAGCCAATGCGCGGCATTCCCGGCAGATGAAGGCGTTCAGGTCAACGCCTTCGCAATAGTTTGCCTGCCAGCCGCCTGCGCGCTCGAATTGATTATCCTCGCCGGAGTGGGGAGCGCTGTTCCACTCGCTCAGGCCGTTGCCGTCGCGGTCGCAGGCGTCGAGCCAGTAATTAACGTACTTCCGCAGCTTGTGAAACAGCTCGCCACGGAGCCATTCGTAATCGCCGTCGTATTGCGACATGAACAGCGCAGCCTGCGCCAGGAAGGGCTTGCAGTGCTCGAGATTCTCCTCGGAGCGCCAGCCCAGAGGCTCCCCCCGTTGAAAGACGCGGGCGATGAATCCGTCTTCGCGCTGCTGGCTCAGGAACAGACGAACGCTGTTCTTGCTGTATTCGGTGAGGCCCAGGTAATAGAGCGTGATCGTCTCAAGATAGAGATCCCAGTCATAAAGCGTGTTGTAGTTGTAACCGGCGTAGTATTGAAGCCCCGTTTCAGGGTCTTTCAACACCCCTCTTTTAAGCATGAGCTCCTTGAGAGGGCGACTGACCTCTTCTACCCGTTTCATAGTCTTCCTTGGCGCGCTGCGTCCGCTACGCCTTAAATGCGCCAGACGTTACGCCTTCGATGAACGGTTTGGTCGCATAGATGAATATGAGCAGCATCGGGACTGCTGACACCATGTAAGACGAGAAAAGCGTGCTGAAGTTCTGGCCGAATGTCGAGGTCGCCATCACATAGAGCCCCGAGGCGATTGGGTGCAGCTCGTCGTCCTGGAGCGTCACAAAAGGCCACAGGAAGTTGTTCCACACCCCGAAGGTGTTCATGATGATCACAACGGAGAACATGGGCTTGGAAAGGGGGATGACGATATCCTTGTAGATTCGGAAATGACCGGCGCCGTCAATGCGGGCCGACTCGAACAGGTCCTCGGGGAGTCCGTCGAAGAAGCTCTTGAAGATGTATGTCGCAAGGATTTGGCCGCCGGCGATATAAGGCAGGATCATGACCCAATAGGTGTTCAGGAGCCCTAGACTCCGCACTACCATGAAGCTCGGCACAAAAAGCAACACGCCCGGGAACATCATGGCGGCAATAATGTAGTAGAAGATTGCCCGGTGCATTGGAAAGCGGTATCGTGAAAGGACATAGGCTGCAACCGAAGCAATGAGCGCCACCCCGCCCGCCGTACAGACCACCACGAAAATCGTGTTGAGGATATACTGCCGCAAGACTTCCCAGCCGAGCCGGTAGCCTTTGGTGGCCGTCAGGTAGGCTTCGTAAACCGCCCGGTGCGGCGCAAAGGTCTCGAGTTCGCCCTTCTCTGTGAATACCTCAATCCGTTGCTCTGTTTGGCCCAGCATCACCGCCTTGGCGCCATCAATTATGTCTTTGAAGGCGTTCGGAAGCCCAAAGAACCGGTGGTACATCTCGTTGTTTGTGCGGAACGAGTTGTTCAACGCGAATGCGAAGGGAATGAGCGTAAGGACCACAAACACTATTATCACGGCGTGGAGTATGACCTTTTGGAGCCGGCCTTGGCTCATGCCCTTCCCTCCAACTCCTCAGTGGACTTGAAGTACCTGAAAGTGACGACGGTCAGCCCGAAGATAATAACGAACAGGCAGACGCCGATGGCGCATGCATAGCCCATGCGCTGAAAACTAAATGCGTTCAGATACATCCAGAGACCGGGCACCATCGTCTTGAAACCCGGACCGCCCTGGGTCAGGATGAAAATGTTCTCGTAACTCTGGACTCCCGTGATAAGCGTCAACACAAGGATGAGTTTAAGCTGGCTTAGCACCATCGGTATGTCTATCCGGAAGAACTTGCTGATGCCTGTGCACCCCTCGAGCTTAGCCGATTCGTTTACGCTCGTCGGGATGCTCGCCAGGCCGGCATAGTAAATAAGCACATCGATGCCCCCCACCCACGGAAAACCGACGCAAGCCACCGCGACAAGGGCAGTTTTCGGGTCGCTAAGCCAGCCGCGGGTAACGCCCTCGATTGTCTCAGGACCGAAATGGAGGAAATCTCCTATGGCGCGGATCGCCTCGTTGATCATTCCGGCGTCATTGTAAATCATTCCGGACCAGATGAGTTGGATTGCTACGCCCGGCACCACGATGGGAATCAGGAAAACAATGCGGTATGTGTGACGCGCTCTTTCCGAGACGAGGGCATAGATTAGCTTGGCTACGACAAGCGGGATCGTGAGTCGAATGCACACCATAAACACGGTCAGCAAAAGCATGTGCAGAAAGGAAACGTAAGTGAGCGGGTCTCGGAAGAAGAATTCCTCGTAGTTGTCAAGTCCAATAAACCGCGACGTACCGCCTACTTCAAAGCTGTGCAGCGACCCAACGAAAGCCCAAGCCACGGGAAAATAGAAAAAGACCGTCAGAATGCCTATCGGGAGCAACAAAAGCCCGTAGCAGCTCAAGAGAAACCGCGCCTTGTCGCTGATCCATCTGCTTTCAGCGCTAATCATGACTGGGAAGCCCCTTATAGTTCACACGCAGCGCCTTCAGTTCATCCCAGTTCTTCTGCATCTTGTCCCACGGCACCTCTTTGCGTTTCAGGTGGTTCTCGACGGCAGCGTCCAGGTTGTCTGTTTGCCATTTCATGAACCCGTTTAGGTCCGTGCCGCCATTCAAATAGAGCTCGAGCATGCGCCGTTGAATCTCAGAAAAACGCAGGTCAAACGTATAATCCCACTTGGTCGTTGTATAGCGGCGGTCAAGGATTTCCTCAAAGACCCGAAGCGGCGGCAGCGCCTTGACGCCCACCACATTGGGTACGTAGGCCGGGTATTCATTGACAATCTGTTCGTAGTTCTCGGGCACCATAAGAAACTGGAAAAAGTCCATAACGACTTCGAGCCGTTTCGATTGTTTGATGCGTTCCTCGAAGGGGAGCGCAGGGTCGGTGTCTCTAATGGCTGTGTTGGTGACCTCGAGCTGGGTGCCGGCTCCGCCGATAACGCACATCTCCGTGCCCGACGCGAATTGAGAAGTCCGCGTCGTCAATCTCGGAAGATAGAAGACGCCCCAGTCGAACTCGAGCTCGGGATCCGCTTGCAGGCGATAGACGAAATTGCTGGCCTGCCAGATGATGGCGCCCTGTTGAGTGACAAACTCGCGGACCGGATCAAGAGACGTGAGATTCCGGTTGAAATACTGGCGAAACTCCAACAAGATGCGCCATAGATCGAGGTAGCGCGCATCGCTTTCCGTAAAGAAGCCTTTCTGATAGAGAAAGGCAATCTCGTCCGCATCCAGATAGCCTTCGAGGTATTGCTCCCGTATTGGGTCTTTCAGCAAGTCGATGCCTGGCAGGACGCTGTAGTACAACTGGTCAAAGACCAGGTCTACCGCCCAGTCGTTCACATTCCAGATATTCATGAGGAGGGGCGTATAGCCGGCGTCTTGGATTGTTGCAAGATCGTCCATCCACTGCTCGAAGGTCTCAGGTATGCTGAGGCCGAGTTCGTGAAAGATGTCCTTATTGTAAAATAGGCCTGTTTCGACCATGTCGAAACTGATGCAGTAGTTCTTATCGTCAGGGGCGGCCTTCCCTCTGCTGATAGCTTGATACCGGAACAGGTCCCACCACTGGTGATAACCCGGTATCGACGGATCGTCCTTCTCGCGGATCCATCGGTTCGGCGCTTCGAGAAACCCGTCCAGGGGGATGTACCAGCCCTTCTGGATGTCCACCCAAACATCCTCGACATTGACGTTGATGATGTCCGGCGCCTGGCCGCTGCTAAGCTGC
>CAZBQH010000100.1:0-11491 GCA_964493915.1 uncultured Nitrospiraceae bacterium
CGAAGTGGTCTTTGTGGGGAGGAGCGCATCGCTGGCGGCGCTGCTGATCGCAGCCGCATTCGCGCCCACAGTCGGCGCCTTCGGCGGCATTTTCAAGTACTTCCAGCAAGGTATCACGTTTGTTGCCAGTCCGATCATCGGGGTGATCCTCATGGGCGTGTTCTGGAAGCGCGCCAACGCCGCCGGCGCCATGGCGGGCCTCTTGGTAGGGCTTGTGATGACGGCAGGGCTTCTCATTCTTACTGTGGCAAACATCGACCTCGGCCTGCACTGGCTCTACTATGGCTTTTTCCAGGAAGTCATCGTTGTGGGCGTGGTCGTAGCCGTATCGCTGATGACTGTCCCCCCTGCGCGCGAGAAATGGGAACCCTTCCTGTGGCGGCCGGCGCTGCTGGCGGAACACCTCGAGGAGGAGGTCCGGCCGTGGTATGCAAGCCTCAGCCTCTGGTTTGGCATCTTTGCCATCATCTGGATTTATCTTTACTGGCGGTTCTGGTGAGAACCGTGCCAAGACAGGAGGAACGCAGCACCCTGCGGCCGGCCTTCTCCGGCTGTTTAGGAGGGCGTAGTCTATGTTGGCGAATGTGCTACCGAGCATCCTCTCGTGTGCGCTCCTTTGCGGGGCGCCAAGCGCGGCCGGCGGGGGAACGGGTATGTGGACCGTCGGCGACGAACTCCTGACCCTCTGCCTCGAGCAAGACTCGAACGGCGCGATCTCGGAGTCGTGCCGGTCGGCGGGCGTCGAGATTCCTTACCGGGGCGCGCCTGGCGCTCTTCAGTTCGAAGAGGAAGGGTGGCTCGAGCTCGGCAGGGTAACGGCAGTCGCGGAGGAGCCAGCCGGTCAAGGAGACTACCTGAGCCGCCTGGTGCTCGACGGGGCGGTTCCTGGTGCCCACTGGACCCTTGCCTATGAGCGGACAGGGCCGGGCCGCGTCACGAAATCACTTGTTGTCATAAGCGACACAGAGACGCTGCTCGAACGCGTTGCTCCCGCTTCTTTCACGGCCGGACCCGACCTGGAAACGGCCTCGACGGGTCTGCAGGACATTGCCGTGTTCTTGAGAAACGATGATAGGGGCCTTTTCATCTCCCTCGATTTCCCCTACTCGAGGATCGCAACGGAAGAAGGCCGGACGCGTGTTACGTATCCTGCTTTTGTGTCCTTGGCGCCAGGTGAAAGCTACGCTTGTCACTCTTTAACCCTTGGCGCTACCCAGTTGACCGGCGACAGTCGCTATGGCCGCGATACCGGCGAGGTGGACGCCATAGATGCTTACGTACAAGAGCGCTTCCCGGAGCGCTTCGAGCGGCCGATGTTTGTCAGCGCCTGCATTGTGAATCGATATACCATGCCGACCGGGGGCGTCATCTGGTACACCTACAAAGATCATCCGACCCTTTCCTTTCACACGGACCTTATGAAACGTGAATTCGAACTGATGCCCCGTCTCGGCATGGAGTACTATCAGGTGTTTCCGGGCGTGTTTGATTGGGTTCCGGATGACCCGGACCGCGATACGGTCCGCGAGCTTGTGGCCTTCGCAAACAAGAACAGCGTTCGCGTGGGGGATTACTCGGGCTGCAATGCCGTGTTCTGCGGCCACTACAACGAGTACGGGAAGGGTTTGGACCAGCCGGATTGGCGTATGCGGGACGTCGAGGAAAACATGGGCGGGTTCTGCTTTGGTTGCCCTGATTTTGTGAAATACTACACAGATACGGTTGTGCCCAACGCAGATGCCTTCAACTTTGAACTCCATTGTATGGATTTTCTTGGCATTGGCCCGTGTTATGCGCAGGATCATGGACACCCGCCGGGCCCGGACAGCGTGTACCACCAGGTCAAAGGACTTGTGCAGTTCATGGAGGCGTTGGGCGGTGTCGATCCGGACATGATGATCTGGTCCAACTCGGGCAACTGGGTCGAGTTTCTCCCGAAGCTGGCCTGGTGGAATCCGAACCTGTATCTTACGGACCCGTTTATCGCGACACCGTGGCAAGGGCTCAATATGACGCGGCTCTTGGACGATGCCCGCCGCGAGCAGATGGTTTCGCTTCACTACAGCCGCTTTCTGCCCTACCGGCACTACACCAACTGTCAGTACTTTTTCTCGCAGAACAGCATTGTGCCGGATATTCGGAACTACCAGTATGGGGCATTATCGAGCATCGCGGTGACGCCGAACCTGTGCCTGGCGGAAATCCGGCCGTGGCTCGACCGTCTGCCAGCGGCTGAGCAGGCCGAGGTCGAGGGCTTCTATAGCCGGTGGACAAAGTTTCTGCAGGACCATTTTCATTTATGGAAGCACACTTATCATGTGGGGAGCAATCCAGGACCCGGCGGCGTCGAGGTCTATGCCCATGCCGAAGGCGACCACGGATTTATCTTTGTCGTCAACCCGAACTACTGGAGCGAGACTATCGAGGTCCCGCTCGACGCGCGACTTGGATTGCGCGGGGAAGGGCACTGCGAGCTGAAGGAATTGTACCCGGTCGAGCGCCTGGTCCTTACCTCGGGAGGACCGTTGCCTGTTTTCGGCTCGATGGTTGCGGTCGAAGCGCGTGCACAGGAGGTCCGCGTTTTCGAGGTGCGACCTGCACCGGATCGGCTTCACGGGCCGCGGATATACGGCGTTCCGGGAGAGCTCGAGAAGGCCGGGGAAGGTTACGTACTCCGCACGAGCGGGCCGCAGGGTAGTACGCAGCGGTTTGCTGTCCGCCATGTTGAGGGTCAGCCGCCGCTCACGAAGGCTGAGGTGCGTCTCGATGTTCCAAAACAGGCAAAACGCCTTTTCGCCGAGACGCCCCTGCGTTTTCTGGGCCAGGACGGACCGTTCAGCCTGTATGAGCTGACCTTCCGCCGCACACCCGCACCGTCCGAGCTGCGCGCGTGGCGCGTCCGCGAAGCCGATGCGTCCCAGAACGATGAAGCGGTGCTGGGCAAGGGCTTCGAGGACGGCGAGGTTCATAGATTTCCCTTGTTCAGTCGCGTGGAGGGTGCGGCGCCGCCGCTAAGCTACGGGAATCTGCGCGCTGCGGGTATGGGGCCTTTGGCAAACTTCTGCGGCGCCTATATCGACAACGCCTTCAGCGAGGATCAGGAAACCTGGATCGACTTCCGTCCGGGCGATGGACCCGTTCCGGCAACAAGCGCCGTGTCGGGGGTCGAGACCACGCCCGTCCATGCGGCGCCTGCTGCGGCGCAGCGCACTGAGACGTCCTGGTGGCTGCGCACTGATTTTCATTTGCCCTTCATGTACACCATCGGGGCCGAACCGGCCTTTGACGAACACACGATTGTCGTATTCCCTATGCTGGATCCCTCTCAGGTAAAGGAATTGCGCGCTTGGATCAACGGTGTTCCCCTTGAAGTGCGCCGTTACCTTTACCCGCGGAACAGGGGCTTGTTTACCTTTTGGGCGGATCTTGTCGGCTCGAGCGCCCATGGGGGCGAGAACACGCTCGTGCTCAGCGTAGTGTTCATGGATTAGAATAGGTTCGGCGCCATTCATGAAATTCTCGCCAGCGGCGATTGCTTTTCCTGACCGAGTTTCGGAAGCGGTTCCGTGAAACGGGTCGGAAACGGCAGAGTCGACGCGGAGCACACATGACGTACCATACTTTCAGACTGGTCGTGTTTCTTTGTTCCGTAGCTGCGGCCTCCGGCGTTACGGCCGCCTCGATTGGGCAAGGGAGAGCACCCACAGTGGTTGAAACATTTGACTATGACGGGGTCAGTATAGACAGCGGCATGTTCCGCGCCCAGATTGAGCAAGTGAAGGACTACTATCTACGGATACCGAATGACGACCTCCTCAAGCCTTATCGTCGGCGCGCAGGCACGGACGCGCCGGGCGAAGACCTGGGCGGCGTCTACGAATCGCATGCCCCATTTGGCCAGTTCCTCTCCGGGCTGGCGCGCCTCTACGCAGCTATGAACGATCCGGCCTGCATCGAGAAGGCCAAGGCCCTCATGGAAGGCTGGGCGGCCTGTATCGAGGAAGACGGCTACGGGTTCCATACGCGGGACCTGGAGCTTGCGCCCTACCACTTCGACAAGCTGGTCGGCGGATTGGCCGATATGTACATCTATGGCAAAGACGCTGAGGCGCTCGGGTATCTGGACCGTCTTCTAGGGTGGGGCCTCGCGCATCTCCCGGGCATCGAGAAGAATATAAACGCAACGGGGGGCAATTGGTACATGTTGAACGGCGAGTGGTATACGCTAAGCGAAAACCTGTATCGCGCGTATAAGGCCACGGGAGACGCGAAGTATCGAGATTTGGCGAAAAGATTTGAGTACACGGACTTTTGGGATGTTGTTGTGGAAGGAACGGGCGTCTTTGACCGGCCGGGTTGGCCGGGCTGGTACCATGCCTACAGTCATGTAAATTCCTTTAACGGGGCAGGAGCGGCCTACGAAGCAACAGGCGACGAGCATTACCTTGAAGTGCTCAGAAGGGCCTACGAATATATTCAGTTGGAACAGACGTACGTCACCGGCGGTTACGGACCCAATGAGACCCTCGTACCCCGGTCCCAGTTGGCTGATTCGCTAGCAACCACCTCGAGGCACTTCGAGACCCAGTGCGGGTCTTGGGCCGCCTTCAAACTCTGCAAGTACTTAACGCGTTTTACCGGGGAGGCCCAATACGGGGACTGGATAGAGGCACTTCTTTTCAACGGCATTGGCGCGAGCATTCCGATGGATGGCGCGGGGCATGTGTTCTATTACTCGGACTACCACCTCGGCGGGGCCGGGAAATCACTTTTGCCTGCTGCATGGCCATGCTGTTCGGGCACGCGCATCCAAGCGACGGCGGACTATCATGACCTGATCTATTACCATGACGACCGCACGCTCTACGTGAGCCAGTTCGTTCCGTCGACGGTGGTGTGGGAATGCGGCGGCGCGGCAGTGACGGCAACGCAGCGTACGCGTTTCCCCTACGTTCCCGAAGTCGACCTTGCGGTATCGGTCTCGACCCCTGTGCGGTTTGCGGTGGGTGTGCGTCGGCCGGCTTGGTTGGTCGGCGACTTCACGGCGGTTCTGAACGGTGAGGCCGTCGCCCTCGAGACGGATTCCCGAGGTTGGGCGCGCCTCGATCGGACGTGGCAATCGGGGGACGTGTTGCGCTTGACGCTGCCCATGGGGTTCCGGCTTGTACCCGTCTCGGGGACCGGCGCCTTTCCTGCGGCCATCGTCTACGGGCCGGTAGCAATGGCCGTGCGGTACGCTGAGGGTAACCCGTCGCCGCTGTTCGATTACGACCATCTGAGCGCGACCCTGAAGCCCGTACCCGGCCAACCCCTCAACTTCCGCCTGGCCGATAGGCCGAACGTGTTAGTAAGACCCTTCTTCGAGTTCGAGGATGGCGAGTCGTACTTTCTTTATCTCGATCCCGCACGTCCTGTCGTGCGAAGAACCTTCGAAGGCATACACTTCCAGGGGGAATGGACCGACTTTGTCCAATGGCGTACAACGTCGGCCCCGGGCTCGTATGCAGAACACCGGTTCGAGGGGACAGGTGTTCGCGTGCTTGGGCAGCGGTATGACGATGCCGGGCGGTTCGAGGTCAGCATTGACGGCAAGACAATGGGAATCATCGACCAATATGGGCCTGTTCGGGGCGAGGATGCTCGCTGGGATTTCACGGGCTTGGAACCCGGACCTCACCTTATCCGGTTGGTCTTGTTGCGCGAACCCTCGTCGAAGTCGAAGGGGAACTACGGCAACGTGTCGGGTTTTGAGGCGATTGATTAGGCTGGAAACGCTCTGCCGCCGAGCGCACGCGACTCCGCGAAAGACGCCGGTAGGCGGCTTGCCCGAGCTGCCTGCGTTGGCTCAGCTCTCGCGCGGAATGGCATGCACCAGGACTGATCGTCTGCCGTTTTCTTCAAGGAATGTCTTGAAGAGCGTCATCTCTTCTCCGCTGACAATTGTGTAGGGAAACTCCTTAACGTTCACGTGATCCAGAGGAAGCACCAGGTGTTTCTCAAAAGTATCCTTGCCAGCGGCTACCACCTGACACCCGAGGGATACGTTAGGACTGAGCAGCGTTCTGCTTGTTATGGTCTGCTTTGAATAGGCTGAGTGGATGTTCGCGCCCGTAATCCGGTATTCCCCTTCGAGTCCCTTCCGGGTGCCTTCTGCGCCGCCCGTTTTCAGGCGATAAGCGGGATCTTTGCCCCGGTGCAAGCCGCGGACATAGGTTACCTGCTTCGAGCTCAGGCGGCCGACCCCTCTATCTTTGCTGCTGGATTCCGTGGTCATCCGGCACTCAAACACCGTCAAGTTCCCGGAAGAGCTCTCGACAACTAGGTACATGGTGTCGTCATAGGTCTGGTTTGCGTTCTGTTTCAGGCCCTCGTCGAGGTCAAGACCCCTGATCGCGATCGCGTTTGCCGCCGTTTGCCTTCCTCCTGTTGTCCGCCATTCACCGCCTTTCAGGTCGATAATCACCTTGGCTTCCATGGCAATGGCCTGGGCGTCGGCGCCTTCGTAGACGCGCAAGAACCCCTTGGACTCCTGGGCATTCAGGCGAGGCGGCAGGCCGTCGTACATAGCGAGCGTCAGGTCTTCGAGGCCCATCAAGGCGCGGATCTTGGCGACATTTGCCGGAAGCGAAAGGGACCGCAATTCGCGCGTCTGCACCTCGACAGGCGCCTCAACAGGCTTGCCCTGGGCATCAAGCGCCTCGAGGTAGACGGTCTCCGTCTGTAGGGGCGACGGCGGCCCGAGTTCCCGTTGGATTCGCGCCTCCAATTCGGCTTGAATCCCTTTGCGGAGCTCGCCAAACAACTGGCGTGCCAGGCGGACGAACGCCTCTTTCCCAGGGGAGGTTTTCAAGTCGGCTTCTGACGAACCAAGGTTTCCCCCTGTTTTATGGCGGGATGCCGCCGGGGGGCGTCCATGTACGGTCCTTGTGGTGCTCAGTCTGGAAGATGCCGTTGACGAGATGGGCTCTCGTCTCGAAGCGCGAACACTCTCCGGGAGCGTACTTGCACATTGAACCGCGAGTGGGATGGCCAGTAATGAGAGGCACAGCCCCCATGTCATGCTCCTTGGTTTCATGAACGCCCTCCCGTCACGACCGGCATGGCTGTCGAGCGCCGCCCGTGCAGGTTAACGCCTAAGCCTCTGCGTCTATTCTACGCTGTTGCGGCCTCTGCGTGGAAGGCGGTCTATCTGGAGACGTTACATGAGGACAAAAGAAGACTGACCGCCCCTATGGACACGGAGCAGGAACACTGCGATATGCCCGTATGCGGGACTCTCGCGTTTCGCGCAAGTTGACGCCGTTTCAGGCTGGTCCTTGCTTGCCTCTGCGAAAGGCGCCTGACCTGAAAACCAAAAGCCGCGACCCTCAACACAGCAGACTGCGTCCGTGCACGACTTCGCGTGTTTGACTCGCTCTAGCAGAATTGCTCGAGATACCAGGCGCCGCGCCGAAAGCCCTCTTCGCGCGTCTGGCTTCCGTCTTCATGTTCGATGCTCAGCACGCCGTCATAGCCGTTCATGCGGAGGTGGCTGATGTACTCGCCCCAATTGATGTTGCCGAAGCCCGGGATCACATACCGCCACCAGCCGCCGGCATAGATGCCCACGTGGGCCCGTTTTGCCTTGTCCACCAAGGTGTCTTTGGCGTGGCTGTGAAAGATCCGCTGAGGGAACATCGAAACAGGCAGGAGGTGGTCGCACTCCTGATGATAGAGATGCGATGGGTCGTAGTTGAGGCCGAAGTTCTCGTCCGGGATGGCCTCGAAAAGCGCCTCGAAGGTGTCCAGTCCCTGCAGACACGTGGCAAACCAGTTCTCGAGCGCGATATTCACGTTCCTTTTCCGAGCATGGGCGAGGATAGGTCCAAACGCCTTCGGCAATACATTGCGGATGGTCTCCATTTTGGATAGGCCCGGCGCAGGTAATCCAGCCAGCATGCAGACCGTCGGTACGTTAAGCATAACGGCCGCATTGATGACCTTTTTTGCATGGGCCTGCACAGCATGCACCTTTTCGGGGTGGGTGATGTCGGTTGTGTAATAGGCCAGGCTCGAGATCTCGAGGCCGCGCTCGCCCACTTCGTCGCGTAGTTTTTCGGCGCGCTTTTTTGTAAGCGAGGCCGGATCGATGTGCTTGCTCCCAGGCTGGGCGATGACTTCGAGGCAGGGAATCGACACCTCCTCGGCAAACGCGAGCACGGTTTCAAACGACTCGTTAGCGAACGGCGCGGTCAGCATTCCGACTTGCATAGTCTTGTCTCCTTCCCTTGATACAGGTATGTTTTCCGGGCGGTTCAGATGCTCAAAAGGATCTTCAGGACATCCTTACGTTGGGCCTCTTCTATGGCATGCAACCCCTCTTCGAGAGGGTATATAGCCGACACCATCGCAGCAACTTCGACGTTCCCCAAAGCCAAGGCCTCGAGAGCCGGCCGGAACGGACCGCACCGCGAACCCACTATGCGGACCTCGTTGATCACGGGCAGACTCATATCGAGACGCGGCCGGGCCGCCGTCGTTGTTTTGAGGACAATCGTACCTTCAGGCCGGACCAGCTCGATAGCTCGTGCGAGTCCTTCGGGGGACCCCGTCGCTTCGACGACCAAGTCAGCCCCTGGTTCGATGGGTTCGTCTACGTGAGCCGTCGCAATCCCCTGATCGCGCAACACATCCAGCTTCTGCCGGTGCTTGCCGACGCACGTTACCTGCTTCGTACGCAACCAAAGCACTTGCGCCACCAACTGCCCCAACTTGCCGTCGCCCAACACGACGGCACGGTCGTTCGGCAAAACCGTGACTTGCTCTGTCACTCGGAACGCAGCAGCCGTCGGCTCGGTGAAAACGGCCGTCTCGTCGGTGACGTCGTCCGGCACAATGTGCAGGTTTTCCTCCGGCAATACCACATACTCGGCAAAAACGCCGTCGCGGCCCTGAATGCCCAGCACGGTCCGGTTCATACAATGGTGAGGCATTTCCGTCCGGCAATAATGGCACTGATGGCACACACAGTTGATCTCGCCAACAACACGCCGCCCCCGCAGCCCGGCATTAGGACTGTCTTCCACCCGGCCTACGAACTCATGCCCGAGCACGCCTTTAAAATGCATGTAGCCCTTGAGTATTTCAAGGTCTGTGTTGCAGATCCCCGCCATCGTCACGCGGATCAAGGCTTCATCGGCAGCAGGCTTTGGTATGGGACGGTCTTCGAGGCGCAATTCTCCATCGAAGACAAGTGCGCGCATGATCAATCCCTCCTCAGCAGTTCGGACCGCAGACGAGCCTATTCAACACCAGCAGAGCGACGGTGTCAAATTGGAGCGGATTGTAGCCGGGCCTTAACTAAAGATAAGCCGGCCGTAGCCAAATTCGTCCCCTTGGGCGCCAGGCCGCCATGCCCACGTCGAAACCTCGCGCTTCACGTTCCAGCGGCGGCGGATGAAATTCGCGTCCCATGCCTTGCCGGAACCCGGCGGAGTTTGCCCAAAAGCTGAAAGAGGAATGGCGATCTCGGCCGCCCACGCGCTGGCATACTTCCTCGTAACGCTCCGCCAGGGGCAGTCCCAAGCCGCGTCGCCGTTGCGGCTCTCGAAGCGTGCATTAAGCGGATTGACCAGAAAGCGGTAGTAAGGACGGCCGCCTTGCGGGCTGACGACGATCTCGAAGGATTCCTCTTCCCATAACGGAGAGTCGTGGCGAAGCGACACGGCTTTCATGGTGTCCATCCGCGGCTCCCACGCATGCAAGGCAATAAGCAGATCGCTCCGGGTGTAGGCCAATCGCAAGGCTGTCTGGGCTTCCCCGAAGCGAGGCGCATCGACAAGCAAGAAACCGCCGACTTGCGCCTCCCTCGGCCAGAAACGCTCTCCGAATGCGGCGTCAAGCGTCAAACTCTCCGACGTGCGCGTCGCTATGGCCGCAGCGGGTCCCTTAAGTGCGAAAAGGCGCACCGTACGCAGAGCCGCCCGCATTCCCGGAATGACCTCCGCGGCGACCTGAACGAAAGGGGGCTGAACAGGGTTCTGCAAAAGTGCCGGACCCATAGCGCCGCCGGGGGGCTCGCCTCGCAGAACCTGGACTTCATGATACCTCTCGCCGTCTTCGCTGACGCTTACCCCGATTCGCGCCGCGGCGACGCTCTCAAAGTCGATGCGGCAGATTGGACCGGGCGCGGCGAGAAGGTTGAAGTTGGCCTCGACTTTGTCTTCAGTATCGACATAAGTTGCGGCGACCGCGCTCTCGTAGACAGCATGGCCCTTTGGCACAGGCGCCTCGCGATAGGAGAGAAGATGCCTCCCAAACAAGATGGTCGAGGGAACAAATAGTCCTTGAGTGCGGACCGTCTCAATGATGCGTTCTGTGCGGTCTTGCTCCTGTGCTGTGAGGAGTGCCTGTTGCTCGACGAGCTTTACGATCCGTTCGAGCGTGTTTCTCCCTTTGTCCTTGGCGAAAGAGGCCTCGAGCTCGATGTAGTCAAGCAGATTGTTGTACAGCGCCGCAGCACGGGCAAGTTCCGGATCGTTGGGCGGAAGTCGTTCTGCCAGCCGTTTCGACGCCGCGTCAAAAACGTTGCGCTCGATGTTCGGCGGGACGTTGCTGAGAGTCCGACGGTTCAGGTGCGAAACCAATACGTCGAGCACGTCGTCGTAGGCCGGTTCCCACAGATCGGCGCGGAAATAGGCGTTCAGCCCTTCAGGCCATGCCATGAGCCGGGTGTTGGACGACCACGCCTTGTCGAGCCCGAGACCGGCGCCCTGCTTCGTGTTTTCTCCAACCGCCACGAGTATCCCGGATTCGGGGCAAGGGTTTTCACCGCGGGATAGGTGCGCTAAAGCCGTACAGGCTGCGTACGTTGCTGCGCCGTTGGACGGCGGCACAACAAGGAAAGGCCTGCCAAGCCCCATCGCCCACTCGAGCGACCGCTTGAGGTCAAGAACCTCGTCCGTTGTAGAAAGCCGGAGCCCAAGAATGGCCCTTTCAGGCAACCTGTCGGCCGTTTGGGGCATGGCCCCCCGGCTTCCGGATTGGCGTGGGTTTATGAGGTCCGCCCAGAGCATAACGCGTACGTGCGGATTCTCCTGCTCGAGCATGGTGTAAACCAAACGTATCCACTGCGCCAGAGTCGCGCTGTCGGATTGGTTCATGTCCCGGCAACGCGCATCGGTGTTGAGACGGTCAATGTTTCCGAAGCCAATATGCACGATCTGCGGTTCGAGTGCCTTCATCAAATACCCAAGGCTTTCAACCAGCAGGGCGCGAGCGCGCCTCGAGTTTGGGCAGATCGTCGCCGTACCGTTCGGGATGTAGGTGTAGGATACTTCGACCGTTGCTCCGTCGGGAATGGAACCGCCCACAACCCGCCGGATCATCCATGGGGAGCTGCTGCTTGCGAACGGCGGCACAGGGGGCGGCCCTTCGACGACATAGTCCTCGAAGGGAACGCACACGGCGCCCCTGCAGGTCACTCGAACGGGCTGCTCGTCGATGTTAAGCA
>CAZBQH010000101.1:0-7801 GCA_964493915.1 uncultured Nitrospiraceae bacterium
CGTGGTGGTCCTTTTGCTCTTTGGATACCTCCCTCGTGGCTTCTAGAGCAAGGCAGTTCTGAGATGTCCGGGTGGCTCATGCCTTGCCCCAATCGGGACGACATAACCATCCAGACGATGTTCACCTTTGACAGTGACGTGGCGGCCCTAAGGGGCCACCAAACACTTCTCTCTGAGGATGCAATTTCTCGCTACGATATCAGGTTCGTTTCGGTTTTCGCATAATTGATCATGAGCTCAAGTGATTTGGCGTTCCGCGGACACAAGACTGTTTCGTGGACTACTGGAAAGGATGACGACCCATGAAGAATATGATCTTTACCGCCTTGTTTGCAGCATTGATAGCCTTAACGGGCTGCAACCAGGGGACTTCGGGCGGTCCCGGAGCTGCCGGTCCTGCCTCTGGACAGGCAACAGTTGGGCAGAGCGAGGAAACTTTCAGTTTGGACGTACCGATGTTGTCTACGAAACTCAACCAAGGGGAGACCGTAGCAGTATCTATTGGCATCAAGCGGGGCAGAAACATGGACGGTGACGTTACGCTCAAGTTCGAAGGATTACCCGAGGGTGTGACCATCAAGCCCGCCAAACCGTCCATCAAGCGAGAGGACACGGAAACGAAACTCACGCTAAGCGCTGCCGACGACGCCTCCTTGGGTGACTTCACGGTCAAGGTGATGGGACACCCGACGAAGGGCGCCGATGCCTCGAACCTTCTGAAAATCACCGTCGCGAAGCAGCCGTCGAGCGAAGCCGCGGATGCCGCAGCCGAGGCCGCCAAAGCCGCGCGGGAAGAATATGCCCTTGAGACGCGGAAGTTGTTGGAGGAACTCGACGCAAAATACGAGGAGTTAGTGGCCCGCGCCGCCAATACCGAGGGGGAAGCCAAGAAGGACCTGGAGACGAAGCTCGCACAAGCGAAAGAGAAGCGCGACGTGGCGGCCAAGAAACTCGATGAGCTGATAGAGGGAAGCGCTGACCGCTGGGAGAAAGTCAAGGAGGGCGTCGAAAACGCGTTTGACGACCTGAAGACGATGTTTGAATGACGGCTCCCGGCTCCGAGGAAGGCGGCAGGACCTGCCGCCTTCCTCGCCATGATGTTTTGCCTGATGCCAACTCAAGTCGCAGGGTAAGGCAGGAGTGAAGGAAAAGAAGGTGCCCTTGGGTACTCCAATTCATACCGATAGGAAAAAGATGACGCTCGAGGAACTTTCGTTGCGGGGAATTCTGGCCTATGCGCTCGAGAATGGGGCGTCCGACATCCACCTGAAAGTGGGGAGACCGCCCGCAATCCGCATCGAAGGGGTCTTAAGATTCACGGAAATCCGTGAACTGGCCGAAAGCGATTTGATGCGATTCCTGGACGAGGTTATCAGTCCGCAACAGAAACAGTACTTTCTTGAAACAGGCGATGGAGACTTTGCGGCAAGCGTTCCGGCCTTGGGCCGGTTCCGCGTGAACTGCTACCGGCAACGTGGCACCCCCGCCATGGTTTTCCGCTATGTCAAGTCCGATATTCGGGACTTTCGAACGCTGAATCTGCCTGAGCGGGCGATGGAGCGCATTGCATCACTTGACCGCGGCCTGGTACTTGTGACAGGAACGACAAGCAGCGGGAAATCGACCACGTTGGCTGCGCTCATTGACCGAATCAACGCGACTCGCCAGAGCCATATCCTGACGCTTGAAGATCCCATCGAGTATTTGCATGCGGACAAGAAATGTAGCGTGAGTCAACGCGAGGTCTCGATCGATACGAAAGATTTCAAGACGGGCCTTCGAGCCATCATGCGAGAAGATCCCAACGTCATCCTGATTGGGGAGATGCGCGATGCGGAAACGTTTCAGGCGTGCTTGGGCGCGGCTGAAACAGGCCACCTCGTATTCAGTACGTTGCATACCACGAATGTCATGATGACCATAGACCGTATCCTGGACATGTTTCCGGCGGACCAGCACGCCCAAGTGAGGTCGCAGCTTGCACTCCAGCTTCGCGCTATCGTTGCCCAGCGGCTTCTCCCTTCCGCCGACGGAAAGGGCCGCGTTCCCGCCGTGGAGGTCATGTTCAACGACCCGGGGGTTGCCCCGCTGATCCGCGATGGCGAGATCGAGCGCATTCCCAATGTCATCGCCGACGGCGAGGAGGACGGCATGCAAACCTTCAACATGGCCCTCGTCACCCTCGTGAAGAAGAAGATTGTCACTCAGAAGGCCGCCGAAGAGGCCTCAGATTACCCGGACGCACTCAAGATGAATCTTCAGGGCATTTTTGGAAGCAGGGATCGCGGCGGGATTTCGAGGAAATAGGCCGGATCTCGCTGCAGACTAAATGCATACACTCTTTCTTCGCAGGTCGAGTTTCCTGGTCCAATGGTTGCCGGTATTACGGTGAATGCGCGGAAGCTTACCGAAGTTTCACCGCCGCTTTGCCCAAGGTTTGCGTTTGTTCGGGATAATTATGGTGATGAGAGGGACGCGGCAGTGTGCGGTTGCTCAAGAGCAGCAGCAAACAGCCGACCCCGTAGTGACAACGTAAGAAAGGAGCCTGACATGGGTTTGATTCTGTTGGTAATTCTGGCGCTGTTGGTCGTGGGCGGTTTGCCCAGATGGGGCTACAGCCGGAACTGGGGCTACGGCCCCAGCGGCCTCTTGGGAGTGGTGCTCGTAGTTGTCTTGATACTCCTGCTCTTGGGGCACATACCCCGCGGCTTCTGATGCGCGAGCATCATGACCAGCCCGGGTTCGGCATAGGCGCGCTTGAGTAAGACGGCGTGCCGGCGTACGTTTCTCCCGCCCCCTGTCGCCGCTCGTGAGGGCGGCGGCAGGGGTACGGTAGTGCGGACCCGGTGTGGGAAGAGACACCTTGTTATGCTCGAGGCGCGAAGGGGCGTGCTCATTGCGTCTCCCGTGAACAGAGACGAGTTGAGGCCTGATATTCATATGCATGGAGAAGTTTCACCGGAGAAACAGGCATATGAAGCACTTACACGTAGTGTTCATTCGCCCATCACGTTATGATGAGTACGGTTATGTGGTGCGCTTCTGGCGTGGTGTTCTGCCTTCGAACACCCTTTGCTGTTTGGAGAGCCTGACTCGCGGGGTGGCGGAGAAGGGCGACCTGGGTCCGGATGTCCAAGTGACCGTGGACGCATTCGACGACACGGTACAGCGAATTCCGATCCGCCGTCTCGCGAAGATCAACCGACGCTCCGACACCACGGTCGTGGTGGGATTTGTGGGCGTGCAGACCAACCAATTCACGCGCGCGTCGGACCTTGCTCTGGAACTGCGCGAAAAGGGCGTACAGGTCATGATCGGCGGCTTCCACGTGAGTGGCATGTTGGCACTCTTCGAAAAGCCATCGCCCGAACTCCAGCGACTTCTGGATAATGGGGTCACGGTGGTCAAAGGCGAAGTAGAAGCGCCGGGGGCCATGGCGATGCTGCTGCGCGACGCCTTAAACGGGGCAATGAAACCCGTTTACGACATCAGGGAATTCCCGAATCTGGCCGACGCGCCTGTGCCGCTTGCCAACGGCAAACTCCAGCGCCGCTTTTTCGGTCGGCATACGGCCACGATCGATACCAGCCGGGGGTGTCCATTCAACTGCTCGTTCTGTACCATCATCAACGTCCAAGGGCACAAAATGCGTTACCGCCCCTCGGCGTTGGTGCTCAAGGCTATCGAGGAGAACTACGCGCGCGGGATTCGTCTCTATTTCTTCACCGATGACAACTTCTCACGAAATCCCGTGTGGGAGGAAATCTTCGACGGGCTTATCGCCCTGCGAAAACAGGGGACCAAGATCCGCTTCATGATGCAGACGGACACGCAGGCGCACCGTATCCCGGGCTTCGTCGAGAAGGCGGCCAAGGCGGGCTGTTACCTGGCCTTCATCGGCATGGAAAGCGTGAACCCGAAGAATCTTGAGGCCGTCGGGAAACGCCACAACCGGACGCAAGAATACCAGCAGATGGTGGAACTGTGGCATCAGCACGATGTCCTCGTGCACGTCGGGTACATCGTTGGCTTGCCCTTCGATTCGCGTGAGTCCGTCCACCAGGACATCGAGTACCTGCGCAAGCAGATCCGAGTGGATCTGGCGTCTTTCTTCATGCTGACGCCGTTGCCTGGGTCGCGCGACCATTGGCAAATGGTTCAAGACAAGGTGCTTATGGACGCGGAATGCAATGACTATGATGGGCTTCATGAGACGTTCCAGCACGGCCTGATGCCGAACGGTGCATGGCGGGCCGCCTATGACGATGCCATGCACGGGTTCTACAGCAAGGAGAACATCATCGCCGCCTTGCTGCGCACCGAGCCGCGGAACTACCGGCAAGTGCTTGGGCTCTCCATCTGGTACCGCTACGCAGCGTTGGAAGGGTTACACCCGATGGCGACCGGGGTCTTCCGCCTCAAGGACCGCCGTTCCCGGCGTCCGGCCTTTCCGCGCGAAAGTGTACTGCGGTACGGGTGGCGCCGGATAAAGGATTCCTTTCACGGCCTCAAGGTGTATGCTGGCCTCTTCTTTGAGTTCCAGGAGATCTGGATGTTAACCCGCAAGCCCGAGGATCCGCGCTGGGCAACCCTCGCCGATCTGCGCGCGAAATGGGCGGAGGTGCAGCGACGCGTTGCGGACTACAGCCTCCAAGGGCGCTATTCCGACGCCGCCAAGGAACTTAAAGTGCTTCTGTCGAACACTGCGGAGGGATTACGCCAGTTGAGCCGCGCAGGCAGTCAGATTAGCTTCTTAGTCCGCCGTAAGCTGCGAAAGAAAGCAGCGGACGTGGAGCGTTACCTCCAGGCCTTCGATGAACAGGCAGTCGCCTGGAACCATGTCGTCGACGCCGAACACTTTGTAACTCAAACTATCATAGCTGGTTATGAAGACATCGCGATTCGCTATGTGGCGAAGCGCCGCCAATTCAACGCCTTTCGGCGGGACCTGGTGGAACGGATAAAGACAGGCCGGTTCTTGAGCATCAATGTTCTCAGAATCCCCTATGCGGCGGTCTGCGAAATCTTTCTCGCCTCGAGATTCGCTGTTCATTTCATGGCCCACATTTAGCATCAAGGCCCCCAAGATGCGTTCTGGCGCGGGAAGGGCTCATTCCAGAGTTTACGCACAAGTTGTCAGAAAGGACGGTGTAGCGTGCTTGTTCAATGCTGCGTGTGCAAGAAGGTCCTTTTCGACGGACAGTGGAGAGAGATGCCATTGCCATCCGTGGGGCACCAGGTATGGAACGGGTACTGCTCCCAATGTTACGAGGCCGTCATCGCGAGGGCGCACGAGAAGCAGGTAAGTGCTCAGGTGGCTTCTGCCTTGGCCCTCGCGCTCGCTTCTTGAGGCTGTCTTGCATCTTGCGAACCGGGGATGCCGGTCCCGCAGAGCGTCTCTTCGGGGGGGCCGTGCCGTGCTTACCCGTTGGAACCCATATACTTCGGCGCATCCGTGGAACCCGTGGCCGGTTTCGCGCGTGGTCACAATGAAACCAGGCAAGCTTGATATGGCCCCGTAATCTTTACCGTGATTTTACCTGCGTGTTACCGAATTTTCAGCATTGGCCGGACAAAATACCCAATAGTGTCCTGAACTTTCGGGATGTCGTCTGAGAAGGGGCTGTCAGATGACCGGCATCAATCTTAATCACGGGCTGAGTGAGCAGAGGCTGAAATACTATCTGTCCGCCGAAGGCAGCCGTAATCACGATGACAAATACAGAAGGTGGAACAAGCGCCTGGCGCACCATGTGGAATGCGCCATTCTCCACGGTTTGCTCCGGCACGTTGGACACAGTCATGACGTTCTTGACGCCCCAAGCGGCCCCGGGCGTTTCTTCAATGTCATCAAGGAGCATGCGGATGAGGTCCATCTGGGTGACATTTCGACCCACATGCTGGACATCGCCCGCCAGCAGACTCAAAACCGCGCCGCCAGCTATAGGGTCCTTGACCTATTGAACGTTGGCCCCGCAGAACGCACATTCGAGGGGGTGATATCCCTGCGCCTGACGCACCACATCTACGAAGCGGAGGTGATCGAGGAGTACTTCCGGGGTTTGGCCTTGCTGACCCGAAGGTGGCTGATCGTAACCTTTCGGGATGCCCGGACTCCGCGGACCCTCTGGCGCCGCATGGGGCGCCGGCTCCGTGGCAAGAGGCATCTGCCGGCCCAGACAATCGACCAGGTTTCCGACGCCATGAGAGTTCACGGACTCCACTTCGTGGCTCGCGCTCAAGTATCTCCGTGGTTCTCCGGCCACTGTTACGCGCTTTTTGTCCGCAACACGGACGAGAATCTTGATGAATACGCAGGATCCAAAATAGCTTGACGACAAGCGGCCTGAGCTCCGCCGCCTTCTTTACGGAAATTTTGCCTGCGCCTTGCCGGATCTTCAGATTCGTTTGGGCAAAATAGAGAACACCATTCGGACGCAATGAGAGTCACAACGAGGGGTCGCGGTGCGGACCCTCGTGAGTGTGGCTCGAATAAGCAATGAATCTCGCGGGAGAACTCGATGATGCAAAAGCACGTTCTCGTGGTCGATGACGAACCAAGTGTGAACACCTATTTGTCGGAGGGGTTGTCTCGCGCGGGGTTTCTCGTAACAACGGCAAATGACGCTTCAGAGGCATTCACGCTGCTGGTAGATGGTGTTGAAGCTCCCGCGCCCATCGACCTCTTACTGACGGACTCCAACATGCCGCACCTTACCGGGCTGGAACTCGTCGAAGTATTGAGGCGCGAGGGCTTGGAACTGCCATGCCTGCTTATGTCGGGAGAGTTGAGTGGATCGCTGGCCATTGAAGCGCTTTCAAGAGGTTGCCCCGGGTTCATAAAGAAGCCGTTCAGCGTGCCGGTTCTGGCTGAACACATACACGTGGCGCTTGAGGCTGGATCAAACTGGGGTTCGATGTGGCGTTTCGGTACGTGACGCCCCGCCAGGCGAGGAAGAGGCGGTTGACGCCCCTTTTCTGGCAGGGCGGAAGCTTCACCCAGATGTTACGCACTTTTTGCCCGGGTTTTACATTTGGCTGCTATGTTGAGAGCTGCGGCAGGGGCTGACCTTTGAATCCAAAGGCTTTCCCGTCTCAATCTTCTGAAACCATGCGAAGGGAGGAAGGCACATGACAGTCTGGAATCAATCCTCGGAAGCGGCTTTTACCGGAAGGAATTCCGCCGTAGAAGAAGTACTCAACCCCATCTGCCCAATCCGCGCGCGTTACGCAATCGACATCAGAGGGCAATGCGTGCATGCGGAATTCGACGAACTCGAGCAATTGCTTGCCATAGTCGATGGCCTGGGCGGAAGAGCAAATGTGATCGACAGGCACTCCAAAACGCTCGTTTTCCAAGGAACGACGGATGAGTTGCGGAAGGCGCTGGGCAAGGATTTCGCTTCCGTCGCAGGAGACTCGTTTGATGTGGGCGAGTGATCGGCGTGACGGCTTGGAAGACTTCCTGGACTCTCAAAGCGCAAGAACGCTCATGAAGAAGCAAGCGATCAAGACTTACGAGAGCGATTCGTGAATGAACGCGGCATGAGCACGCGTTCCGAATACGCTGTTGACAGGAGAGGATTGTGGTTCCAGATACATACGACAGTATGAACTCTCGATCGTTCAACGCGGCCACAACGTGCCGGCCGGCACGCCACATCGCGTCGCGGTACGGGATTGTGCTTGCCGGAGGCGAAGGGCACACGGATGCGGCCCCTGATCAGTCACTGGCTCGGCGAGGCCCGCCCCAAGCAGTACTGTGCGTTTGTCGGTACACGGTCCATGCTCGAACACACGA
>CAZBQH010000102.1:0-2765 GCA_964493915.1 uncultured Nitrospiraceae bacterium
ATCACCGTGGAGAAAGCGGCGCCGGGTCAGGTATTCAAGAGCGTAGGCCATGATGTGCTCGGAACCTTCTTCGGGCCGGCTCGTCCGCAGCCGCGCGCATACCGCGACCTCCCGCCGGTACAAGTCGACCATCGTGTCAATGCCTTTTGGCGTCACGCCGAACACGTCCTCGGCCCGTGCATCAAGTTCCTCGAGCAAAGCAAGCGCCTCTTGGGCCGCACCACGGTCGTAAACCACGCTGCCCGCGCGGTAGGCGCATTCCCAATCCCACAGGGCCGTATGGATGCTCATAATGTCGCATGCGCCCGCGCGGTTGAGCTCGGCGGGCGCCTGGCGAATTAGAACATAGTCGATAAGGATGTCTTGCGGCCAGATGTGCCCTACATAACGGACGGCGCCGCCAACGCGAACGCCTACGGCATCGGTGAAGGGGGCGTCGGCTGAGATGATACTGGGCACGAGCGCCAAGGGACAAGCGCGCCGCCAGGCCAAGTACTTCGCCGTATCGCATGCAGACCCGCCGCCGATCCCGACGACCAGGTCGAAGGGGGCAAGACGCTGTTCGAGATCCTGCAGTGTGGTCAAGTCCATATCGCGCACGAAATGCGCGGCATGAGGCTCCCATGGATACAGCGCCTGGAATGCGCGCCAGGGCGCGTCCATCGTAACAACCTGCACGCGCCCCTTCAGCTCGCGCACGCGTCGCGCGGCACCGTATCCCGCTTCGATGTTCGGTGCTTTGTACATCGAGTTCTACCATTCCGGCTTGAACCGCAGAAGGTTCACAGCCATTTTCTCACTCTTCTCCGGTACGCCTGGTATTCTTCGCCGAAGGCCGCCTCCATCTGAGCTTCCTCGTGCCTGACGAAGCCCAGCTCGAGCAGAACGAGGAACACAAGAACAACAACCCACGGCGTTGCTGACCCGAGAAGAACGGCAAGTCCAGTGAGAATGAGGACCATGCCCAAGTACATGGGGTGTCTGCTGATCCGATAAACGCCTTCGGTCACCATAGCTTTCGACTCCTGGAACGGCTTAACCGTAGTTCCGCTGCGCTTGATGGACCTGTCCGCGAGGATGTTCAGAAGGATGCCGGCGAACAGGGGAGCTGCCCCGAGAAGGTTGGCGGGGAAGCCAAGCACTGCTTTCAAGGGCATGGCAAAGTGAACGCCCAGCATCAGCAAAAGAGCCAGGAGAAGGCATGTAGGCGGCAAGGGCTTGCTCATTGCGCCTCCGAAACGAACAACCAGCCAACAGGTTCGGTGCTTTCTTCAGGCATCGCAGTATGCTGCACAGCTACGCCTTCCCGGGGCGGCGGGCGCGCTTTCTCTGCACGGAGAAGCCGAAGAAGCCGAGTTTCCTGCCCAAAGCGTAGTAGCCGCCGTGGGCGTAGGCAAGGAGTCCGGCCTTCTCGATGGCGAACCGGCCCTCAGCATCGATCAACTCGCCGTTCACCTGCACGGCGACGATCTCGCCGATGAACAGGGTGTGCAGGCCCAAGACAATCTCCTGACGGACCATGCATTCAAGATTGATGGGGCATTCGCGGAGCACTGGCGGCTGCACCTTCGAGGCAGGGACGGGCGTCAGCCCGGTCTTCTCGAACTTATCGACGTTACGCCCTGACAGGACGCCGCAATAGTCCACGGCGCGGACCATCTGCGCAGTGGGAACGTTCACAACAAACTCGCGGGTTTCCTGGATCAGCCCGTGCGACAGGGTCTCGCTGCGCAAGGATATGGACACCATCGGCGGGTCGCTGCACACGGTTCCCGTCCAGGCCACGGTCATCACGTTCGGGCGGTTGTGCCGTCCGATTGACGTAACGAGCACCACCGGTACGGGATTCAGCATCGTGCCAGGTTTCCAGACCTCTTTGCCAACAGGCGCAGGCTTCGAGGCAGCCGGGCGGCCGCGGCGGATTCTTGGCGCGGATTGGTTTCTCGCCATAGGAACCTTTCGTATCAGTGAGAAGCTCTGTTGGCCTCCTGCTCCCAGACAGACGCGCTATTCTATGCATGCTTTGCTTGAATGGCAAGCACCTTGGCCGCTTCGTCGCAACGTTTGACTTTCTTCTGAGCAAAGCGTCAGGCTGGACCCGCCCTTGAGGAACAGGGGAGGGGCTAAGGGATGGGCCCGGAATGGAAACGATGAAACGGGTGCTCGTTTGGATAGAAGGGATGGTGTTAACCATGGCAAGTGGTTTTGCCTATGGAACCACGGCGTCGCCGGATGAACTGGCCCAGGCGCAACGTTGGGCAGACGCGAAACTGCTGGACAAGACTGCGACAGTGGCAATGGAGCCCGGGCTTTATGTGGTCTGCAACTACGATCCCGTGCAGCTGAATGCACGCGCCGGCAAGCCCCTCGAGCTCGGAGGACCCCATACCAGCGGGCTTTATTGCCATGCACCGAGCGAGGTCGTGGTACGATTGCCGAAGCCGGGCCGCATGTTCAACGCCCTGGTGGGGATCGACAGCAACGAGCAGACGAGCGGCGGACGCGGCAGCGTCGAGTTCATTGTCAAGGTGCAAGGGGCTGAGGCGTTTCATTCGCCTGTGCTGCGGGAAGGGATGGCGCCGGTTCCAGTCGAGGTAAACCTGGGCGGTGCGACGGAGTTGGTCCTCATCGTAGGCGACGCAGGCGATGGTATTGCGTGCGACCAATCCGATTGGGCCGAGGCCCAGGTGACATTCGAGGACGGCAGCGCCATAGCTCTCGGCGATATGGCCGTCGAGGACGGCTCGGCCGCGGCCTTGTTCACA
>CAZBQH010000103.1:0-3623 GCA_964493915.1 uncultured Nitrospiraceae bacterium
GCCCTCTCCAGCGCCGCTTTAACGATGGCTTCATGTAGCTTGTCAGTCATTTGTTTCTCCTGCCGCCATGATGATCGCCGCCACCTCTGCGGGGTCGGATGTGAGGGATCGGATAGTGTCTCGTATGACACTCCGCATGTAATGCGCCTGCGCCTTTGCAAGCCTGCCGTCCATTGGCAAAGCTATGCTGTCAGCGCTTTCCGCCGCCCTCTCCAGCGCCGCCCGCACGATCGACTCGGGCGATGGGGGTAGTTCTTTCCATTTAGCCATCAGCCCCATCCTCTTTATCCGGCGGGGACACGGTGATTGTGTCTCCGGGCGTTACATGTCTGACGCCAAACTTCTTCAGCGTTTGGACGGCCAAAAGCGTGTCGCCCTCATAGAACGCAATGGCTGCGGGGAAGGCCTTGCCAAAATCCTCGACCTCCAACACGAAGGTAGAGGTGAACGACAAATACACATCCAGCACCGGCGAAATGCTTGTTGCGTAGTCACACGCGACACGCTTCCCCGTCAGGGTGTCGCCCAATACCGGGTCCCAATAAACCAGCGCAACGGACTTAGTCATCCTCAATCCCCCTGTGCTGCCTGATCTCGTCCAGCGCCTCGTAAATCAGGTCGGCCACGCCCGCTGCGGGCATGACGCGGAGGTCTTTGATGTGCAGGCCAGAGCGCGCGGCGGACTGGGCTATCGCCTCCAGCCGCTCGGGCAACGATGCGTCGAGCGCGGCCATTTCTGCTTTCCAGTCGATGCGGTGCTTCGTCATCGCCGCGCAGCCATCGCCCGACGGGTGGTCAACGGGTTCTTTGCATGATGGGCATAGGGTGGTCATGCCGCAACCTCCTCTTGCCGCCGCGCGAAGTCGGCTTCGAGCATATCGCAAAAGCGGGCCATGTGCGCTTTGTCGGTCTCGCCCTGCTGCCACTTGGCTTTGGCCTTGGCGACCTCGGCGCCGTCCAGCGAAACGCCGCCGTCGTAATCGGCCATGAAGAACACATGCCCGCGGTCCCCGTTCGGCTGGCGCACCTCGCCGATCATCCGATACTGCGGGACCATCTGCCGGAATTCGGCCATGACGCGGGCGAAGCGGTCGGGGATGGACAGCTCTGCGGTGGCGGCGCGGTCCTCCTCGATCTGGGTCAGGATCTTGTCAATGTTTTTCTCGGCGTCCCATCGCGTGAAGGGCATCCCGTCGCTGCGAGTGGTATAGCCGGTCAACTGCTTGTATCCGTCGAGCCAGAACACCCGCTCGCGGCCGTTGCGGCGGCCTTCGCCAAGGCTGATGTTAACGCCCAGCGCCTCGGCGCGCGCGACGAATTCTGGGAAATCCTGCCGGAAGCTGCGGCAAATCGGATTTTCTTTCTTGGTCATGCTTTTCCCCATTCTATGTCTCCCATTTCCTTGGTGGTTATGCCGCGCTCTTGTGCGGCGTCTCGCAGACTCTTCCCGGCTGCGATGCGGGCTTGCCGCAGCTTGCGGCCTTCGTCGTAACGCTCGGCTTGCGCGCGGGGCACATAGCCGTAGGCGTCACACATTGGGCATTCGGCGGCGTCGGCGGCATCGGGCGATACGCTCTGCCACACGACCTCGATAATACCGACACCCTGACAGCGCGGGCAGACGTGGTAGTCTTCGGCAACGCCCGTCATTGCTTCTTACCCTGCAAAATGTCTGTGACATGTTTGTTAAGCGCGTCGAGATAGTCGTAGGCCAGCCGGGCGTCGCCTTGGGCGGCCGCTACGATCGTCCGGGCCAGCGTTTCGCTGGCCGTGAACCCTGCTGCGCGTCGCTTGGCCGCTTCTTGGACTTCGTCAAATTTAGACATGTCTTGCTCCTAATGCGTTGTGGGCCGTCGTGCATGGGGGCTCCTGTTTTGGTTAACGATGACGCCCCTGCCGTTATATGTCAAGTGCTTTTTTATGTATTGACTAACGTGATAGAGGGCTTATGTTCGGGGTATTCTTCTTTAGACAACGAGGCTTTTATGAACACTGCAGTCAATATCGATCTTCAGGAAATCATCATCATCAACATCATCGCAAGCGGGTCAGGGTTTGCGCAGTTGAGCGACGGCGGCGAGCAGGTATTTATCCCTGCCTCTGTCGTCAACGGCGCGCAGCTGCAGATCGGCGAGCGGGTGGACGCTGTGCTGGTGCCCAACATGAACGAAATGAGGGAACGGACGCCGTGGCGCGCGGTCCGCGTGCCGCGGGATGGGATTGAGTTGCCGCCGTTGCCCAAGGTTTTGACCGGGCATGATCCGATCACGGGCCGATCGCTTGATCAGATGTGCTTTGACGCGTTGAGCGCGTCGAGCGATTGGTCGGACATTGCGTACATGACGACGCGCGAGGTGGCCAACGAGGTGAAGGCCGATGTGAAGATGGTGGGCAATGCCTTGCAGCGGTTGTTCAACGCGGGCCGCATATCGCGGGCCGAGGTGCACCACCGGGTGGGGCAGGCGCGGGCGTCGTTTATCCTTTGGGCGCTACAGGCGAAGGATTTTGTGGGCCCGGACGCGGAGGAAGAGGCATGAATCGGTTTTATTTTAAATCGGAGGATCAGCTGCCAAACATCATACAGTTCGATCAGCTGGCGCGCGATTTCGATCTGGACCTTGTCTGGCCCAACAAAGAAGAGCGGCCGTGGCACGTGACGTTTAAGGTCGGGCGCCACGGTCCGCGGCCCCAGAAGATCAGCGCGTGGCCGCATCTCTTGAAAGCATACTGGGATCGCGATGGCGGCCCGGTGCAGGGGTCGGACGCAATCGCGGCTCTGATCCTGCGGGCCACCGATTACGCCTATGGGCCGGCGTCTGTAGACGACGATACGTTGATCATGGAGGAGCACCATGCCCCGCCGGTATCCTGATTGGATCTGCGCTGCCTGCGGCAAGCGGCTGGGCCGGGGCGAGTCGAACAAATACGCGACGTGGCATCCGGATCGGTGCGGCGTCTGCAAAGAACACACGCTTGTGACCGAGCCGCGCGATTTTGGGCACCTCAAGCCGAATTGGCGGGAGATCGTTATGGGGAAGGAATTGGGATGACATACATTGGATTGAAAACCTGCCCTAAATGCGAGGGGGCGGGGCAATTAGAATACGAATTCCCCGTCGCAGACTATGGCGCCCCGCATGGCGGCTTTTTGGACACCGAATGGGGCGATTGCGACCAGTGCGGCGGAACAGGCGAAATCGAAGATTGGGAGGACGACGATGAATGAACAAAGCAAACTGCCCCCGGGCCGCGAGCCGTTGCGCAATGACTGGTTTGTCCAGCAGCTGGGCGCGTCTCAACAGAGGGTGATGAGCTTAACGGTCGAAAACCGCACTCTCCGCAATAAGGTCGAAAAGCTAGAAAACCTTTTGCTGGAAAACAAAATTGAGTGGTGATCAGCGCCCTCTTAACTCTGAAAAGACCGCCACCTTGCGCCAACTGCGGCGCGAGGTGGGCGGCCTATGAGCGCAAGGATTTATGATATGACTGATCACGTGGAAATGCTGCACCTTCTGGCCCTCGATGCGCGGCGCGTTGAAGACAACATCAAGGCCAAGATTCTTTTTGAAGCGGCCGAGTATCTAAATTTTCTGCAAGAATCGATGGGCGACGAGATGGAAATG
>CAZBQH010000104.1:0-11967 GCA_964493915.1 uncultured Nitrospiraceae bacterium
GGCCCTGTTTCTGTTTCCAGACAGGGCAAGGCTCGCGCAGAAGATCAACGGGGGCAGCTACCAGTATCTGGACACCGAGACGATTGCCACGACCGAGGACGCGTGGTATGATGTGCGTGTTGTAGCCGACGGCGGAAACGTGACGGTGTGGCGCGGCGAGAAGGGCGGGGCCATGGAAAAGATTCTCGAGACGTCGAGCGCAAGCATCACAACCACATCCTACCTGCGGTTCGGGAATGCGCCGTACTCGGATTACCGGGTGGACGACATCCGGCTCATCGGCGGGAGCCTGAGCAACACCACCACAGCCTTCACCTTCGACAGCGGCAACGAACTCAGCACGCGCACGGTGAACAGCATCACGACGCATTTCACGTATGACGCGTGGGGCCGGATGGCGTCGAAATACGTTGCAGACGGCGTGAGCGCGAGCTACGCCTACCGCTACGGCGACACGCTCTACAGCGTCACGTCCAACTTCCCCGGCGAAAGCAGCGTCTCCTACGATTACGGCGGCGACCAGAAACGCCGCGAACGGACGACCAGCGGCACAACGCCGCTTACGGATTTGCCCGCCGCCTTCACCGGCAGACCCCTCGACCCCGCCAGCGGCCTGTACTCCTTCCCCTACCGTATCTACAGCCCGGAACTCGCCAGGTGCTTGTCCCGGGATCCGCTGGGGATGGTCGACGGGCCGAATGTCTATGGCTATGTTACCGGAAACCCGAGTAATTGTTGGGACTATGACGGACAATGGCTTCTTATGACTGCAATGGTTGTGATCGGACTCATCGTCGGCCTAGTTGGCGGTTGCAGCTGCAACCGTTCAGACCGTATGACGTATGATGACTACGTCAGACAAGGCCGTTCCTTCTGATTCTGCACACAGAAGGAGACATTCAAGAGGCATTGCGAGGAGTGCTGCAAGAGACTAATTGACGCAAATCCTCAAGCCCAACCATATATCGACAAATGCAGCCAGTACTGCGACGGTCCCTTTTCCGACGATGTCATTGCTGCTAGTAAAAGAGCCGGGGACTGTCTTCCCCATAAACCTCCTTGCGGAGTGACGGGCATCCGTGCGTTCGCAAAGATTGCAAAGGATCAGCTTGGCATGGCCGATGTAAGCTATGTGAATCCGCTCGAGGGGAGATAGCTATAGCTAGGAAGCGAGGTCCAACGTGGCGTGTGTTATCATAGTACGCACGGCGTTTTTCCTTAGTTCGAGGTGGTCGGAGAGACGAGCCACAAAGCACAGGCGAAGAAACGTGTCTGTTCTGGCAAGGAACACTTTGTTCTCGTGTGTCGTACTCATACTTGCGGGAACAGGATGTGGCGCGCCGAGCCAAAGTGCTCTGGGGAGGGTGGGCGATGACAGGGTGCTGATCCTTGATCTCGTTCGTGCGGCGAACGATACAGCTCTTGCAGTCCTCAGGGACGGTGCTTTCTATGTAGTCTGCAGCTTGGACTTCGACAAAAAAGAGGCAAGGGTGCTCACCACGATTCCGGCAAGCGCGATTCCGCGTGGTACTCCTGAGTTAGTGCCGGGAACTGACCCTCGCCATCCCGTATGGAGGCAGAGCTACAGGTTGCCTTGGCATAAGCGTCTTCAGCACCTGCTTTCCCCCTCGACGGATCGCCAGGGAATCTGTTATGTAGGACTCTCGAGCGACCCGGAACATCATGACCGCGTGATTCCCGACATCGGCCACTTTCGGCCTCGTTACGCCGTTATCGCATCTGTCGAGAATTGTGGGGTTCTACTAGCTAGCGGGCCAACCGTTTGGGACACCTGGGGTTATTCCCTTTTAGACGGGCGGGACTTTCGCCTGGCGGCACAGCTTCCAGTGACGGCCACTGCAGTGCCTGATCGGGGATGGGGCCCTGATCTACATCCCGTGTCGATGGTCTCTGTCGAAACCAAATCGGAAGGCACGGTGGTTGTTGTCTGTGAGGACTTGCTGCGGGTTGACCGGACCGGACTGCGAATCCTCTCCGTGACGCCTTTGAGAGAGTTATTTTACATGGAAATCACGGCGGACTGGATAGATCTAGCGCCCACAGAGAC
The DNA here is from genome assembly GCA_964493915.1 of uncultured Nitrospiraceae bacterium. Lineage (GTDB taxonomy): Bacteria > Hydrogenedentota > Hydrogenedentia > Hydrogenedentales > SLHB01 > CAZBQH01. Next base: position 2,069 of record CAZBQH010000104.1, read on the forward strand.
ACCTGACTGTTTTGTCGCGCACGAGCTGGTAGAAGGTGGAAACAATTGCTTTGTAAGGCGATATACCTTTTACAAAGATGAGGATGGCCTTTTCCTCAAGGCACGAACGCTCGCAGAGAAACCTTGTGAATGGCCGTGGGTATGGAGAGCGAACCGGGAGTTCTATGTCGCGAGTGACGGTGTGCTGCACGTGTGGGAGTATGAAGATGACCGCCGAGTGAGGGAGGCCCTTGCAGACCTTGGGCCGAGTTCCGGAAGCTTTTTGATAGTTGACGTAAACGGCGAGCAGGTCTCCACGGCCCGGTGTGGCGGGTTCGTGATATCGAAATGGAGCGTGGACTTCCCTAGCCTTAGAAGTGATGGTTGGTATACACTGAGGCCAGCTGCGGACACGACATATCGGTATCTGATGGAAAAGTCCGAGCAGATGCCAGCAGACTAGGAGGGTGCTGTCTCGTGTGGCAGAAATGTGGAGAAGGACGTGCTGATTCTCAGGCTGTCCGAGGCAGTAGGTCGTCTCTAAAGTGATGACCCGGCGCAAGGTATGCCGTGAGCAGCGTCAGTTAAAAGCTCGTTAAGCTCAGAACCGGTAGAGACTTACGTGGCTTGGTCGCCTGGAAACTTCGGAATAAGCCGCCTGCATGCCGCCAAAGCTCAGGGGGCCGGCAACCTGAGACTGGTCGTGGGGTCGCCAAAGAGGTTGTAGAGTTCGTAGTAGTACTGGGAACGCGCGGACCGTGTCTCGTAGATATCGTGGTAGAACTTACCGACGAGCACGACCGACCCGACCATGTCGTTTGTGAAGCCGTAAGGCATGGGACGCACATTGCTTTCCAGATAGTCAGCGTACATGGCCCTGAACACACCGTCCGTGATTAGGTCGTTGGATCCGGAACTGCTGTTGCGGCTCGCGCCGATGATCGCGAGTGCGCCGCCTTGCGGATGAAGGAGCGCCTCGACGCAGAAGCAGGTTCGCTCCGCGTCTGTAGACAAGTCGGGTGCAATCGTGCCGCCAGCCTGGAGGACGCGGTCCGCTGGGGCGTCGTACCAGCCCGACTGGCAGTTCATGCTCAGGACAAAGGGGTAGAACGCGGCGTCGGGACTGGTCATGGGGCCAAAACTCCCCTGGACGTAGTAGGGATGGCTCCAGCCGCTACCACCCTCCCAGCCATGATCGCGGTGCAGAATGATCCCGTCGAGTCCGGAGATCCAGTTGGCGTGAACCGTCGCTTCGGTAGCGTTCCAGCCGTAGGCCAGCAACTCGAGCGGCAACTCTGTGCCGTTCTGGAACAGGATCGGGTCGGGACCTTCCTCGTGGGTATAGCCGTAACGGACAGTTACGCCCGTTCCGGCCATGAAGCGCCGCACCCTTTCGGTCGTATCGATGAAAGGCCAGTCAGCCCGGCCATCGCGAAAGCCCAGTTCCGCAACCACCCCAGACGCCGTTGCCTCGGAATAGCGGGAGGCAACCAGTATCTCTGTGTCAGATCGCACGTCGACGACCTCATACCAGTCCTCGTCGCGATGTGTCCCTGTGGGACGTACGAACTGACCTACGCCCACCTCGCTGAGGTAGGCGGTGTCAGTGCCAAGAACGACCAGTGCATTTTCTCCAAACCGGCTCGTCCCGGACAGGGCCAATTGGGCAGTGACGTCATCCTGGAACCGGCCGTAGACGGCCATATGATTCGGCGCGGCGCCGTCGGGCAGGCTGTCATATTGGATAAGCTTATCCACTACAGGCGCCGCCTCTATGCTGTCATCGACGGGAATGCGGCCCAGCCAGACGTCAGGCTTGTCATCCAATCCTCGCAGGACGCTGTAGTACAAGTCCGTGCCGACGAGTCCGACGATGTCTCCCGGATCGGTCGGGTCTGCTGCGAGGCCCGCATTCAGTCCGGCAAATGGGGGGATCAGCTCCACGTCGCCGAAGATAAGAACGGCCCGCATACAGTAGGAGGTCTCGGGCTCAAAACCATACGCACCACCGAACGTCACGGTGTTGGCTTCGTCTCGCGCGATAATGTAGCCGCGGATGGCATCCTCGTCGGGGTAGGTGGTCTCGCTGAGCGAGGCCAGGGCCACGCGCCATCCTTGGCTCTGGCGGTGTTGGGCTAGTCGGCGCGCCTGGACGTAGAGGGCTGGACGCGTGACGATCAGTAGCTCAAACTGATCGTCATTCACTATAAGCGGATCGATTGGGGCCAGTTGGGTCAACATGCCTTCGGCGTCGAGCCGGCGGACCACGGAATCGTTGACCATCATTCGCGCCAAGGCCTCGTCGCCCACGTGGCCCGCTGCAGTGTAGTCGCCGATAACACTAGGAGGAGCCAGCGGCTCCTTGGTGCCCGAGAATTCAACGTCGAGGTCGATACGGCGGCTCAGCACAACCTCTCTGGTCGCGGGATAGTAACGCACGGGATAAAGGTCAACACGCAGGATCCTGAGATTTCCGACCTGATACTGCTCGGTCGAATAGGCCTCCGCCGGGTAGGGGCCCGATGAGTTGTAGAAAGCTTCGTCAAGAGCGAAATCCGGCTTGGGCTCGCCAGCAAGGTCCCACGCAGGAGACTGGGCGGGGTAGGGCAAGACGTCGGCGTAAGTCTTCGGGTCTTTTTCCACCACGTCGATGTTATAGCTGGCCGCCTGTTTGGTTTGTGGGTCGAGCGGTAAGGCAAAGAGCAAAGAAAGCACAGGCATTTCAGATTTTCCCGTGTCCCCCATGACCCCCGCATCTTCCAGACGCAACCGGTGGAACCGACGCCCCTGCCATGTCTGGATTGATGCCGCGACGTCATGGTATTGGATCACGCATTCGCAACGTTCTACGGAGATCTCGCTCTGAAGGGTGGGCTTTGTGGCCGCAGGGTCACTAGGAAGGGAGGTGTTGAACCCCGTGCCCGGCACGACCTCCAATGACGCGGACCCGCTTTCGCCGCTTGCATTTCCCTGTGCCGTTATCTCAGTCGTTCCGGCCGACAAAGCCGTGGCCACACCATTGGACGTCACGACGGCCACTTGCGGGTCGCTCGAGGTCCACGTGAAGGTCTGATCCTTAGAAAACGTCGAACTCGCCGCGAAACCCAGGCAATTGCCCAAAGGCAGTTCGGTCGCGCCAGGGGTCACGACTACGACGGTTTGCGGAGTTGAGGGACAGCCCACCTGGAAAATCAGAAGGAAGAAAACGCCAACGACGATGTTGTAGCGAACTATCTTGCGCATAATGGTGCTCCTCTTTACGCCTGGCGGCGTCTTGCCCAACCCTCCGGTCCTGAGAAGTCTAACTCTTTGCGGCTGTTCGCCTCAAACTGTTCGGAGCCGTATGGCGAGAGCACTTGGTCGAGGTCGTAAGTGAAACGACACGCGGTATTGAAGCACCTGCCGGTGATATCGCGGCATCATGTGGTGAGATTCGTCTATTCATGCAGTCAATCCACCGCTAAGATTCAAGGGCGCGGAATCGTAGCCGCGCGGCCACCATCATAATTTTGACAATGATGCTCCATTAGTTACTACGTCGACCACAGTTTATGTTGCAAACCGCTCTAAGTGTCACGAGGCGGCGTAACGAACGGAAGGTTCATGAAAACAGCGTCGAACCAAATCCACATTCACTCTGCGACGTTCGAGGTAGCGCCGGACCTGGCCTATGAGCTGGGGCCGGGTGTGAGCCCGTTTTCGGCCTACGGCGTTAGTCTTGACGTCTTGGTTTACCATCTCGTCGGGGTTCACGTCGGGACTGTAGCCCGGAAGAAGGAAAAGGCATATCCGAGCAGCGTTGTTGTCCAGCCATTGTCGGACTCTCCGGATGCGGTGCACGGGTTTGTGCGGCGTAAAGTCCCACTGGCCCAAATACCGCCCGACCGTCGTCAGCGACACCCGGACGCCGAACTTGCGCCGAATCATCGTCCGGACCGCCTCGCGATGCCGCTGAACGAGGCGCTGGCTGCGACCGACGGTGAAAGCATGCGTATGGCTGTCCTGAGGGAGTTCAAGGAATGGTTGTGGTACAACAACATTACCCTTGACGTTTTCTTATCCGTCGGAACCCCTTCGGACAGCGCCGAGGGCAAGGAACGACAAGGAAAGGTCACGATGAAAGACGCGGCGGTAGTTATCGACCCGCCCCAGGTGACGGGAGATGTCAAACCGCTCCACGACGTGTGCAATGGGCCTATATGCCTGCGAGGGTTTCACGATTTCGCGCCCTATTACAAGGAGCTGGGCCTTCGCTACGTATGCCTTCATGACGTACCGTTCACATGGGACAACGCACAGGACATCCACTACGTGTTCCACGACATGGAGGCCAAGCATTCGTTTCATGAGCGGGTCGTCGCAGTAGTAGCCTACGTCGCTCAGGCGTTTGAACCCAAGCAGGAAGTGGACGATGAAAAGCAACACAATGACGGTGGTGTCGAAAGACGCAGGAGCTCTTGAGATGTGCGAAACAGCCCTCGAAACGCAGCTTCAACCAAAGGTGGTCAAACAGCACCTGAAAAACGACCAACCCGGAGAATGAGGTCAGCTCTTGTTCGTCAGAACGGAGTGCTGGGACTTTGTGGAAACTCCCGTGTGTTTGTGCTTTACTGGACTTGCGGTAACCTTTGCTATGTTTGGGTAGAGACTTAGGAACTACATCTCTTTTACCCAATAGAGAGAAGCCGCCGCAAGCTTTTTAGAGCGCTTGCAGGCAGGTTGTTATGCAATCATGGGGTGGACTTATCCATGGTGATCTTGAGCGAATGCTCGCACACAGCCAATTTGGCCATGCGAAGGGTGCGAAAGAGCAAAAAGAGCCGGCTGGATACCGGAGTGCCCCGACCACATTCCCGCCAGCTTCGCATGTGCGATGCCGTGTCAAGGAGGTGAGCCGTTGAAGAGACGTTTCCCAGGACGCTTCGAGGGACTCGGCTTGTTTGTCCTTTCCGTGGTGCTGCTCGGCTTCTCTTCCGATGCCTTGACCAATACGAGCCATGGCAACGCCGATTTGTGGCCCTCGAAAGGCGGACTTCGGATCAGTCCTTCCGGACACTACTTCATCTACCGGGGAAAGGTGGTGATGCTTGTGGGTGATAGCGGCACACAATGCGTCATGCAGGACCTAAACATTGACTACCACGCATGGATCAACGACCTGAGTGACCGCGGCGTCAATGCCGCTCACATCTGGGCCTTCGTTGCGCCCCGCCAGAAGCAAGACGGCAGCGTGATCGAGAAGCGCTACGGGTACGTCTATCCTGGCGCGACGCCGTGGAAAGCAAAAACCGGGACGGTCGACCGGTTCCGGCAATGGGACCTTACGCAGTTCGACGAAGGAAGCGATCCCCAGAAGCACTACTGGCCCCGGTTACGGGACCTCGCATCGTATGCCCATGACAAGGGGATCTGTCTGGGCGTCACGCTGTTTTTCGGGTGGCCCAAGCACGATTCGGCCGAGAGAAATGACTGGGCCATCCATCCCTTCAACGTCGCGAACGGAGGCCATCTGGAACACAACTACGAAACCGTTGTCATTCACACCCCCGGGCGCGAGGTGGTCGGTGAAGCCTGGTCGGATTCGTGGCCCAAGGCCAAGAAGACGCAATGGGTTTGGGAAACCTATGCGGAGAAGATGATTGATGAACTTGGCTCCTATGACAACGTGTTTCTCGTGTACAAAGACGAGCGATCGTACGAAACCGGCGCGTGGCAGGACAATATGACCAGCCATATGCTCTCCTTTGTCCGGCGTCGCAGCGCCATGTTGCTGGTGGACTGGGAAGCCCAGCGCGAAGACGTCGATGCCGTTATGGTCGCGACGCATGGTCTGGACAAGAACGCCCTTGCGGTGAGAGCTTTCAGTCAAGCGCCCGCGCGTCCGGTCGTCATGCTTGAGTCGCCGCCCTATGCCCTAGGCGAGTCTTCCGTCCGGGTATCCATGTGGACGTTCGCGATGGGAGGCGGGCATTTCTTCTTCCACGACGATGAGCGGCAAGGCACGCCCGCGACGGGCATTATGGGGTACGACCCAAAGGTCGACGGCGGGATAAAGCCGCTACTCACCTACGAATGGCTGGGTCATCTAAGTTGCTTCTTCAACCGTGTCGTCCCGGGGCTTGACGCCATGGAACCGCATAATGAACTCGTCGCAGAGGGACACGCCTATTGCTTGGCGAATCCCGGAAGTGCCTATGCCTGCTACCTTCCGGATGGCGGCACAATCGGGTTGGACATTCCGCCCGACTCAGGGCATACCGCTATCAAGTGGTATGATCCTCGAACGGGTGAGTTGGTCAGCGCGAAGGTCAGTTTCAAGGTGGGAGCGACGGGCCTTGAATGCACGGCGCCCAGCGCCGAGGATTGGGTGGTGCTGGTCAGGATAAGGTAGCGGCACCGTCTGTTTACCGAATAGTAGGGAGTGCACCTATGAATTCAAATGGTTTCTATCGTCGAAGACTTCTTGGGCTTACGGCCTTCACGGCGCTTGTCGCGGGCATAACCGTATTCAGACTGTGCGCCGCGGAGGACGTGGCAGGCCGCACCACGCAGTCGGTCTCCGATGGGGTGCGCTTCCCGGGCAAAACTTGGCCGGTCTGTGCCCCGGAAGACGTGGGTTTAGATAGCTCGATGCTGGAAGGAATAGCGCAGTACCTTGAGGGCCGCGGATGCATTGTCAAGAACGGCTACGTTGTTCACGCTTGGGGCGAGCAATCGGAACGGAGCGATTGGATGTCGTCCGCAAAGCCGGTCATCAGCACGCTGCTCTTCTTTGCATTGCAGGAAGGACTCATCAAAAGTGTGGATCAACCGATTGCCGAGTTTGGCTGGGACCTTAACGAACAAGACCAGGCAATCACGTTCCGCCACCTCGGCGCGATGTGCAGCGGCTTCCGCCGCCCCGAGCCTCCAGGGACAGCCTGGGCCTACAACGACCCGGCGATACAACTGTATCAGAAGACCGTATTCGACAAGGTATTCAAGGCCGATCCCCACGACGTTTCGGGTCACCCTGACCGATTGGGCGCGTTAGATTTCGAGGACGGCCTGAATTGGCGGAAAGACACGCGCCGCCTGCGTGCATCGGTGCGGGACTTCGCGCGCATCGCATGGTTCTGGCTGAACCGGGGACGCTGGGCCGAGAGGCAACTGCTGCCTGAGTCGTACTTCGACACCTATGTCCGACCTCAGACGTCCAAGAACCTGCCGCATACGCAACCGGAGGAAGGCCCGGACTACTTGAATATCGGCAGCTACGGCGGCGGTTCGGACCACTTCACGGAATTTGGGGCGGGGATCTACGGCTTCAACTGGTGGTTCAACGACACGGGGCGTCTCCATCCCGAAAGCCGCACGTGGCCGGACGCCCCAACTGATACGTATATGTCGATAGGAGCCGGCGGCAATTGCGCGGCAATCTTCCCAAGTCTGAATGCCGTATTGGTGTGTGCGAAGGGGAATTGGGGAAAGCTCGAAGGCGGCAAGCGCGAGTCCCGCATGAACCGCATCCTGGCGCTCACGGCAACGGCTGTGGGGTACGTCCCCACCGCGCCAACCATTGCGGGCCCTCTCGCGAAATGGAGGCCTGTCACATTGGATTTCCGGGGCCCCAGAGCCCACGCCTCAGACACCAATCCGAATCCCTTTCTCGACTACCGCCTGCAGATCCGGTTCACGAGCCCGTCCGGGACTGCTCATGAGGTCCCCGGGTTCTTCGCAGGCGATGGAAACGGCGGGCTTACAGGTGATGTGTGGCGAGCCATCTTCTCTCCAGATGAAGTGGGTACGTGGCGGTATGAGGCATTATTTCGGCGGGGTCAGGACGTCGCGGTTCGTCTGGAACCAGACGCGGGAGAGTCCGACTCCTTTGACGGGGCACAGGGAGATTTTTCCATCGGCCCTCCTGATTCCTCCTCCGAGGGATTCTATCGACGGGGACGACTTGAATATGTTGGCGGCCACTACTTGAAGTTCCGCGACGGCGGATACTGGCTCAAGGGCGGTACGGACAGCCCCGAGGACTTCCTGGCATATCAAGGCTTTTCTAACACTCCCGAGGCTCAGCACCAATATGCAAGCCATGTCGCCGACTGGCGTGAGGGTGATCCCGACTGGGGCGGGGGTCAGGGCAAGGGTATCATCGGCGCGCTCAACTACCTCGCAGAGCAGGATGTCAACAGTCTCTATTTCCTTCCCATGAATGTTGGCGGTGACGGGAAGAACGTGTATCCCTGGTTCGGACCAATCAACGGGAGCGGCAGCCCCGAAAACGACAACCTTCACTTTGACCTGACCAAGCTATATCAGTGGTGCATCGTCTTCGAACACGCCCAGCGCAGGGGAATTATGCTCCACTTCGTACTCAGTGAGGCCGAGGAGGCCAACAAGCGCGAGCTTGATGACGGGGAACTCGGTATCGAACGTAAACTGTTCTACCGGGAACTTATCGCGCGGTTCGGACACTTGCCTGCCCTACAGTGGAATCTCTGTGAGGAGTACAACATAAACTTCGACCTCGGACCGGACCGGGTCAAGTCCTTTGCCCAATACATCCACGACGTTGACCCGTACGACCATCCCATCACCGTGCACCATGCGAGTCGTGCCGAAAAGGTGTGGACCCCGTTCCTTGGCGACCCACGGTTCACGGTCACGTCGTTTCAGGAGAACAAGAACGTCTCGGATCTTGTCGAGCGTTGGCGCACGCGGTCGCGAGAAGCTGGTGTGCCGCTCGTAATTGGGATGGACGAGTTTTTCCCGGACAAGACGAGTCCGGACAACATTGAACGCCATCGTCGCGAGTACCTGTGGCCCATCTACTTCTCGGGTGGCCAGGTCGAATTCATCCTCGACGACCTGCTCAAGGTGGAAGATTTTCGCAAGTACGAACGCCTCTGGCAGTACATGGCATTTGCTCGCAGGTTTATGATGGAGCACCTTCCCTTCTGGGAAATGGAACCCTGCGACCAGTTGCTCAGCGGCGCGTCCACCTACGCTGGAGAAATGAACACTGTGGCTGGCCAGGTATTCGCCAAAGAGGGCCAGATTTACGCCATCTACCTGCCTGTCGCGGAGAACACAGGTTGCCTCGACCTGGACGCGGCCAAAGGCATCTTCAGGCTTCGGTGGTTCAACCCAAGAACGGGGGCGTTTGCCGGAGACGATGCGCGTCTTCAGGGCGGAAGCACCGTGGCATTGGGTACGTCGCCCGTAGACCAATCAGAAGACTGGGTGGCTCTACTGACTCGGGAAGAATCAAGTCTATGAACACTTGTCGGCATGTACTACCGGCTCTTAGCTTGGCGCTGGGTGTAGCCCTATCCGGCTTTTCAGAGGCGCCACCCGGCAAGCCCGTCTCTTTCTGACCGCCGAACAAGACGACACCCTTGCCACGTATATTCGGACCGAATGGCCGGAGGCGCAGATCTTGCTCAGCGATTGGCCGTCTTTCGAGACCATCGCGTATCCATGGAAGAAGATCATGTCCAAGAAGCTGCAGCACTACTTCGACCGCGACTGAATGACGGCGAGCATCGTCGAAAACCAAGGTCCCCTGTGCGCGATGTATGAAGCGGCCGACGGCGCCTTCCGAACCACTTCTTGTAGGTTGGTCCCGACGGCAGGTCGCGGTTCGCCCATAACTCGGCGTCTATAGCCTGCTGTAGTCTCCGCGCGGCGGCCTTGTTCTGCGTCTTAAGGGACTTGTAACGGGCGCTGCCAGCCTCAGAATACTTAATCCACCAGGTCTTGCCTCTTTTGTAGAGCGTGCTCACTTTGGTCGACCTCTGGAGACAATGGTTACATTTTTTCAAGGTGAGAGGCAGGAAAGAGATGGGCTTTTCTTGGTAAGTTACTGTATTGCAAAGGATTAGGATGGCGACCCCAACGGGATTTGAACCCGTGTCGCCAGCGTGAAAGGC
>CAZBQH010000105.1:0-3222 GCA_964493915.1 uncultured Nitrospiraceae bacterium
AGCAGAGACAGAATTGACAGGGTGAAGAAACGCCTTACGGCGTCACTATGAACGGGGTTTTCGCCGCAAGGAGAGGCCTCTTTCACGTTCCACGGGGAGCATAAGACGGCAGAGGCGAATCGTGTTTGCCTTTGACCAGGGCAAGACGCGCGTTTGTAGTGCGCTCGTAAGAGCGTTCTTCGCCTTCGGCCCTTCGAGGTCACGGAGGAAAGCGCCGGACCTTTGGGGTAACAGAAAATGCCGCGCTCGGCCTTTACGACTGACGGGCGAGATCGGTCCGCAGATGACGCAGATAAACGCAGATGGACGCAATGGACCGATTGGAAATGGGGAGGCGGCGGCTGTGTGGATCTGAGCCGCGTCGACGGCCGTGTTCTGGTGGGAGATACTCACGGCGAGAACGAGGAATAGAGCCCGACCAGTGCGTTTTCGGCTCTTGTCTTGGCGGGTGTCGGGATGTGGCAAAGCGGGCCGCCAAGATGCGAACGCGCATACGTTGCTTCGTGGGGCCCGCTGGTTTTGCGTGGATTCACGCGCCTCGCGCCTGTTTCTGGAGGCTAGAACTTCAGGATGACCTCCGCACTGACGTAATCCCCCTGATCGTCGTCCGAGCCGCCGTCAAAGATCAACCCGTTGCCTATTGCAAAGTTCCCTTCCTTCAGACCGTCGTCGGGGAACAGATGGGACCACTGGAGGTTGACGGTGAGGTCCTCGCTGTAGTTGTAGATGAGGAAAACGTCGGTTTCGAAGGCCCGGGCGGTGTCGTTTTCCTGAGTCCACCAGCTATGGTTAGGCGCGATGGGTATCCGGAAACGGCCGATATTGAAATAACGGGGCGCATCAAACGGTTCGACCGCTTCAAACCTTTGCACGAGGGCCAGCAGATGCACCGCCTCCGTGGGGTGAGCCAGGACGCCGAGGCGGACGATGTAGGTGTTGGACATGTCCTTGTAACCGTCCAGGAACCCGCTGTACATGACGTTTGAGAACAGACGGTTGAAGCTCACGCTGGCCTCGGGACGGTTGAATGGGTTGAGCCACTCGCCAAAGGAAATGTCCCGGTTGTCTTCGCCGTCGAAGTAGACAAAGCCGATGAACGGCCGGGGATGCCAAGGCGCTTCAAAGGTGTAGCCCACCTCGACGTTGCACGCCCAACTGTCGAAATCTGCGTCGTCGTCCCCATAGGGGATGCCCCGCAGCCATGCGGTATTGCGGAAGAGCGATCCGACTACGTCGGCGTCGCCGAACTGGTAGGCGCCTTCAATCTCATAGTCAAAGCCGGCTATCACGCCCGATCCGCGGAGTCCGACCGTGTGCAGATTGGTCGAATCGTAGTCGTCGTAATCCCACAGGGGCTCGACAACCGCCTCGCGCCACCAGCCGGCCAGGCCGCCCAGCACGGCCATCCCGTCATAATCCTCGATGCGCCGTGCGTCGCGCAACCATAGCCAGTAGGCGTCAAAGGTGTGGTTCTCGATGCCCTTATATGAGCCGTAAATCCCGTAGAAATCGACGTCCCCGTCTTGTTCGATGGGGCTTCGCTCGGCAAGCTTACTCCACCACGCGTCGATGCTGAACGTCTCGGGGGCGTAGGTCAGGCGGATGCCGTCGAAGGAGCGTCCCCGGAAGAAATAATTGAAGTCGTTGGCGCCGACAAGCCATTCCTTTCCGAACCGGAGCTCCTGACGGCCGATGCGTAAGCGCAAGGGCAGGTCGTACATCTCGTTCGCCTCGATATACGCCTGGAAAACCTCGACCTCCGATTCAGCCGCGCCGTCGCCGTCCGTGTCCGCGACCCCGGCGCGGAAGTCCTGTCCTGTGACGTAGTCGGAGCGGAAATCCTCGCCCCAGATGTCGTAACTGTCAAACTCGATGAAGCCGTTGACCTGGTTGGTGAAATCCGCCGCGACATTCAGTTTCGTGCGCTGTTCAACATTCGCCAAGTCAGCGTGCCGGTCATCCCAATCGACGGGGCTGAAGATGTCGTTGGCTGCTCCGAAGGGGAAGGGATTGCCTATCGAGCGGAGCGGCAGGAACACCCCGGGCCATCGGAGCTCGACAGGGGCGGGTCCTGTCAGCGTGTTGGTTGCGTAGTTCGTGCGAATGCGCACTTCCCCGCCTACCCGGACATTCTGGAGTTCGGCGTGTGCAGGCAGGGCGCACATTGCCGCGAGCAAACATAGAACGATTACCCACTTTCCGTTCATTGGTCTTTCTCCCTCTTTGTGTGAAACGTAACCTGCTTGGCTCATCCTTGCCGAGAATTCAGGACCCCATCGCCGCAGGGAAAGGGAAAGGACTCGAGATACCCCTTTCCGAGGCACGCCTCCATACCCCAGCGGGACGTGCCGCACTTCCCGCGCATTACTCGTGGGGAACTCTCGCTTCCCCTAAACCGGTCCCCCTTCTCCTTAATAGTATGAATATAGCGACATTTTGCGCACGTGTCAAGACACATGGAAGCGCTTTTCCGGAGAATTACAGCATGCGTAACGGGCCCCGTGCTGGTCGGCTGGACCTTGGCGACGACCACTGTTGGCTCCGGCGTGAAACAGACCAGGCCCTCGCCCTGGCATGGGAGAGGGCCCGGTCCCTCCTTCCTGGCTCCCCTGAAATTGTCCTATCGAGCAGCGATGCCGAAGATCTCTTCGTCCACTGGCGTTGGCGACAGATGGCCCGCCTTGTCCTTTGCCTGGATGAAGAAGTGGTACAGGTCGTCGTCAACGATGCCGGAGTATTCGAAGACGCCCTCGGGCTCCGCAGAGCGCAGGCCCGTATCGATCCAAGACTCCGCGAAGCCTTTTTTCACCCAGAGCCGGACCTCCGCGATTCCACTGCCGGCGTCCTCGACGCCGGAGTAGGCTACGGCAACGGGGTTTGTGTTTGCGTACGCGGGCGCTTGTGCAACTCCGGGATCGGGCGGCGTGGTGTCGTAGATTGTTGCGGTGTCGCCGTAGCCGAAGGGGTCGCTCGTCCAGTCGCCGTTGGTAGTGCAGGCCTGGAGGGCGAAATAATACGTGTCGTCTCCGAGGACATCCGAGAAGCGGAACTCGCCTTCCGCACCCGTGGATGAGAAGGGAGTGCGGACCCAGTCGCCGTCTTCGCCTTTCTTTGCCCAAAGGTATACGCGGTCCATCGAACCGCTTATGCTGTCGCCGGCGCCGGAGTAAGTAACGATGATGGGCAGGCGCGGGGCAAAGGGGGGGGGGGAGGGGGGTACCG
>CAZBQH010000106.1:0-17470 GCA_964493915.1 uncultured Nitrospiraceae bacterium
TAGAAACACAAGTGCTTGGCACGTATGGAGTTGGGATCGACACGCACAAGCAGTTTATCCAAGTGTGCGTGTTGGTACGCAATGGCGAAACCGTCGATCGCTTCGAACGCGAGTTCAGTACCGATTGGACATCCCTGTGTAATGCGAGAGATTGGATTCTCTCCAAAATCAACACTCTTTGTAGGGTTCTTGGATGTCGCGGGCATTCCATGCAAGTCGCCTGTTTCGCATTTCGGTTGCTCCCTTCCATTTTCAGTTAGCTGAGCGAGCGCTCTCCTTACAGTCTTGACTTAAATAAAAAAGCAAGAGGGGTACCAACAGCCGCGCAATTTGACGAACGTCTCTTAAATGCTGCGTGAATAAATACTTATGAGGAAACCCCTTCCGCGAAACAACTCCTTCCAGGTCACCCGCGATCCAAGGTTTGGATGGTCCGTCTGCAAGCGTATCCACTTCGTGGATGCCCAGCACGGGGCGAAGCCCGCCATTGTGCACAGCTTCCCATCAGTCCGAGAAGCATCATGGCAACAACCAGTCTCGTCACCTTCACACTCACCGCATTAGCAGCCATCTCGTGATACGGCGCCGTCATCTTCGGAAGCCCCTTGCGCAGCACACCCGTCGCGGTCGCGGACCAGGTGGAGAAGCTGCGCGGGCAATACGGCTTGGAGCGCGTGGTCTTCGTGGGGGACCGGGGCCTGCTGACCCAGGCGCGCATCGATGCGCTGCGCGCCTTTCCCAACCTGGGCTGGCTAACGGCGCTGCCGTCCAAGGCGATGCGCAGTAGCGGTTGTCAGGCACCGAGGGCCGCCGCATCCGGCGGGAGTCACCACATTCCAGAACCCGAAGCGATGGTGAGGCCGGCGTCCTGGGTTCGCCCGGTCGTTTCCTATCAGGGAAGCAACGTTCACATGTTCATTAACAACGGGAAGCATGTCCGAGGTCCGCTCCAGCGAGTGGTTAGGCATCTTATCCATTCATATCTTCCGACAAAGCTTCATGTACCGCGTCCAATCCTTGCCAAATCATGAATGGAACCATAGCGAGAGCAGCGACGGGGTCGGACCACCACCAACCAAATTGTGCATTGAGTACAAGACCTAATAACAAAGAGCCGGACAGATAACTACAAAGCCATGTTTCCACCGCGTCGGCCTGCAGGGCTTTACTTTGCATCTCGCGACCGGTGCGCTGCTTACTGTACGAAAGCAAGGGCATCACGATGAGCGAAGCGGTCGCGAGAACTATGCCGACCGGTGATTCCTCCGCTATCTCGCGACGAAATAGCGTAAGCAAACCGTTTACAGTTACCCAGCCAGCAAGAAGGTAGAACGTGATCCCTACAAGGAAATGTGCACGCTTGTCGAGGAACGCGCTCTCCTTAATACTGGCCTCAGGACCTGCCTTTAGAAGCCTCCAGACCACGACGAGCGCTGACGAGACCTCGATGAGACTGTCTACACCGAACGCAACAAGCGCTGTGCTGCCGGCAACAGCACCCGAAGCGATCGCTATGACGGCTTCAAGGATGTTCCAGAGAAGGGTAAGCCATTCCAATCGGAGGGCCTTACGGTGAAGTCTCGCTGACTTAGAGAGCGGGCCGCTGCCTGCAAACATGATCGGGTTGTTGCCTCATTATACTTCCGCAGTTTAACAATGGTTCTGTCCTTGTTTATTTCTGTCGCATGTGAACCATGATGCGAGGGGTGCCTTGGCCGACGAGAACCGCGCGAAAGAAGGGTCCTTGGCCATGTCGCGAGCCACGCTCTTAGGAATACCTGCCTGCAGTCTCGGGTTGGAGGTTCTCAGTGTCTTGTGTTTTGAGGTAAAGCAAGACCCCGTATTCCAGTTCGAGCTGCCCATGGCGCCCGCTCAGCAACTCGTGGGAGTCTCCTGAGCGGGGTCGCATCTGCATATGTCGCCTATGCGTAGTCTTTCCCGTTGAGGCTCCGTACGACTGAGACAAGCCACGATTCCAGCGCCGGCTCCAGCGCGATGTGCTCGACCGAGCGGCCAAAGACATCCTCCGTCTCGTTAGGGTCGTCCTCAAGGTTATACAGCTCGAAAGTGGCCGCGCCGCTTTCATCTTGAATGCGGTGCAACTTCCATGGCCAGTCCAGCCAGGCAGCATGCCCTGGGAAGGAGTCTTCGGGATACTGCTGCGCGACGCGGGCCCCGTCAGGCCAAAGACGCTCAGGATCGGTCATCTCCTGGCCCGCCTCCTGCATCGCGAGCAACTCCTCCATGAACTCCTTGCTGGGCGTCATGATCCCCTTCGCTGGGTAGTTCCAGAAGCCCATAGGCCTCGGCCGCGCGTTCATCGAGCCGTCGATAAGGGGGGTCAGGCTGACCCCGTCGATAGGCCGCGAGTCGGGAGCCTCGACACCCGCTATTTCCAGCAGAGTGGGAAAGATGTCCGACGTGTTGCACGGCAAGTCCGTGACCCGCGGCTGAGGAATACGCGCGGGCCACTCGAGAATGGCGGGCACGCGCAGCCCGCCCTCATAGATACTGGCTTTATGACTGCGCCCGCCTGTGCTGCCGACCTCCGGAAGTCCTCCGTTGTCGCTGCAATACCAGACAATCGTGTTGTCGCGAATGCCAAGCCTGCTCAGTTCATTTCGCAGCTTCCCAAAGGCGTTGTCCAAACCACTGATCTCGCCGTAGAAGTCCTGTAACGCCGGCGTCTGATCCGGGTACAGCGCGCGGAATTCCTCGGCGGCCTGGTGCGGCTTGTGCGGCGAACCAAACCACACCACCGCCAGAAACGGCTGACCCGCCTGGGCCTGGCGCCGGATGAAATCAAGCGCCGCGTCGACGGCAATTATGGAACTCTCGCCGTGCATCTGCTCGGCAACGCCTTCGCGGCTGAGGATGGGGTCGTTGTCGTAGAAGTTCGGCGCCGAGAGCCATTCGTCAAATCCGCTTGCACCCGGATTAACCGGACTGTCTTTGTACACAGGCCCCAGGTGCCATTTGCCGAAATGGCCGGTCGTGTAGCCGGCCGTCTTGAGTGCCTCGGGCAAGGTGACTTCCTGCGGCTGCAGTGTCCGGCCCCATTGGAAGCACCCAAAGCGGTTCGGGTGTCGGCCCGTCATCACGCTGCCGCGCGTAGGCGAACAGACGGGAGCCGCCGCATAGAACCGGTCGAACCGCAACCCCGCAGCCGCCGCCTCGTCCAGGTGCGGCGTTTTCACCACCGGATGCCCATAGTACCCCACGTCGCCCCAGCCCTGATCATCTGCCATGCACAGCACAATGTTCGGCCGCGTCGCACGTCGGGCCCCCTTCAGCGAAACACATCCCGCCAAACCCAAACCCGCGCCAATCCCCATCCCCTTCAGAAAGTCCCGGCGCTTCATGACACCATCCTCCCTAACATATGTGGCCGCAATCCTGCGGCGTCTTCACCGCGAGCTGAAAGCCACATGCTCCTTACATCGTCGACGTAAAAGACCCCGAACAGGACGCACAGCAGTTCAGAAATTGGATACGCTGCTTCAAAGCTTAATACATCTAATGTTCTTGAGCCAACGAAGAACAGAACGCCGTCAAGATGCGCGATCTGCTGCGGACCGGTGGTTGTGCCGCCCCGAACCGCCAAGAACGCGTCCCTATAGCGCTCGCTTGCCCGATCTCCCCGTCCGCGGCAAACGCCGTCCTTGCTGCTGCTCATGGAAACACGCAGTCCATGCCAGCTTTTGCGGCAGTGCGCATTACTTCAGGTGGCCCGCTCGATCAAGGATAAGGGAAATTACCGTACTAGCACTTTTCAGCGCCTCCTCCGGAGGAGGCGCTGAAAAGCCAAGGACATATCTCAATCACCATGGTGCCACATCATCATCCTCTTGTGCAGACCTTACACATACAACTCATACAGTCGGGAGGCTCTACGGGTTGCCAGACGCAAACTCATAGAACCCGACTGACCAGCAGCGCATCTCCGCCTCTACGGAAAGTGCCCCATCTAGCCGCCGAATGTCCTTCACGGGTTCCGGCTCTATTCGGGCCGCGTTGGCGTAGGCGGTCTCACGGCTTCGCCAGAACGCCCGCAAAGACTCGTCCTTCAGTGCGTGGGCCACGTCGACCTGGTCGCGGGAGTGCAGCCAGTCGTCATCGCCGATGCCATGCTCGGCCCGGTCGTTCTCCCACAGCGGCCAGAAATCGCCGTGGTCCTTGTCAACCCGCCAGACGCGGCCCAGGGGAGCATTCCCGAGGCGGCCGGCCGCGTCCCTAAGTACGAGGCGTATGGTGCGTTCGGGCATGGGCACGGTAACGTCTTTGCCGTGGTAGAAGACGAGGATCCGGCACATGTTTGCATCCTCGTCCCATGCAGCCACCGCATCCAGGATGCCCTCATCCCCGTTCGCAGCGACTTCATCCACGTGGACGGGGATGTGTCGGCTGTTGGCCATTTTGTGGACAAGCCGCAGGAGATGGGTCGAAGCGACCTCGATGCCGTGGAACAGCCCGCCGGTCCGCACACAGGGCCAGCGGGACCAGATGCCGATCCCCGTCTCGAGCAGTTCGCGGAAGCACAGAGCTGTCCACGAAGCATCAAACGCGCCTCCAGGCGCCAACCCATGCCAAAGCCATTTCCCATCCATGCCGAAGAGCACGCCGCCTTCACTCACCTCGATGGGCAGATCCGGCAGGCCCGCCTCCTTAGTCCGGGCACGCGTGTATGCCACCTTCTCTCGGAGACCTTTCAAGCAAGCGCCCGGCTCCAACTTCGTTCTCATCGCGTCGTGGTCGATATGACCGGGCGAACGGTCGTAGTAGGAGACCGCGAAGAAGTCCAGTTTCGTGCCTGTCTGGCCCGTCTTGTGGTTCCTGCCGGCGACGCAGTGGTGTAGGAGGGCTGCGGCGTCCCAATACGCCCGCTCGGCTGGGACCATCATAGCGTGAGCGCCTACCCGAAGATACTCCCGGCCCACCACGTCCTCGAGTGCGGCCACGCTGTAGTCGTACATCTTCAGGAACTCAGTCTTTGCGTGGTCTCCTTTCTCATCTTCGGTCTGCCACCAATCACGGTTCTCCATTTCGGTCATAACAAACCACCGCCAGGTGCGCACTTGCTCGACGCCGAACGCGTTTACAAGCGATTCCACACAGGCCCGGAGGTAGCGGTAGTATACGTCGTAGTCGTCGGGCGGGCGCACATTGACCCGGAACCAGCCGACCTTGGGCCGTGCGGTGTACTTGAGCGGCACGGCATGCAGCTTGAGACAGGGCCGCAATCCCTGGCGCACAATGTTCCGGCAAGCACGGACAAGCGGCGCAAAGTCGTAATCCTCGAGAGTAGCCCGGTCGGCGGGGTCGACGAACAGGTCGCGGTCGAACTCGCATTCCATGTCGTCGCCAGGCTGGCGCGCATAGCCCAAGTAGGACCCTCCTGTAGCGATGAACAACTGCACCTCCTCGAGCCAGGGGTATTCCTGCCGCACCCAGCCTGCGGGCTTCTCCTCGGCCCATTCGTGCCAAACGCGTTCGTCCGGCGTCGTGCCCAGATAATGCCAGAAACTCATGCTTGGGAAGCGGTTGCCAATGATTGGGCCGGTCGCGTCTTGAAGGTCCACTACCAGTTTCATCCGCTCTCCTCCATCATCGCTCCGAAAAAAGCCCTTTGGGCATCCAGGTAGTGCCAGTAGTTCTCGAGTGAGACATCCGGAGGCGTCTGATGGTCCACCGCGGGCAGGAATCTCCCTCGTCTGAACAGGGACTTTAGCGATTCAAACTCGGCTTGGATCGCCTCGGGCCCTTTGCTCATTATCAACTTGTTGTATCCGCCTAGAAAAACCATCCCCGGGTTCGCTTCGCGCAGGGCCGAAAGATCTATGCCGGTCTGCCGCTCCATGGGGCTCATGCTTTGGTAGCCTGTGTCGGCGAACCACGGTGTTACGTCCGACACCTCGCCGTCGGTATCAATGCCAGCGACGCAGAACTCCTGCCGAATCTCCTCTGACAGGATCCGGTGGTACGGCGCCATGAACTCGTCGAACATTTCCCATGAGATCATGCTGCCCTGCCTGTACGCCATATCCTCGGAAACGCAGATGATGGCCGGAACGCCCTCGCGGTAAAGCATTTGCACCACGCCGACATTGAACTCGAGAAGCTCCTTGTTAATCTCGTGCACCAAGTTTGGGTCTGTGCAAAACATCATGAGGTGTTCTGCTACGCCCAGCAGGTCCCGTGGATGCCAGAAAAACCCGTGCAGGGGAACCCAGAGCAGGCCGTCCCGCGCATCTTGGGTGGCCAGGGCGCGGCGGTAGTCACCCATGCGCCTCCGCACTTTCTCCAAGTCGTAGAGTGCGGCGCGCACGGCGTTGAAGTCGCCAACCGTTGTGATCTTCTCGCGGCAGTTCGTGCCGTCAAGATCGGGCCAGACGCAGAAAAACTCCAGAGAGGTGAGATCGAAATAGTCGTGGAGCTCGGCGAGGGTCTGAACAGAGTGTGGCAGCCCCTCGGCGCGCCACCGTTCCAGCGTGGGCTCGTAGTAAGGCGTGATCTCGAGCCGGGGTAGGCAGTCCACGACGGCGTCATTGAGAAGGTACTCGCGAAAGTTACTCGCCATGCTCATGTCATGCTTGGTCCTCGAAACATGCGGCGATAAGGTCCGCAATGCGGGCCGTGGCGAGGCCAATCACCGTGTCGGCGGCGCCGTAATAGACGCGCACCGTTCCATCGCCGTCGAGCAGGGCGTTGCAGGTAAAAACCACGTTCATGACGCGCCCACGCATCTCGTAGTCATGTTCCGGATAGAGCAAGAAATTGCGTGTATAGCCGATGATCCTCGAGGGGTCTTCGATATCGAGCATCATCGCCTTGAGGCGGTAGATGAATCCGTTGCACGTGGTCGAAACGGTGTGGTAAATCTCGAGCCACCCCTCCTCAGTCTTTATGGGCACGGCGCCCGCGCCGAATTTGTGGCCGTCGACAAATACATTGCCCTTGTAAGTCAAGGGACGTGACTTGCCCCAGAAAATAAGGTCGGGCGATTGCGTCAGCCACATGGCGCAGGGCTCGAGTTCGTTGCCAAACGGGCGATCAAAGCGGGTGTAGAGGCCGTCGAACTTCTCTGGGAAAAGACATCCGTTGCGGTTCCCCAGCTCACTGGCGGTGCATACACGCTCGAAGCTCCTGAAATCTCTCGTCTTGAGAATGCCGACGCGCACGTTGTTCTGCTCAAGGTCGCTGGCATACAGGATCACGTACTCGTCGCCGATCTTCGTGATGCGAGGGTCGTAGGTGTTCATCTCCGGATGCCACGGATCTTTGGCCGGCATCGGGAGTGGCCCAGGCTCGGGCGTAAAATGGACGCCGTCGTTAGATCGAGCGATCCAGAGCCGATGGATATCGTCCAGCGTGGTCACATTCATGATCAAAATGGTTTCGTCGCCGTACTGGATCGCGCCCGGGTTGAAGGTATACAGCACCTCCTGGGGCATCAGGGCGGGCGACATCACCGGGTTTCCTTCGTATTTGCTGAAAATGCGTTTGTGGCTCATCTCAGTCCTTCCGGGTTCCGTGTTGCGCGTTGCCTAATTCGAGACTCAGGACCTTCGCAGGCTCCCCTACACCATGACCGTCCGGCGGATGATGTCCACCTGACTGGCATCGTCGAGATTCGTGAAATAGTCTACATACCCCCCGACCCGGACCATGAGATCGCGATAGTTCTCTGGGTGCGCCCGTG
This sequence comes from uncultured Nitrospiraceae bacterium, assembly GCA_964493915.1. GTDB lineage: Bacteria > Hydrogenedentota > Hydrogenedentia > Hydrogenedentales > SLHB01 > CAZBQH01. The sequence continues at coordinate 7,700 of CAZBQH010000106.1, forward strand.
CATCCTCGAGCACCTCATGGGTTACGCAGTTCATTTGCAGATGTGTACCTCCTCTGCGGAAATAGGTATTGATAAGGACCTGTGTTTTCTCCAATACCTCCTCGTTTTTCAGGAAGCTTTCGTGGAAACGGATATTACCGATGGTGCCGCCGGCCCAATGGGCGCCGTCAAGTTTTGCCATGGAATTAAGCAGGGCCGTAGGACCGTGACGCTCTGTGCCCGGATAGGCGGCATTGCCCGCCGCAAGGGCCTGCTTCTCGAAGCGTCCATCAGGCGTGGCCGGGGTCAGCAGGCCCTCATAAACATGTGAGATTCGCGGAATCATTTCAAAGACCCACTCACCATTCGTGTAGCAGCTCTTCCGGCTCGGCGGGGATGGGGCCATCGCCTCGCGGCTCACAGCCCCAACTTGGGGCACGAGGCTGTCCACGTACTCGTTGTCGTTCCCATACTTGGGCGCGTTCCAGAGCAATTGACGCACCTCTTCAAAACCTTGGAAGTTGGCCATCAAGGCATCGCGCAGGTTTTCCTGGGAAATAGACTGGTCGTCGAAGACGCACTTCTTGACGGCCGCGAGGCAGTTGACGGCGGGGATAAAATCGCTATGTCCCAAGGCCGGATGGAAATAGTCTACGGCTTCCATAAGGCTCCGCCCGCGCTCGATGCACCTGTGCATCAGGGCCGATGCGAACGGCAGCGGCCGTAAGTCTACGTGCAGCCGGTCCATCATGCCGATGCCCGCCGCCACGTACTTCCCGAAATAGCACACAGTCTTGCGAAACGCCTCGAAGAAGTCCTCCCATGTCTCGTACTCGCCCAGTCTGGGGACAACCGGCCCCATCTGCTTATTGTTGTCCGGCATGACCCCGCCGTTCATGATGAGCTCGAGCACGCGAATCAGAAAAATCGGCCGGGAAATGCCGCCGCCCAGCAGCTTGCCCCCGATAACCGTCTCGCTGCAGCCCGCCTGGCAATACTGCACTGCATCCTCTTTGGGGATGCCGACCTTCGTCAGCCCGGCGACATAGCCCTCGTCATTTATGATCGCAATAGACGCATCGCCCCTGTGCACGCACTCGAGTACCTCCCGCACCATGCGCTGGTCGATATTTCTGTGCCAGCGCACGATCAGCGAGGGCTGGACCATCCGGGTCGCACGGTCGGCCTTGACGCAAAGGAAGGACAATGCGTTGGTCATGTCGTGGCCGTCCACATCAGCGCCGCAGATGGTGATCGTCTGCGTCAGAGATATCTTGATTCCGCCAAGAGTCAGCTCCATGCATTTCATAAACAGGTTCTCGAGGATCTCCTGCGCAAAGGTCGCGTCAAGACGGCCCGCTGCCAAGTCCGCCTCGAACGTGGGATAGGCGTACTGGTCGAGACGGCCCAGAGAAATCGAGAACCCGTTTTGCTCAAGGTGCATTACGAGATGGATAAACCAGACGGCCTGGCACGCCTGCCAGAAGGTCTCTGCCGGGTATTCCGGCACGCGTCGGCAGTTCTCCGCTATGGTCTCAAGTTCCTTCTTGCGTTGGGGATCTCCTTCTGTTCTCGCAAGCTGCTCGGCCAACTCCGCGTAGCGGTGGGCAAAGCGCACCACCGCTTCGAGCGCGACCACCACGGCCCGGTTGAAGTGATAGCCCTGGGCATCGGTCGCATAGCATGCCTCCATGCGCGCCCGGGCCTTGTCAATGTAATGGCGGAGTCCTTTCCGCACAACCTCGTCATACTGCACCACGATATGTCCTTGCCCCTCGTCGCGGCCATAGGGATTGCAGCAAATCTCACGCGTGTCGCGCATCTCCTGGATCTCGGCGGGGATTACCGTGTCGGCGATTTCATGCATGCATCGGCCCCGCCAGAATTCCCGGATCGAGCGGAACTCGCGCCGCGCTTCGTCCGTTTCGAAGTCGGATTCATCCAGTTCTCGGTCAAAATCAAAGTGGACGTAACGGATTACCACATCCTGGAAGGTATACTCGGGGTATATCTCGTAGTCGCCCAGGCGAGCCGCGTAGTTCCCTACCAGCAGTTCCCCATCCCGGATGAAGATCGTTTTCGCGTCGAGCACGCGAGCAAGCGCCAGCGCCTGCTGCACAACAGGCGCTTCCGTGAGGTGTTCACGGTACGCCTGTGTTACGAGCCGTGCCCGCTCGAGGTTCCACGCGTTGGGGGCCTCGAAGAACTCTTCTTTCAGCCTCTCCACTCTCTGGCTCATGGCTATCCTCTCCTACTGAATTGATGTGGAAATCCCATGTCTGTCAAAAAACGTCCGGATGCTTTCGAGTTGCTCCGGCGTTGGGGGATTAATGCTCTCCATTGCGTAGGTCAGACCCATGTTGCGGTACTTGGCAGCACCCATGCGGTGATACGGCATGAGGTCAACGGGCCCCGTAAACCCGTGAGACTCCGCCAGGTTCAGCAGCCCCTTCAAGTTTTCTTCTGTATCTGTAATGCCTGGAATTATGACCACCCGCATACGAAGGGGCTTTCCCAACTGGATTGCCGTAACGTAATTCGCAAGAATGGTCTCATTGCCCGCCCCCGTCCATTCGCGGTGCCCTGCCGTGTCAATCAACTTGATGTCGTAAAGAAAACCGTCGACCGCGCCGGCTACCGCCAAGAACACTTCGGGGGCCGCCATGCCGCTCGTATCCAGGTAGACCGAGACGCCGTGCTCCCGGCACGCCATCGCCAGCGCAATGGCCGCTTCGGGCTGCATCAGCGGTTCGCCTCCGGAAAATGTTACACCCCCTCCCGAGGCGTCGTAATAATCCTTGTCCTTGAGAACCTCTTCCATGACCGTTCTTACGGTCGTCGTGTCGCCGTGGAGAGTCAGAGCCTCCGCCGTGCACGCCTTGAGGCATTCTCCGCAGGCAGTGCACCGGGTGAAATCCACCTCATGAGTGTTTCCCACCACCTTGTGTACGCCGCCAGGACACCTCGAAGCGCAGAGGCCGCAGCGGGTACACAGACGATCGTTATACATCAGCGTCTTTCCCCGGGGGATGGATTCGGGGTTGTGGCACCAGGCGCAATTTAGAGGACAGCCCTTGAAAAACACTGTCGTGCGAATCCCTGGCCCATCATTGATGCAATACCGTTGAACACGGAGCAATTCGAGCACGGGGTCCGGCCTCGTTACCGCCTTTTCGCTCTCGTGCGGATAGATGCTTTGCTCGACCGCTCTCTGCGACGTTTCCGTGTTCAATCCGACTCAACTCCCAAGGTTTATCTGAAGGTGCGGCCGGTCCCTAGCCGCCTGCTTGCGCAATTGGTTGTCCTGTGAGATCAGCTAATTAGCTATTTCATACTAGTTTATTGCCTCCATTTTATCAAGTTAATAAGCCGGGACACGGCCACAGCAGTCTGCCTCTAGTAAAATGCTGAGAGCCGAACCAAAACAGGATTCTATCCAGTTCCATGCCCGATAGTAGTCCAATTTGTGCGGTTTGGGCTGGTACAACCCAAACGCTGGCAAAGAATTAGGCCCAAGAGAAACATTTGTAAACCATTGATATGTTTTATAAGTCTTTTTAAAAGGATAATTAAGCGGAAAGCAGGAAAGTGGAGACTGTATCATACATTGTCCCGTTGTCCAGCAAACGACGCGCTCAACGCGGTGCCCGCAGCCGGCGAGCGCTGTTCAGGGCGTCCTCACGTGTTGTAGTTGCCCGGCCAGCACGGCCCCGGCCCGCAGGAGTCCCGCTTGATCAGCTCGGTATGGAGCGTCACAAGACCCGGCTGGTTCCCATCGCCGCTGATCCTTGCCAGCAGCACGTCCGCGCCACGGCTGGCCAACTCGAGCCACGGGACGTAGACCGTCGTCAGCGCAGGACTCACCACGCCCGCGACGGACCGGAATCCCCCAAAGCCGATAAGGCTCATATCCTTAGGGACCGCCACCCCCAACTCGTTCGTGAGCACGGACAGGGTCACGAGGGCTAGCCGGTCATTCACGCATAGAATCGCCGTCGGACGGCGCCTCAACGCCAGCAGTTTCTTCAGTTTTTCCGGAAGGTCTCCCGACTCGAGTTCGGGTGTTGTGATCAAATCTGGGTCTGCCACCAATCCGAATTCTCTCAAGGCGTCTTGGTACCCGTCCAGACGCCTGCGGGACTCCTCGCCCCAGTATTTTTCCGGCCACGTTGCAAAGCCGATGCGCCTGTGGCCGAGTGCCAGCAAGTACTGCACCGCTAAAGCGGCGCCCTCCCTGTTGTCTGCAACAATACTGCTGATGTTGTCGGCTCGGTACTCTTGCACAAGCGATACCACAGGGACGTGGAGGCCCGAAAGAAACTCAACCAGACCCTCCGCCGGCCAATGGCATAGGAGTAATATGCCGTTCCAAAAGTCGCCAATGCTGGCTTGCAGGCGGTCCACACTGAGGGGTTCTGCAGGAAGGGCATTAATCATCTTCAGCGAAAGCGCGCAATCCTTGCCTTCCAAGGCCTGCTCGACCCGTCTGATAAGGGCGAGGTCTATCGGGTTGGCTGACATTTCCTCTTGCATGCCAAACTCCAGCAATAGGATGTGGCGGGAAGGCGTCGAATGCTCGCGCACAAAGGTACCCGTCTTTGGCGCGCGCGTCACCAGCCCTTTGGCTTTCAATTGACCCAAGGCGTTCAGGATGGTCTGACGGCTGACGCCATACTGAACTGTCAGCTCCGCATCGGTCGGTAGTTTCGTCCCCGGAGGCAAAGCGCCGTCCTGGATCTGGTTGATTAGGTGTTGGGCGATCTCCTCATATTTTGGCATCTTGCGCGTCAAAGGAATGCCTGTCTCCTTATACGAGAAAGAGGAAAACAACCGTAATTCTAGCTCTCGTACTTCTTAAACGCAACAAATTAGGTGCATATAATCAGAACAATTAGCCAAGGTACTCGATGCAGCCGCTGCGGACGCGTTGCCGTTGTATACACCCCGCCCATGACTATATCGAGGGAAGCCCTATTCGTTGGGCACGGGATTCACTGAGTACCACCCTTTCGCCCCGCCTCCGCCCTTACCTGCTCTTGCTGCGCCAATCGTCGTGCGGATTGGACAGACATCCACCCGTTTGAACAGCTCGTCTTTTCCGTGCCCGTGATCAACGCACCCTGCGAGGCCATATTCCGCGACCTGAAGAACAGGGATTGAGGACTCGGGTTGGCCTACGTGGTGCTCGTCGCTTTCGGCACCGCTGCAGAGCCGCTTGGCATCGCCCGGCTATACAAGGCCAACACTCGTAACGAGCGCGTCATGGCGCTGGCCCGGACTGGAAACCATGTACTCGAACTGTCCAGGTGTTCGCGGTGTGTGGCGTTCAGCGCCTTGGTGGTCCTGCCAACACAAAACTGGGGAACACTGACTGTGAAACTCCGGCGAGCACGCCCCTGCGCAGGGAATGCTCGCTGTGCCGGATAAGGGAAATCGAATCTCCCCCACCCTGATTCGATGCAGACATTCCCAGCGCCGTCATCGCGATCCGGCGATTCTGCACGAGCCGCGGCGCCTTACTCGATCACCACCAACACGCCCTCGAAGGCATCGAGCGACAGCGCGACAGACGTCGTGTCGGGGCCGTTAATCGCATCAGCAGGCCGGACCTCGCCCGTGCTGGGATGCCACAGCGAGGCAGTCCCCTGCGCGCGAAACGTAACATGACGCTTCACCGGCGCGTCCAATAGATTGGTCACGAAATAGATGTGGCGGGCGCCGTCGCATCGATGGACGTAAAACAGCTCGCGGCACGGAGCGTCCAGTGCAAGGTCCGCTGGAAGAAACCGGTCCACTGCACCAGGCACCTCGGGAACTGCGTGCACGACCGTCACGCGTTCACTTTCGGCCAAACGCGCCGACACAGCCTGGACGCGGCGCGTCTCGTCGCGCGTCATGCCCTTTTCAGGCAATTGACCCAAGGCGACCACGCAGCCGCCGTCTTGAACAAAGGCCTCGATCTTGTCGAGTGTCTCCGCCGGCATCACCCACGCCTCGGGCAGCAGGATGCAACGGAAGGTCTCGCCCTGCACCTGTAAGGCGCCATCTTGGATCTCTGCGGTCAGGATGGCCTCATCGTCCAGGTAGTCGAAGTCCCGCTGGTTGGCAAGCAACTCGTTCGAGACCTGGCCGAAGCGGTCGCTGACGAGACGCACCCGCGGCAAGCCCTTGATATCGCCCGATGCGCCTCGAATCAGGTAGCCGAAGGGGCCTCGAGAGTCGATGGGCGCCCCTTCGGCAAGGGCTTGCATCTCGACGCGCATTCCTTCCGCCGGCTCATAGCTCGTCCTGCTCGTAGGCGTTACCGCCCCCCAGATGCTCTGGATCGGATAGTAAACGCCGAGATCCGCAACGTGCGCGCCCCTTGTCAGCATATAGCCCAACCGGCCAATGTGGTCGTTGAACAGACGGCGCTGAGTGTCGTCAAACTCGTTGTATGCGTAATACGAGGTGATTCGCGTTAGACCCAGCACGTACTGGTAATTGATCGTGCCCAGACGTTGCTCAAAACTGCAGGGAATCTTGTTCATGCGCTCGACGTGGCTCGACGTCTCGCTCATGCACTCCCATTCGCCGATCATGTGGGTCACGGAACTGACGAACTTCGGGATGGGAATCTGGGTGGACCGGGCCAGATTCGTCGGATTCGAGGTAAGCATGTCGATACCTGGGAGATCCATGCGGCGCAGGTCGCGGTAGAGATCGCCCTCATACAAGGCGTGCCAATAGATGGTCTCCTCGAGGAGGGCATGACCCGCGGCGCGGGTGTTGTTGGCGCGGCACCACTCCTGGATCTGGCCGTAGTAGTTCTGCTCGATCATCGTTGCGACGAGCTTCCAGAAGTCCAGCCGCCGATAGAGCGTATCCTCGCCTCCATCCTCGAACAGATACGGCAGGGCGCCGACCACGCTGTAGCCGTACGTCTTCTCGAAAAGCTCCGGGAACGTCCTGCTCCACGGCACGGCCGGCAACAGTCCCTGCTCCTTATGAAGATACGAGGACATGAGCGACGGTTCGTCGGTGAAGACGGCGTGAACGTAGCCGTCAAAGGCCTCGGAACAGCGCTTTTTGTAGGCCTCGTGGGTGACCTCAATGAAATGGCCTACGGCCTCGCGATCCATAATGTTGATGTACGGCAACGTGTCCGAATAGTTGCAGACAATGTGCGTGCCCTCGTACATGCGTTTCACGTGGAAGGAGAGAATCCCCCAGTCGCGGGCATCAGGCGGCGTCCATTCAAACACGTCCTTTTGCGCGTTTGCCTGGCCTGTCAACTCCACCGCTGCCCCTAAGTCGTAGCGGCCTTCGTTAACCGGCGCCGCGCAAGCGTACAAAGGCCCGCCTACAATCCGCTCACCTGTGGGCATGGCGTGACGGAGCGTCCCTTGGCCCTCGGTGCGCGCGCAGAGCACGCCGAGGGTCTCGAGCTCCGGACGGTCCCGCAACGTAATGCCGCCCGCCTTGCCGCTCGGATAGCCTTTTTCATCGTAAATCCAAAACTCCATTCCCTGGGAGCGGAAAAGCTGAAGTGCTTTTTCAAACAGCTCCCATTGCTCCTCGCTCTCGAGGTAATCCGTAAACGAGACGTTCGACACGACGCCCCCGTAGCCAAACCGGCTCAGGTTCTCGACCCATTCTTCCGGTGAGGAGCCGCGGTACAGTTCGTGGACGATTTGCAGCATGCGATATTGCTGAGGCGGATTGTGGAATGGGGTCTGCATTTCGAGCGTGGTCTCCTTCGCGCGCAGTGTTTCCTGGTCTGCTCCCTGCCCCGGCTGCGCCAAAACCCAAAGCGTCAAACCGGAGACACAAAACCGTGTCAGGGCAGACAGCAACTGCGGTCTCATACGATCTCCCATAAACGCGGATCGCCCTCTCGCTAGGGGTCGAGTATGCGGCAAGCACATGCCGCGATTCCAACAGCCGGCACGCCCATCCAAAAGCCATGAACAACGGCTGTCTTAGGATCGCGGGCGTCGGGTCCCGTCTTTGTGTGTAGACCTCGCTCTATGTGAAGAGCCGTCTCCTTAACGCCCCGCGTCGACGAAGGCCTTGGCGCTTTTCAGAATGGCCTCATACTCGCCTGTCGCAAAATCTTGCGGGCTTTTTTGAGCACTCACACGGTTTTCCTCCAGTTTCCGGTAATCCTCAAGAGCGGCCCGCTGCTCCGCATTCAGCCCTGACACGGCCTGTGTATCCTGCGCGATTCGGCGCAGTACCCGATCGCACACTGCAGCCCAGACCTGGACTTGGGCGGAACCAACCCACTTGTGCGACTCGGAAGGATCTGCAGACTGCCCCAATGCAACGCCCCATCGCCGCATCATATCCTGATAATGGTCATTCATATCCACCGCGATAGCCATGACTTCCCGACTCTGCTCAAGCTCGACAAGGACATAGGGCAGGTACGCGGTTGCGGCAAAGACCACGGTGGGCGCTTCGAACCTTCCGTCCCTGCTCGGCGGGTAGCCGGGCAGCTCCTTCAGGTAACGTTGGCATCCCTCGAGGCACTCCTTTTTCAAAAGCTGGCGCTCTTCAGGCGTGCCGTTCTGCGCGATGTCCAGCATCTTCGCCATGCGGGGAACCGACGCCAGCTTCTGGAAGAAACGGACGCCGTCAAAGGCGTCCTCCGGGCCAGCAAAGATCAGCTCGGGGCTCATCTCGAGGTTGCGCACCATCTCAGCCACCGTCTCCGATTCGACCTTCTCTCGGAGTTCACCGAGGCCAGGGATCTGCGGGCCTTCCTTGATACCGGCGGTTTCTTTCCCTTCCGCGCTGGCCTGCGAACCAACAGCTACAAAAAGCGCTACCGCGGCTATTGCCGCCACGGCGTGGAACAGAACGGTCTTCCTTGAACTGTTATTCATCACTCTTCTCCCATTGTCAGAGGACCAAACCACAAAACAAAACCACTCGCACACGCAAGGCCGCGGGCAACCCGGCCGTTGTCCTTCATAGCTCATACCCTCGCAGCATGTGCCGCAGCTTGACCCGCGCGTTATACAACCGCGTGCGGACAGTCGCCTCGGGGATGCCGAGCACTTTTGCCGCCTCCCGGCAGTTTATCCCTGGAAAACACAGCCATCATGCAAAGAAGGCGCCCCGCGTTACGGTATCTGCCTCGACACATAGCTTTCTCCTCAAGTCTTTCCTGCACGTCAAGACGAACACTAAGGGATCGAAGTCATCGCACAGGTGCATCTGTGAACTCGGTGGCTATTGCCAACACCTCGAGGTCGTGTCCTCCCAGAAAGTCCTCTGGGGTCTCCTGTTGATTCTGCCGGCGGCGCTCAAGCTCCCGGTATCGTTCGAGGACAGCCGCCTGCTCCTTGCTCAGGAACCCGACAGCGTGTTCATCCTGAATCAGCCCACGCAGCACACGATCGCACACTGCTGCCCACACCCGGACCTGCAGGCCGGCGCGCCACTTTTCCGGATGAGCTGGATCGCGATATCTGTCCAACGCGATGTCAAAGGCACGCATGGCCGCCTGATAGCGCTCGTTCATCCGCACAGTAAGGGCCATCACTTCCCGGCTTTGCTCAAGCTCGACGAGAACATAGGGCAGATAAGCGCTTGCGGCGCCAATCACCGTCGGAATGTCCAGCCTCTGGTAACCCGTGGGCTGATAGCCGGGAATATCCTTTAGGTAACGTTCGCACCCTTTGAGACACTCCTTCTTCAGAAGCTGACGCTCTTCAGGCGTGCCGTTCCGGGCGATGTCCAGCATCTTGGCGATGCGGGGAAGCGCCACCAGCCGCTGGAAAAACGGCTTTCCGCCTGCGATCA
>CAZBQH010000107.1:0-2385 GCA_964493915.1 uncultured Nitrospiraceae bacterium
ATTGTACGCGGGGAACCATTGCTTGGAGAATTTGATTTAAGCGGGTTAGTATATCCGCCAGATGATCTTCCCCAATTCATCGAACGTGGCTCAGCGGAATATTGGTCTTGCGTGGGCGAAGATATTCGATCCGATCCGCTACTGGCCGGACAGTACACGGGTTTACCCCTGGATAGGCTACACGAATTCAAGCCTCTTGAACCCTCTTTGCCTCTGTCCTAAATCGGCGATAAATTCCTGAACAGAACGCCCGCCCTGCAGTGGCAATATAAGTAGCATGTACAGAAATGGTGGAACGAATTCATGCGTATTACCGGTAAAGCCACCGTACGTGATTTGACGGCAGACGATTTCACCAAGTACCGGGATACGATTTATCGAAATGGCAAAACCAAGTCCCACAGGTACACTAATAACCGGTTTGCAGCTGTAGTTAGCGTGTTTAGTCCCAGAATAAGCGAAGGTGGATGACTTTTCGAGCCTCGGAGGCGTCAAGGGCGGCTGGCCGGGTGATGCGACGGACGACTTGTGTGCCAAGCGATCGCGGCGATTGGGCAAGGTTGGTTGTCGCGGGTGAGAATTGCGATTTCTGCGCGAACGGAGAGCGCCGGCCCCCGACTTGTGCACTATGCATGAACGGCGGAGCGCTATGAGAAGGTGAGGCACTGCAGGCGTTGCGACGCGATAATGAGATGATCGACGAAGCGATGGCATCCGGCGAGGTACACTTTGGCGCGTCGACCACTTTGGGTGATGCGTGCGGCCACGTAGACGAAGGCCTGGCGGAACCACTTCCATTCCCAGCGGCTGGTCTCCTTGGGAAGGGCGAGCAGGCTCAGCCAGGCCCGCAAGCACCAGGCGAGTTGGCCGGCCATGAGGAAGGCGCTGTTGGCCAACAGCTCGCCGGTGGGCATGCGGAGGGCGGCGATGCCGTTTTTGGCTTGCTCGATGATGTTCTCCTGGTCGCAGCGCCCGTAGGCGAAGCAGAGCACCTCGGCGGCATTCATCTCGCGGGGGGGAATGTTGGTGATGATGAAGCGGTAGACATAGTCGGCGTAGAGGAACTGCTGGCCCTGGTGGGTTTCGATAAGCTGGCGTTTTGCCACCACGCGGAAGGTGCTGCCAATGAGGCCGAACTCCTTCAGGCCGCCGGGGATGGTGTAGTTGAATTCCGCCGCCCACTGCTCGATGGTGCTCAACGTCTTGTAGCCGCGTTCGCAAGCCTTGCGAGCGCGGACACGTTCACGTTTTCGTCGGGCCTTGCGTCGAGGATTGGTGGCGGCGACCTTCTGAGCGGTGTGAGCGGAGAAGGGAATCCACGCGGATTCCGGCAGATTTGCGGCCATTTCCTTGAGGCTGGCATAGCTGTCCATAACCAAGGCGAAGCCGGCGTGACGATGCATGCACTCGGCGATGATGGCCTTCTGATAGAAGGCGCTGTCGCCGCGGACGTAGACCTTGCCGAAGTGGCGTTGCACCATGGACAGCACTTCCTTCAACGCTGCAGCAGCACCGTCGGCACTGCTGGCGTTGCCGGGACGATTGAGGGTACGCAGCAGTTCGCGGGTCTCGGCCAGGGTCAGCAGCAAGGGATGGTAGGACCACCTGCCGGTGTAGGAGAAGTCGGCGCCCTGCTTGCATTCGCCGTAAACGGGCTTGATGGTCGAGTCCATGTCGATGGTGGCCACGCCCTTACGGGCGTTGGGCATCTGCCGCCAGACCTTCTCGCGAGCCTGGTCGATGACCTGCTGGAAGGCGCGCAGGTTCGAACGGTTGAACCGGCGCAGGAAGTCGCCGGCAGTGCTCGGGTCGGGAATGCGGCAGGCGCCGGTCAGATGCTTGACCGCGTCGGAGTGCTGCAGGTTGGCGATGTCCTCGATGCACAAGCCACCGACGTACTGGTTGTACGCGTGGGTGAGCAGATGGTCGGACTCAAAGTAGGGAAGATTGAGCTTCAGCAGATGCATGGACGCGTTGATGTCCCGGTCGATGCCCAGCCGCATGGCCAGATCGTGAGCCAGGGCGAGGCCGCCGTACGGCGTGACCTCCCCTCGTTCCTGGATCGCGACGCGGACCTGACGGTTGCGGATCACCGGCCGCAGGTCGCCAGGCCACAGCATGGGCTGGTCCTGATGCCGCTGAATCTTGCGAATTCGTGGACGCTGGCGAACTCGACGGGATCGGGTAGAATGCTGCATCTGAAAGGCCTCCTTGCCTGCGACCTACTGTCCTTGCCAAAGACACAGTATATCACGGCTTGAAGGCCTTTTCTTATGCGCGAAGACAGTTGCACTCGCTTATTTTGGGACTAGTTGACACACCCTCCTTCTATCTCGGCCAGTCAGCCCGCGTAAACCGCCCGTTACGGCTGATAACTTTGCCGTC
>CAZBQH010000108.1:0-5580 GCA_964493915.1 uncultured Nitrospiraceae bacterium
CGACCAGTGGCAGCCGCTCAAGGAACTCGGCGTCTATCTCAACGACATGGACACCCCCTTCACCCGACCGCGCGGCGAATACCGCAAGGAAGTACTCAGCGCACTCGGCGACCGCAAGGTTCGCACACTTCCCGGCATCATGCGCGGACGCGACGTCTCCGGCGGACAATCCCGCATGATGCTCGCAAACCTCACCGCCGAAAGCGACCCCGAATTCGCTTCCATTATGATGGGAGCCTTCTACGAAGGCGGAGCGTATTTCGGTACCGAGATGACACACGACTTCCACTGGTTCTACTGGAATCCCGACGTCGTCCCCGTCACACCGCAACGCCGCGACATAACAATCGCCGGACTCGGCGGCATCCTGCGCGCACATTCCGACACACACGACGAAACATGGGTCGCGCTACGCCAGGGATACTCGCAGCAACGCGGACTCAACCAGGGCGACTTCGCCCTCTACTCGCGCGGCGCCTGCCTCGTGCCGCCAAGCGGCATGACCGCCGGACATATCCGCGGCGAAATCTTCCCCCATTCGATGGTCGTCTTCGGCGAAACACCCACGATGGCAGAACACGGGCGCGTCGATACAAACGTAGAAGACTACGGCTTCCTGCCGTCAGCCGGATACCTGCTCGGACGCCACACCTTCAAATCCGACTGGGATAAAACCGGAAGGCTCAAGAACGACATCATCCTGAGCAGAGAAGTGATGCTCATGCGTTCCGAATCGGTCGACGACCCGACATACGTCGTCCTGCGCGACTCCATCGAAGGCGACTGCCCGCTTCCCAGCCACTGGCACATGTGGCTCGTTGCAGCCGCCGAAAACGTGCAGCCGATACCCGGCGGCGTCCGCGTTGCCGGTCAAAATAACGTGACGATGGACGTGGCGGTTCTTGAGCCGTCAAATCCCGACATCAAGGTCACCGCCGCACCGCCGTTTACCAACTTCACCGAAGACTACACGCAACTTCGCATCCCGCAAGCGCCCAATCGCGGATATCTCGCCGTACTCTTCCCCTACAAGGAAGGGCAGCCGACACCACGCTCGATCGAACGACTCGGCGACGGCATCATCAAGGTAGTCACCGAAAAGTCAACCGACTACATCTTCACCTCGGTCGAGCAGCCGGTGGTGTTTGAAGATGACAGTGTCAAGATAAACTGCCACGCCGGCGCCGTCCGCGTTTTCGCCGACCGCGTGGCGCTCATCAACGCATCGGGAAAATACGGCGTCATCACTTACAAAGGCGTGACCGCACAAGGATACGGGCCGTTCGAGCACAACGCACCCGTCGAACCCGTCGGAGCACAGGTTGTCGAAGCCGGGCGACCCGTCGCACCCGTCGCTCAACCTGACGGCCCCGGCACGTTGGTTGCTGTGGACGGCTCCGGGCGTTACGCCAATCCCGACGCATCCGGCACAGGTTTACAGGGCTGGGTGTTGATTGACGGCGAACGCATCACCTACGCCGTGAGCGAAGGCACCGGCATAATCCGGCACAAAGACTTCTACGTCAAAGGTGAAGCACCCTTTACCGTGGTTCACGAACCCGGCAAAATCACACTTACCACACCCGAAGGCAGACGGCGCATTTTCCAGATGCCGATCCCGGCGAACATCGTGCCACCGCACATGCTGCCCCCGCCGGACGTCCTTCCTATCGAGCAGATGAGGGGACGCTTCTCCAACTGGCCATGGTCGGTCGACGTGCTCGTCAACGGCGTCAGCAGAATGAACGGCTGGTACGCAGGCGTGATGACAATCGGACTCGACGAAGGAGCAAACGAAGCAATTATCCGGCGTTACACCAACCCTTCCGTATGGAAGACGAACGCCTACACCCGGCTGCTGCCGGTTATAAACTGAGCTGCAAATCATCTTAGAAGGAAACATTTATGCAGGATGTACGTACTTTCTTTCCTGCGGCAATCATTGCATGTTCGCTTCTCATAATGGGGTTCACCATGCAGACAACCAACGCGGCGGATTTCGAAATTACTGTCAGACCCGAGCTGATACTTTACGCGCCCGGCGACACCGCAGCGGCTCTCCTCACGGCACGCAATACCACCGAACGGCGAACTGACGCAGCGCTCAAGCTTTCGCTCGTCAACAATCTTTCAGACACCAAGGTCATAGCCGGGGAAACTTTGTCGCTGCCCGCAGGCGATGTTGCGGAATTGCGGGTCGAGTTCACGGCACCGGAAGTCCAGTACGGGCAGGAGCTGCGAGCCGAACTGCTGCAAGACGGCGAAGTAGTTGCTTCGGCATCAGACTATTTTTCCGTGGCTGACAGCGTCTGGAAAGTGGCGCTGATGGAATTCCTCGGCGGAATAACCCACCACACCGCACCACATACCGAAGAACAGATAGCGGCTCAGATCGCCCGGCACCGCAACTCGTACGTAAACTGGATCGAGTTCTTCTTCTGGGCGCCCGACGACTGGGGCAACATGACGCCGGAACCCGGCGCAACCTGGCGCAGCGGGCAGGCAGCTTTCTACCACAACACAGAGAAACTCGCCTTCGCCATACGTGAAGCTCAAAGCCACGGAATGAAAGTGGTGACATACGCCAAATGCGTTGCCGGCGGACTGGACGGCTGGGAAATGGCGCGGTCGCGTCCGCAGTGGTTCCTCGTCGATCGGCAAGGGCAAACCTTCGGACGTCCCCTCAACGCATGGGACCTCGACAACTGGCAGAACCTTAAATACAACATACTCAGCGATATGTCGGGCGACTGGACCTACCGGGTGCCCGACCTCCGCCGCCTCGACGCGCTCGACCACGGGATAAACGAGTTCATTCAGTCGAAATGGCAGTTCGGTTGGGATGGCTTGCGTTTCGACTCCGGCGGATTTCGCGCGCTCAACATCGACGGAAGAACATGGGGCAATCCGGCGGTAAACATCAGGAACATGAAGCGAACCAAAGAACGAATCTGGCAGGAATTCCCAAACTGCCTCTTCGGATACAACACCAACAACACCGCCGCGACCGACGGACGCGAATACCCGCTCACGCCCGCCGAAATGTCCCACGAGATGCGCGAAATGCTTGCCGGCGGCGGACTCTGGATGGGCGAAGCTCTCCGCGAAACAACCATGAGAAACGGAAGCGTAAAATACAACACGTGGAGTCAGTTTCTCCAAGACGAAGTTCGCTGCATCGCCGCGATCTGGCAGGCAGGCGGACACTTCTGCTACTCCTACGGACGCAGCGGCACCAACCTCTACCTCTACAAGACCACTATCGGAACCGTCATCGGCGCACACCCCTACATCAGCCCCGTCAACCTCGTTAACTCGGAAAACAGCCTCCGATTCCTGACGAGATGGAGCGGATTCTTCTACGACAACACCATGCGTCCGGCGGCTCCCGAAGAACACAATTTCGCCGTCTCCTCCCAACGCCCGCTATGGTGGCGCGAGATGGCGAAGGAACGCGTCGCAAGCCCAACGCGGCGATTCCTGATCGTGCATCTGATCAACCCGCCCCTTGAAGACAAAGTCGTAGAAATTGAAGACACGCCCGAAGCACTGCCGAAACCAGTCGCCGACGCCACAGTTTCGTTCACACCGCCCGCCGGTGAAAAACTGGTACGCACCTTCCTTCTATTGCCGGGCAAACCCGATAGAGCCGAAATCCTGAACGTGTCGGTTGAGAAAGGCGTAGTCAACGCACCCGTGCCCGAATTCAGAATCCTCGCAACCGTCATCTTCGAGCTCGAAGGTGCCTACGAGATGCCGCCCGCGACGCCGCGATACAGCGAACCGATGACCGCTGAACAACTGGCTGAACTCGAGCGCACCACGCCTCGCGAGATGGACAAAACTCCCTGGTTCCGAAACATTCCGCCGGCGCCCACGCCTGACATCGCCATAGCAGACGACGTCCATGACCCTGCACCAGCCTACACCGCGCCGCCGGCTGCCCGCAACTGGAAACCCGCCGAATCCACGCCGCCACCCGGATGGCGCGTCGGCAGCGAAACCGGCAAAAAAGTGCTCGTTTACATCGGACACTACCATTACATGTATGACCTTGAGCAAGCCGTGCAATCAGCCGCACCCGATGCAACCGTCGAATACGCCGCATGGACCAAACGCATCAGAGGCAAAGGGCACCTTCAGGAAGAGCCGAACTACGAACGTCTCTCAAAATTCGACGCCGTCGTGCTCGTAAACGTCGATGCCGGCTCATTCCACTCGCTCTCCGACTCCCGCGATTCCGACTGGCATCAAGTGCTGGCGGATTACGTGCGCGCTGGCGGACGTCTGACCGTTCTCGGCGGACCCCGCACACTCGGACAGGGCTGGTTCAAAGGCACCGCAATCGAGGAAGTCCTGCCGGTGGAAGTCCATCCCGCATTGGACGTTTACCAGTTGCCCGAACCGCGAACCATAGGGTCCGCAGAAGACACCAGCCTCGATGATAGCCCGATGCTTTATTACTACCACGCTGCAAAGCCCCGACCCGACGCCGCCGTCCTCGCC
Source organism: uncultured Nitrospiraceae bacterium (assembly GCA_964493915.1). Taxonomy (GTDB): domain Bacteria; phylum Hydrogenedentota; class Hydrogenedentia; order Hydrogenedentales; family SLHB01; genus CAZBQH01. Next base: position 4,507 of record CAZBQH010000108.1, read on the forward strand.
TACGCGGAAGACCTGCCGATTCTGCTGGAACGCAAAGTCGGCAACGGATCCAGCGTCGTATTCCTCGGCACCATGCTCGGCGAACCTGCGGAAGGCGGAACAGCTTTCTGGCAATCTGAGGAGTTCATGAAGCTGCTCGGAACTTCCATACTGGGGAATGATTAGCAGATTGAGCGGAAGCCTTGTTCTGTACCAGCGGAGACCGCCCGTCCGTTTCAGGAACACATCCGCAAACATCCGTCTCGGTGCGGATTGACTCATCAGTTGAAAGGAATTGCTATGTTGAACTACCGCTGCATCAGCTTTTTTGCGGCAGCCGTTCTGGCGCTGCTTATTGTCCCGTTTCTCGCACAAGATGCTTGCGCCGCCGATTTTGACCTGAGTGTAAGACCTGAGAAAATCCTCTATGAGCCCGGCGAGTCCGCCTCTGCTCTCCTGACGGCAACCAACACAACAGACCGGCAGGCGTCGCTGACGCTCAGGCTTTCGCTCGTAAACCAACTTGTAGACACCGAAGTGGTCGCCGAGGAGAATCTATCCCTTCCACCGGGTAAGACAGAACTCAAAATCGCCTTCACGACGCCCGCCGTTGAATACGGTCAGGAACTGCACGCCGAGCTGCTGCAGAATGGCAAAACAGTCGCGTCCGCGTCAGACTCCTTTTCTGTAGCTGACAGCGTCTGGAAAGTCGCCATTCAGGAGTTTCTCGGCGGAGTAACACACCACACGGCACCGAGCACGGAAGACCAGATCGCCGGGGCGATGCTCCGCTACCGCGACAGGTATATCAACTGGCTGGAGTTCTTCTTCTGGGCGCCCGACGACTGGGGAAATCTGACGCCCGAGCCCGGTCAAACGTGGCGCAGCGGCCAGGCCGGCTACAATCACAACACCGACAAACTCGCTTTTGCTATCAGCGAGGCGCAGCGGCACGGCATGAAAGTCATCTCCTACGGCAAGACCAACGCCGGCGGACCCGACGGATGGGAGTTGGCTCGCGCAAAACCGCAGTGGTTCCTCGTGCATCGCCGCGGCGGGACCTATGGCATTCATTGCAACGCCTGGGATCTCGAA
>CAZBQH010000109.1:0-2432 GCA_964493915.1 uncultured Nitrospiraceae bacterium
TCTTCCGAGTCCTCTTTTCTTTGCCCTAGCCATGCGACACCACCTCCCGCGCTAACGAGAGATAGGCCTTCGCCCCGGCGGACTGCAGGTCATAAAAGATCACCGGTTTGCCGTGACTCGGCGCTTCGCTCAGAGTCACATTTCTTGGAATGACTGTCTCGTACACCTTGTTGCCCATATGGTTGCGCACATCCGCAATCACCTGACTCGAGAGGTTCGTATGCTGATGCATGGTCAACAGAATGCCCTCGAGCCGCAAACGTGCATTCAGCTTGTCGCGGACGAGCTTAATCGTTCCCAGCAGCTCGCTCAAACCCTCGAGGGCATAGTACTCGCACTGGAGCGGGATAATCACGCCGTCCGCAGCGCACAGCCCGTTCACGGTGAGCAGGCTCAACGAAGGTGGACAGTCGATGAAGACAAACTCGTACTGCTCACGAAGCGGCGCCAAGCACTCGCGCAAGCGAAACTCCCGTCCTTCTTCGCCCACCAACTCGACCTCCGCGCCCACCAGCTCGCGATTGCTGGGAACGAGGCGCAGATTGCGCATCTGACAATCCATCGAGACCTCGCTCAAGGCGACACCGTCCACGAGGGCGTCGTATACGGTCAACTCGCGGGTGTTCTTATCAATACCCAAGCCGCTTGTTGCGTTGCCTTGCGGGTCTAAGTCAATGAGCAGCACCTGACGTCCGGCTGCCGCGATGCACGCCGACAAGTTTACGGCGGTTGTCGTCTTTCCGACGCCGCCCTTGTGATTGGCTATCGCAATTACGCGGCTCATCGCGGTTCCGCGGGAATCTCCATCGCCTTACGCCTGATCTGCAGTTTACCGGTGCGGCGCGACGACTGGCCCGCCGGTTGCACGCTCTACCCTTGACCCCCAGCTTACCCGTTTCAGGCCTTAACATGCACGCTCGTGTCCGGAACCGGGTCTCAGATAGGCGGCGCCTGTCGAGCATGGGAGGGGAACACTTCTTGCAAGGGGCGTATAATACGTTTGGTGAATTGACAAGTCAAAGGCGGCGACGCCGCAGGATTTGCACTGAAGGGGGCGAAAAACCTCTTCACAGCATGTGCCGAGCTGGCATATAGTGCTATCAGTAAGTAGTTCGCGAAGGCAGAAGAAGGCCTCTTCTGCACACTGCCCTTTGTATAGAGCAGGGTTTTCGGGGAGGCATTTGCGATGAAGCTGCTCCTGTCTCGTCTCCGTTTCGTCAAAGTGTTCGGTTCTGCCGCCTGCGTCGCAGGGGCCGCTTGGGTCCTGTTGGGATGCCCGCTGGCCCGGAAAAGCGACGAACCCCTCGTCAGGCCAGTCGACGTGATTGCCCGACTCGCGAAAGGAGAGCTTGGACCAGAGCGCGCCTGGCTCTGGCGATATCGAGTAACCCCCATAGACAGCAGTGCCCTCCCGCACGGCTTCGATCGCGACCGCTTCGCCGCGGAACTCACTCGCTTACACCAGACGATGGGTCTTCCTTCCACCCCGGAGTACGCCCCGCCGCGCGCCGAGGAGCTGATCCCTCTCGAGCACGGCAACCCGGCGGGCGTATGGACCTGGCTTGATCCCCGTATGGCCTACTCGAGCGGCCCCGGCGACAAAGTGGTTTCGACATTCACCCGCTATCTAACGGCCGGAACTGGGGAGTTGTTGAGCCAAGAGGTCGTGCACCGCGTCGCGGCGGCAGCTTGCGACGAGGTGCGCGAGGCCGTGATCGTTGACAAGGCTAAGAAAGATGCGCCGCTGGTGCGAACACGCAAGGTGGCCCGGAGGGACTTGCCGACGTTCCCGGAATCGGCCTTCACTCCGTGGGCTTTCGGCTTGAGCTGCAACCCCACAGTCAGCCAAAGGACGCGGACCATATCCAAGGAACTGGCTGAGTGGCAGGTTTGGACGGTTGCCCCAACCGGCCTCTGGTTCCCGACCGTCCGGCCGTCCCCGCTGGATATTCTTCTGCGAGCCGACCGATGGGCTCAGGGAGGACAATCTCAGTGGACCAGCAGTCTCGCCCTGGCCGAGCCCCAAGATGGCTGCGCGTTGCGGCCTACCGGCATGGCCTGGTATCAGGACGGCTGTCCTTTCGGCGAGGTGGTCATAGAGGCATGGTGTCCCGCTCCCCCGCAGCAGCCAGACCTGGCCGTCCCGCGCCGCGCCCGACGGATCGCGTACGTTGGCGCGCCAGCCCGCTCGCAAGGCGCCTCGTTCGACTATGAGGTCGCCGAGTTCGGGGACGCCGTGGACTCGGGTGGCTTTGTGACGAATATCGAGGACATCGTGGCGACCGCGTTTGATGTCGCGAGTTCCTGGCAGCGATCGGAGGTCCGCCTGTACCGCCCCGGGGGGCCTGCCGGCGTCCATCCGCCCCCGGAGACGGGAGCGCCCGACTCAGGGCCGACGGAGGCGGCGCCGGCCGCCGCCAAGAAAGAGACGA
>CAZBQH010000110.1:0-7592 GCA_964493915.1 uncultured Nitrospiraceae bacterium
ATCTCGAACAAGATGATGCAGAACAGGTCAAGCCCCGGGCCGACTGTTGGGGGCACGAGCCCCGCCGTAATCAAGCTGAGTATGCCCCGAGGTTCAAGGAGCCACTGCTGGGGCGGCACGCCCATTAGACCGACGAGGTCGTTGGCGAGACCCTGCTGCGGCCGGAGAATCACGCGCCAGACCGTGGCCGCAGCAACAATCGAAGTCACATAGGGCAGAAAGTAGACTGTCCGGAACAGTCCGCGGCCCCGGACAGTCCGGTAAAGCCAGTGCGCTACAAGGTAGCTCACAAGCATCGTGAGCGGAATGGTGAACGCGGCATAGTAAGACGTCACCAGAAAACTGTTCCAGAAATCCTCGTGCGTGAGCGCTTTCGCGTAGTTGGAAAGGCCGACGAAAGCGTCCTTCTTGTAGTCGAAAAGGCTCATGTACAGCGCGTAGAAGAGCGGCGCCACGCCAAACACGCCCAGAATGATCAGGGTCGGCGCCAGAAGCACGGCTGCCATGGGCGCCCGGCCGAGCGCTCCACCGCCTCTGCGTTCCAGGAAATCGTCTAAAAACGCTAGAATTGCGTCGCCGGTGTCCGCCAAAGGCCGACGGAGTATCACTATAACAACCAAAGCCCCAGCTATAATAAGGGCTGACACAAACAATGTCCTTCGAGCTCCTTGAACAAACTAAAACGAGATCCCGTTACCTCTCAGGATCTCGCTCGATACGTTACACGCCTTAACGGGGACGTGGATCATCTAAGCTACAGGATAGCGCGACAATCGGGCGAAAGGCAAAGGCCGATAATGTCGTATGGGGCAAAACGCACTTTCAGAAAGGTGTAGGAAGACCTTGAGCCTTTTCAACGGATAGCGATACGATGGCGGACGGTGTTTGGAACGGGCGTGAAGCGGGGCAGATCGGCGAGAAAAGGGCCGGAAGCGCGCATCGGAGGGGCGCTTGCCACAGAGCCATGGCGCCCACGGACTGACAGGGCCGAGGATCGTTCTGAAACAGCAGGTTTGTAGAGCCCGGAAGATACATCGATCCAGATGCCGCCAAGTCTAGGCCTTTCATACAAAACAGCGTGGGAAACGCTCAAGAACTGCTGGACAGATAGCGTTACACTGCATCTGCAAGCTTTCAAGGGCCTCGAGCGCAGGCGACACAGGGAACGGGAGGCTACGTCATGAGCATCGCGGTGATCCTGGCGCTGGTCGTTACTCAGCCGGCATTGGCAGACCAAGCGCCGGGAATGGAGGTCTCTGTCGACAAAGGAATCGACAAGGCGCTGCTCCGCAAACGAGGGGAGGCGACAGAACGCAGCTTTGCCCACGTCTACGAGACAGGCGGCATGCGAAGAGTTCACCTGCGAGGACGGGAAAACATCCTCAAACGAGTTCTGGTTCATGTCGGCGGTTTCGACTTGTCGTTGGTGATGCGCAAGTACATCGGGAAAGGTACACCAAGAGGTCTCCAAGGCCTTATTCCAAGTCTTGTTCGCCTTGGTTGCACGATCCTGCGCGCCATGGCATGGTTTCAAGCGGCACTGGGCCGATTCCAAGGGACAACCACCCCGTGCCGCGCCCAGGCCCTATACTCCCTCGGCCCACGCCAAACAGACTTCTGCCACGGGCTGCTAGACCATTGACTTCACATTGGCATCGGGCCGGACCAGGTCATAATCCTCGATCTTCTTGCGCAACGTGACCCGGGAGATATCCAGGAGCTCGGATGTCCGCTTGATGTTCCACCCCGTGGACAGCAAGGCCTTATACACGTAGTCGCGCTCGACGTCCCTCAGGGGCCGGAGCTCGTTTTGCGGGACGATACTGTCCGGCACCGGGCCGATCAACGTACGGCTCAGCGAAAAAAGGTGTTGACAAAACCGTGGGGGGGGGTAAACTAGTAATAAGGGAGAGAGTGGGAACAGGAGCAGAAAGGGGACTGCGATGCAACAGCGAAAGGGAAACTGGGAATGCGTCAAGCGTGTGCTGGTGGGCTTTAGCCTCTGCAGCCTTGCCGCAGCCTGTGCCTATGCCTCCGAGGCGGTGCTGATCTCCTCCAACCAGGGGGATGAGGGCACATGGACGGCGACGCCGGGCAGGCTGGTGGAGAAAGGATTCAGCCTGACCTGGCGCGGCCTTTACACCCATGGCCTGAACACCTACTGGAACCACCCGCGGGGCACATATGGCGGGATTGCCATCGCCTATGAGTGGACCGCGCAGCCCGAGCCGGCCCTGACGTGGTACAAGGTGACGCCTGTCTACAATGAGTACACCAATCCTTGGCCGAACTGGACACAACTCAGCTACAATATTGGCAGCGGGACGAGCGGATGGGACTATGACAGCGTCAGCACCAGTACAATTGGCACGGACTGGTACTTCGTCAAGTCGGTCTACGACACGACAACCCGGTACAGCTTCAGCGGCGAGACCGGTCAGAGCGACTACGCCAACTGCACAACCGATGGGTGCCTCAGGGATCTGGTCACGGCGGTCAGCGTGTACCAAGACTACAGCCAGGTGATCCTCAAATGGGCGAGCGCCCAGTGCAAGCTTCCGTTCATCCTCAATAGCCACTGGACGCACCAGGTTCAGCGCTGGATCGGGACAGACTGCGCGGACATGGTGGGGCACTGCATCAAGCTGTCGGGGTGGAGCAGTTTCCCCTTTCCCGATAGCGAGCCCTACGCGCAAGGGCTGTATGGTCACGCCGCCGCGCAGCGTCACGGCCTGTCCATCCGGACAGACTGGACCTTGCACAATCCCGACAGTCCCTCTATCCCGCAGCCGCAGCCGGGAGACGTGGTCCTGATTGACTATGACTGGCAGTCGGGTCAGCACGTGGCCGATCACGCCACCATCCTCGAGTCCGGCGACGGAAATAATGCGAACTACCTGGACCAGGGCGACAACTGCTTCGCCGCTTGTTACACGCACAGAAAGGTACACAAGACGACGTACGCGGATGCCTAGCTCGCCGAATCTGGCAATTACGTGGCCGTCCTGGCGTTCCAGGCGCCCTAGCCGGACAGCACACGCACCGCAATCGCAATATAGACACGAACTGGAGACAGGAGGACATAGCGATGCATCAACTACTAGTCTTGGCACTGCTGCTCACGGCGCCGGAGCCCTCGAAACTGGTGTGTGGCGAGTGGCAAACGATTGCCGTTGAAGGCGGCGGTCAATGGGACCTCACGGTGAAGCGCAACACCGTCGACGGCAACCCCTACGGACAGCCCCACGGGCAGGCACTATCGAACGAGGGTCTGCTTTACCTGTGCGACACGTGCGGGGACCGCGTCCTGGTCTTCACCCTGAAGGGCGAGCCGCTGGACGTCATCACGTGGTCCGGCCTTGATCACCCGCTCGGAATCTGGCCTATCGCGCAGGACACCATCGTTCTCAGTTCTGTTGATAACGGGCAGGATGTCCAGTGGTGGGTGACGAAGACGCCGAAGGGTTGGACATATCAACCCCTCCGGGAGGCGGTGCCTGCCCTTCGCGGTGTCGCGTCCAAAGAGACCCTGACGCCCGTGTGGCGCAACGGGCAATGGCGCTTCCTCCAACGGGATCCCGACAGTCAGCAGCTCACGTTGATAGATCCTGCGAACGGCGAGGCCGTGGCTGCTCCTACAGAATTCTGGGACTCCGTGGGCCGGTTCTGGCGAGCAGGTCCCGAGCATACAGTGCTGGTGCATGACAGCGAGGGCAGCCTCATCGCCGCGTTCCCTGCCGATGTCGGGGTGCCGGTGTGCATGCTGGGTCATGTGTATTTCTCGGTTCAGCGCTTCCCAGAGGAGCCTGCATCGGCCCATGCCCCGTTCGACCTCGTGCGGTTTTCGCCGGACGGCACAGTCCAGAACCGCATCGAGGTCCTTTGCGACCGGAGGGCCGTCCGCATCGTCTCGCCCGACCAATCGCGTGTCGCGTTCATATCGGGGAGCTTTGCGCCCGATGGCATCCTCCGCATCGAAGCCGCCGAGGGGACGTTCGAGTAGATGACCTGAGAGCGGCAGAACTCTCACACAGAAGTAACGCCCCAGGACCTAATCTGGAAGGCCTGGCAGCCCGTGGCAGAAGTCTGTTTGGCGTGGGCCGAGGGAGTATAGGGCCTGGGCGCGGCGCCGTGGATGGGGTCTTTGCGCGATGCGGTTTTCATGGGCTATAACGCGTTGATACTGACTGAAGCCCGCGACACCAGCACGAAGGCGTTTACGAGTTTCTACGCGCTCTCGACGAGCGACGCGATTCCCGAGTTCAAGAAGTACCAGGACCCCGAACTGCTCGAAAAGATGGCGCGAAACAGCAAAGAAGCCCGGCGCTATGGGTTGAAGCTTTTTTGCGTTGTGCGGCGCTGGAAGGCCTTCGCAGAGAATCATCCGGTGTTTGTCAACCACCCCGGCCTGCGCGGCGCGCTCATCTACCATTTCACGGGGACAGATGTGCCGCCTGCGGGCTACACGCCCTGCACCGAACACCCGCTCATGCGCCAATATCTCTCCGAAACGGTGACTGGGATCGTCAGCAGGCTGCGAGTGGACGGCGTGCTCGCCATCATCGGCGGCGAGGCGTTTGCACACTGCTACATGCGGCCCGCCGGCGTCGAGAAGGGCCACACGAATTGTCCGCGCTGCGAGGCGTTGGGCGCAGAAACGGTCGTCGCCAATCTGTGCAATTACCTGGGCGAAGCCGCGCGGAAAGCCAATCCGGACGCAGTCTTCGTCGCTTGGCCGTATTCCGCCAGCAGTTTCTGGTCTGTTGACGACACCCAGGAGGCGCTTATCAGCAAAATAAAACCCGGTACGGCCATCCTGACGTGCGCGGAAAAGGACGAGGTTATCGAGAAACCCGGCGGCGTCGTGAAGCGCATTTGGGACTACAGCATCGACTTTATCGGTCCGGGCGACCGCGCCAAGGCTCAGATTCGGGCGGCCAAAGAGGCTGGTATTCAGATCTATCTCAAGAGCGAGCCGGAGCTGGCCTTCGAAGCCGTGAACCTGCCTTATATTCCCTGCGTGGATCGATGGTACGACCGGGCGGACAGCCTGGCCTCCTGCGGTGCAGACGGCGCCTGGGTCTTCCCGTGGTTCCAGCAGTGCTACGGCACAACAAGCACGGAGGTCCACAAGTACGCGTGGTGGGAGCCCATGGCAGACAAGGAGGCGACGCTGAGAGCGCTGGCCAACCGCATTGCCGGGCCCGATGCTGGCCCCTATCTCCGCGAGGCGTGGCGCCATGTGTCCAAGGCTATCGAGTTTGTGCCGGAATTGCCCCCGTACTTTGCCGGGCCCTATTACATGGGCGCAGCCCATCCCATGTGCGCCGACCCGGAGGCGCAACTGCCGGCGCTATATCCTGAGAAGGGTCCATTCGGACCCTATGTTCTGACGGAGGCGCGAGGCGACGTTCCTGTCTTCGGTGCATACTATCGCGCGATGGAGGCGAGCCTTCGAGAGGCGGTGGCTGAGCTGGACAAAGCGCGGCCGCTCGTGCCCGAACGGTGCCGGAAGACCTTTGTTGCCGAGCTGTCGCCCACGCAGTGGCTTTACAGTACGTCCCGAACCCATGCCAATTTCTATGAGTCGTGTCAACTGCGGGATGCACTTCATGCGCTGGCCGGCGAAGGCGGTGCAGGGACAGAGGAGCGTAGCCGATCCCAGGCCCAATATGACCGGTGGCGGGCAATTCTCGAAGACGAGCGGGCAAATTCCGTCGAGGCCTTGAGTCTTGTCGAGAATGATCCGCGCCTCGATTTCCATTATCGGCAGCGCTTGGAACTCCCGCACGCCCCCGACTTGATTCGGGCCAAGCTGGAACTCGTCGACCACGAACTCACCAAGTATCTTCCGGAACTGGCCCGGCAATGCGGACTCGACCCCCGCACCCATTCATAGGACCCGTGTGTTCTATAGACACGCCGCGGACGCTGCCGGTCGCGGTGGGACTCTCGGCCGCGTTGTCCCGCGCGGCCGTGATCAACCGCTACCGGCCGTCGTAATTACAGTGCGTCCTATGAAATAGGCCGTTTGTCTGCGGGGCAAGCACACGCGCTTCAACTGCAGTATTACAGCTAGCTAAGTGCCTAAGCTGGCGACATCTGCTAGTCTGTGCGGGAGTTAGCTATCGCCGCACCAACTCTAGAAGGCACTTAGGCGGTATCACGCTTGGTGCCTCCCCAATCGCCGAGACACGTAGTCCCCAACGACAGCCACTCCGCCGGCCAGCGACATGACGAACCCGGCGGCCGCGGCGCACAGAACCGGCCAAATGAACACGTGCATGTGACCCACGGTGTCTGCCGGAGACCTCCCGTCCCAGGCAAAAACGGCATACAAGTACGTATGACCTGCCATCAAGACGACGGCCGTCCCTTCGAGTATGAACCGCCCCGGGCAACGTGCCCAGAGCCCCGCTCCAATGCACAAGAGAATAGAGGGACCTACCAAAGATAGCAAACTAATGACTACTGCCAGTGGCACAGGAAAGCTTGGCAAATCATCAAGAGTATCCTTGACGGCGAGGCAATAGGTGATAAGCATCAAGGCGCCCATTAGTACAAGGAATGTCCTGTGCGGTCCCTTCATACTCTTTCCTCCCTCATCATTGGACTTCGAAATATGCTGACGGGTCGCGCCCCGTAACCGCGTTGCGCAAATGACCGAATCCAGATAGCCCTTGCCCGAACACACAGTTGTCGGTTAAATATACACCAAGGTCTGTAAAGGATAGCCATAGTCCGCGTTGATCCTATAAGGAGTACCCCAAACCTCAACGGGTATTTCATAACCACCGGGAATTGGTATCGGATGTCTAAACAAGTCACGAATGTAATGGTGAAGCATGCAGGTGGCGCCTACGATATGGCGAATGCAGTCGACACTGAGGATGCAATCCGCGTGGCTCATGAAAGCACTGTGGCCTATAGCAAAGAGGTTAGGCTCATAAGTCACATCGGTTACCCCGGTTAGAGCGTAGGTCGTGAAAAGACGTGCCCGCGGCCTTTTTGACCCGTACACAGAGCAGTAAGCGGTCGCATCTACCCGGATTCGATAGTACAGGAACCCATGGAACCGCTTGACCGCGGTCTGAACGCTGCTTGTCCACGAGAAATCCCAGTAAAGACCGACATCTTGGAGGTCGATGGGATTACCCCCACCGGTGTAGTACCATCTTACGAAGTCCCATGTTCCCCACTTCTGGCTCTCCTTAAGTCCAAAGACTCGTGCACCCACTGAAGCATGCAGTTGCGCGCTGTACATACGGTAGGGGAAGGAGTAGAGGCGGCTGGCCGGGTCGAGGGGTTTGCCGGTGAAGGCGGCTGGGAGATCGGTGAGGGCAATATCGCCGGCTTGGGCGCAGATGCTGCCGTAAGGCGTGTAGGCATAATCGCCGGTGGCGGTTTTACTGGCGTCGTAGAGGGCGCGGACGCTGCCGAGATGGTCGTGGACGAAATAGGCGTAGGTGCCGGTGCTGGGGTTGCTGCCGGACACCATGCCGAGAAGCGTGGCCACTTCGGCGTTCGGGTTCTGCACGACGTAGCTCTCAGCCAACGTGCCGGCTGAGGTTTCCTGGTTGAGGAGGTTCCAG
>CAZBQH010000111.1:0-2055 GCA_964493915.1 uncultured Nitrospiraceae bacterium
TACGCTGCGCCTGTACGAAGAACTTTCGGCTATTCGCTCCGCCATGGAACGTCTCGGCACCAACCGCGACCACATCCTCGACTTCTTCTGCGACAACGCCGAACAACTTCTCAAAGTCGCCATGCGAAAGACCTGAGGTCTCTGGCGCCCGCCGCATATACATTCTTGTAGCGCAGGCGTCTCGCCTGCCTTCTTGTGCTTTCTGGACCCCAGAGGACAGAATGGACGCTCTGGACCAAATGGACGCAGCTAGGCAGCACGTGCCTCGCTATTGGCTCCCATATTTGCTCCTTGGATATACGGGGCTTCATGAACCACGAAGTCGTAGCTCTCTCTGAATCAAACGCTTGGTAGGAGCAACCGTCAACCGTCACGTTTGTAAAAAGGCAGCTTCGGGGGTGCTTCGGTCATCGAGGGCGCGGCGAATGCTCAAGGCTATCGACTCGAGGCTGAAGGGTTTGTTGACAAACGCGACCGCTCCCATCGCCATGAGTTCGGGTTGCGCCGGCGGGGGCGCGTGAACAGCAGCACAAAGTGCAGCAGAAAGGCCGGGATCAGCGGCCAAGTCACATCCAGGCGCGACCAGAAAACCGCTTGGTCAAACGAGGACGACACGCGGTAACCGAATTCGACAAGCGCCCCACCCCCTAAGGCACAGCAAAGCAGAAAGAAAATCTGATTCAGTCTTCGGCGGGGGTCCAGCGACAGAGCCGCTACTGCCATAAATACGGCGACTATAAAGGACAACAGAGATGTTACCGCGAAAAAATTCATGAAACGGCCCCTTCACGCATTCTAAGGGAAGGCCCCCTTTCTCCTTCTCTAGGTATTCTACTTTACATTTTACAGAATTGCCAAATCCGACAAAAGCAAATGCGAAAATCACATAAATCTCGCATAATGTCGGGGGAATACGGCATTATACAAGCCACTTGGGCAGCGTGCGCTTGAGCCCACCGCCTTGTTGGAAACGCCGCAAACGACGCGAAAGATTGAGCACGCTTTTCAAAAGAATCTGATTGACCAGAAATTACCCAAGCCGCCGGAAATCAAGACAGGATAGTAACTTCGGCATATCAAGCCCTGTCCCTCCGCGTGGCGGGCCTAACAAGGCCGAAGTGCTATACTTCAGACGGTCCCACGCGAACACAACAGGAGCAAATTTTATGCGTCGACGCACTTTTCTTGCCTTGGCAAGCCTCGGGCTGATGGGAAGCGGCCAAGGTATTGAACAGCCGAAAGCCCGCGAGGATGCAGCCATCCCGGGTTATCCCATCACCGACACGCACGTGCATTTCTGGGACCCCGCGACCCTGCGGTATCCGTGGCTCGACAAGTCGAAACTCCTCAACAAGCCGTATTTGCCCGAAGACTACACCGCCGCAACACGGCCGGTGGATGTGGGACGCCTCGTGTTCGTGCAGGCGGCATGCCTCACCGAGCAGGCGGCCGATGAGGTGGCGTGGGTGACGCAACTCGCGCAAAAGGATTCCCGTATCCAGGGCATCGTTGCGGATGCACCACTCGAAAAAGGCGACCAGGTCGTGCCGTTGCTCGAAGCCTTCGCGAACAACCCGCTCGTCAAAGGCGTGCGCCGTTTCTTGCGATACGGCATTGCCGACGGGCAGTTTATCCCTGATTACATCCGCGGGGTGGAACTTTTAGGAAAGAACGGCCTTTCATGCGACTTGGGCGTCGGAACGGGCCAGATTCCCTTGGCCACCGATTTGGCGAAACGCTTCCCTGACATGCAATTCATGCTTTGCCACATCGGCGTGCCGGACATCAAAAACCGAAAACTCGACCCGTGGCGGGCGGAATTGAGCGAATTGGCCGCCCTGCCCAATGTAATCTGCAAGCTTTCGGGCATGGCCACCTTGGCCGAGCCCGAACACTGGGCCCGCGATGACCTGAACCCCTTTTTTGACCACGTGTTCGAGTGCTTCGGGTTCGAGCGCACGGCCTTTGCGAGCGATTGGCCGGTTATGTTGCGCGCAACGACCTATCCGCGCTGGGTCGATACCGTGATGTGGGCCACGGAAGGCTGCTCGGAGG
>CAZBQH010000112.1:0-25270 GCA_964493915.1 uncultured Nitrospiraceae bacterium
GGGAATCGAACGCTTCTTCATCACCGACATCAACAATCCGGCCGCAGGGGCCATTGCACAAAGCACCTTGCCGGTGATGTGGGACTCCTGGGCCTCAGACTGGAACGTGCTCGCCAAGTTGGGCACTGCCAACGTCGGCGCCGTCACTTACTTCAACCATGTGCCGGGCGGAAGCAACGTGCTGTATATGGACGGCCATGTCGAGTTCGTCAAATACAAGCAAAAGTTCCCCGTCGGCTTCCCGACCAGCGCCGCGAACGGCAACTTGGGCATTTCGTATCCTGACTATGCCGACTGGTTCGGCGGCTACGGTTGATCCGGGTTCGTTCTCGTTCGGGCTTGTGCGCAGGGGAACGGCCTCGACGCAAGGTCTCCCCTGCCCTTGCCCACAGATGGACCTAGACCCATCAAGGCGGCGAAACCGCCGGGAGAATGCAACGCATGTCTATAAAACGAATCCTGCGCACCGCCATGCTCTGCACCATGATGCTGGCCCTGCCGGCCTGCGGCTCCCGCAATGTCAAGATGGAAGATGACCGCGAGATATCCGAGACCGAACGGAAGCAGGCGGGCCAGATGGAGCAGATGCTCCAGCGGTCGCTCCAGCAGCAGAAGCAGAACATGGAGCGGCTGCGCCAGATGCAGGGCCAAAGCCAACAACCCCAGAAGACGCCTGCTCAACAGCCTCAAGGCCAATAGCCAACCGGTTATAGATGCAGGCCGGGCTTCTTCTGCGTTAGACTGATAGTGGGGCCGGGGCTGGCGCTGCCCCACAGGCAGCGCCGCTCCGGCTGTCCCTTACGGCTGCTCGGCTTGTTGCGCATTTCTCTATCTGTCATAATCTGCCACGCGAACAGTCTTTTCCCTTGCACGCGGCATAGCGAGGAGTGTGCATCCAAGATGACCAACGAAGTCGACCGCCGTCAGTTTCTATCCACCTCGACCGCAGCCGTCGCGCCCCTCATTGCGCCCTCGTCGATCTTCGGCCCCAGCGCGCCGTCCAATCGAATCACACTGGGCTGCATCGGCCTGCGCGGCATGGGCAACTACAACATACAGGAGTTTCTGAAATTCGACGATTGCCGCATTGTCGTCCTATGCGATGTTGATAGAGAGGTGCTCGAGAACAGCGTGGCCGCTATCAACGACTTCTACGGCAACACCGATTGCAGGAGCTGCGCCGACTACCGCGAATTGCTCGCACGCGCTGACATCGACGCCGTTCTCATCGCGACCCCCGACCACTGGCACGCTCCCATCGGCATCGCGGCCGCCAGGGCGGGCAAGGATATCTACTGCGAGAAGCCCATTACCCACACCCACGCTGAGGGCAAGAAACTCGTCGCAGAAGTAAGGGAACACGAGCGCATCTGGCAGACCGGTTCCTGGCAACGCAGCCAGTGGCCATTCCGACAAGCCGCCGAGGTCGTGCGCAACGGCCTCCTCGGTCAAATCAAACATATCGAGATCGGGCTTCCCTCTGGAGAACCTTTCCCCCCGGACAACGGCGACTTCACGCCCCCTGCAACTGTCGATTACGACATGTGGTGCGGTCCCAGTCCCGTCTTGCCCTTCCATCCCCAGCGATTTCACGGCAACTGGCGCTGGAACTATGCCTACGGGGGCGGCCAGCTCATGGATTGGATCGGCCATCACAACGATGTCGCCCATTGGGCCCTAGGCGAGGATCTGGGTGGGCCCATCGCCGTCGAGATGGACGAATTCCGCCGTCCATTGCATGCCGAAGTCTGGGATGCTGCCTGGCGCTATGGCATGACCTGCACTTACAAGAGCGGCGTCGTCACCCGCATCACCAACCGCGCCCGCCAGGGCATCACCTTCTACGGGTCCGACGGCTGGCTCCATATCAGCCGCGCCGGCCTCCAAGCCTCCCGCGAGGAATGGACCCGCGAAGGCTTTGAGGCCGGCAGCGTCAAGCTCGCCAAGTCGGACAACCACTGGCGCAACTTCCTCGATTCCGTGAAGAGCCGCCAACCGACTGTCACACCCGCCGAGATCGCTCATCGCTCCATTACCCCCGGACATCTGGGGATGATCGCCGCCGAGATCGGCGCCCGCATTGAATGGGACCCGGAAAAAGAGCAGATCATTGACAACGAGGCCGCCGCCAAGCTCCTTAACCAACAGGGCGACAAAATGCCCTGGCTTCCTTGGCGCGAACAATGGGCCGAACCGCTGCTGACCTAGAACGAGAAGAAGGACGAAGATCCAAGAACGGGAAGCTCAGCTTAAGGTCGCGGAAAGGCCGCAACCGCGACAAATGGAATCTAGGGATATTGAATGATAACGCCCAGAGAGAAGAGCATTCCTATTGTCGATTCTCTTCGCCGGCCCCGGTGGCCTTGGCGAAGGGTTTTCCGCTTTCCAGACACTGGACGGCCGCCGGCCATTTCAAATTGCTTTATCCATCGAAAAAGATCGCTACGCTCATCAGACGTTGATTTTACGCTCCTTCTTCCGACAGTTCCCACCCTGCAAAGTGCCCAGCGCATATTATGACTATCTGCGACAAGTCGATCGGCCAGAACCAGAACGCTGGAAACGGCTCCGCGAGGCTTGGCCCGAACAGACAAGGGCAGCCGAGGCAACAACTTTTTTTGCCGAGCTTGGACAAGAGGAAACAGCATCGGTCCGGGCACGGATAACGCACGCTCTCGAAGGACACAAGGAGTTCATCCTTATCGGCGGCCCGCCTTGCCAAGCCTATTCTGTGATGGGTCGATCACGAAACAGCGGAAATCCCAACTGCAGACCAAGCGAGGACAAACGCCAGCGGCTCTATGTGGAATACTTGCAAGTGCTTGCCGATCATTACCCCGCCGTCTTCATCATCGAGAACGTCAAAGGTCTCCTCTCGGCGACGCTTGAGAACCAGAAAATCTTCGAGCGGATACTGGACGACCTGCGCTCACCGTCCGAGGCAGTTCTCGGGCTGATTGGTCTTTGATCGGGCTTTTGACCGTGGTTGCATCCCATTCGACGAGAACCTGGATGTGATTGTTTCTTCAAGAATGGACAATACCGAGGATTGCGACTTCCATCCCAGCCAGCTTGTGGGACTATCAGGCCGTCCCTTACCCCTACCCCAACGGTTCCGACCTGACAAGGCGACGTTAGAGTACCATCGAGCGCAGATATTCAGGCCATAGCGAACTCATTCAGCCCCTATGGCCGCCGCATCAAAGAGCGTCGGCTGGCGACGCCGCTTGAACCTGTCGAATTCTCTCGGCAGCAAACGCATAATGGATTCCGCGTCCATGGAGTATAGGTCCCAAGTGCAATCAAATTGAGAAAGCACTACGCCAAACCTTTTCACCGCGCCCGGTTTACTTCCCCCGCTGCCGGGCCTCAGTTTCATTTTGTTGGGATCGAAATAGAGAATCGTGGCCAATTCCATAACGGCGGGATTTGTCAAGAGTCGTTGTCTACCGGCGATCTCCCTATAGACGCCGCTTGCCAACTGAGGGCGACCGCACAATAGGAGCATGGCGCGTTTGGGCTTCGGCATGTATTCCTTGAAGATAAGATAGGGTCCAGCAAGCAAGTGCTGGTAGTAACGCCATGACGCAGGATCAAGTATCCACCTTGCGCGTTCACCGGGCTTGCGTTCGCCTCTGGCGTTCGGGGGACACAGTTCCTCAAAACAGAAAAGCGAGAGCCAAGCCCACAGCCCCCGGTCTCGTTCAATCTCGGTCAGGCCGGAATTCTTGAACAGGTTGTACAGATATTCGGCCGCGGCATACCGGCTTCCAAAGGTACGCTGTTCGACCTCGATAGCGGGCTGGGTTTCTTCTGTCGCTTCGGGATCGGCGAGCAGCGCCGAGGGATACGGCAGGGGCGCATCGCCGGTGAGGGAGTCCAGGAAATCGGTGAAGCGGGCGATGCCTTCCTCGTTGAGGCGGCGGAGGTTCATCGTTTCGGGCATGGGCTGCTCCTTTCGGTATGGGTCCGATAGGACCAATAGAATGCATGGGACCTATAGCCCTCAAGGGCAAGGGCCTTTCCCTCATAAGCGTGGTTCCTTGTTTCTTTCCTGCCGGTCGCGTTCGGCGAGGCGGACGCGGGTCATGCGTTCGCGCAGGCCGCCTTTCTTAACGAAGTCCTGTTCGAGGCGGCGGATCTGCCGGTCGAGGAGGTAGTTGGCCTGGTGGATCAGGCAGATGATGATGTTGGCTACGGTTTCAGGCGGCCGGGTTTCGATGAACGGTTCATAAGTCCCATAGGTCGCATGCGTTCCATGTCCCATCTTGCGGGCGTATTGCGCTTCGCGGCTGTCCTTGTCCCAGATGCGCAGTCTGCGCACTCGCAGAAAATCCCGGTAATCGGCGAGGAGTTCCTCCAAGCTGGCGCGGGCGACGTTGGTCAGCTTGATTTCGGTTTCGGTGGATGTGCCAGAGGCCATGCTGCCTTCGATGATGTTCTGCTTCCCGGATCGGGCGGCCTGGATCATCTGATCGCGCGTTCGGTCATGTCTATCCAGGAAGCGTTCGCAGAACCGGACGGTGGCGTCGTACACGATTTCGGCTTTCTGGTAAGACAGCAAGTCGGCGTAGCCGCCGTGAGGGGGAATAAAACCTTCAGGCATGACGGGGTCCTTTCAAGGCATAAAAGAGACGAAAGGCAAAGCCAGAGACGACTGGTTTTTGTTTCGGATTCCCTGCGTCCTTTTTGTCCTTTGGGTCATTTCCTCTCATGATTCCTGTACTCCTGTCCAGTAGCCTTCGAAGGTCGAGCGGATGTTATGGCGGCGGCAAAACGCCGATGCCGCCGAGTCAATCCAGTCGTCGAAGCGGTTCTCGTCATCTCCCAGGGGCGGATCCCCAACACCCGGCAGCGCGGCGGCAAAACGCAGCCAGCGGGAACGCCAGTCGTGGGCGTCCTCGGTGTCCCTGTAATCCTCCTGCACGAGCACGCGCCTGAGCACCGCGCGCAAGACCGAGGGATACACAAGCGACACGAACACGGGATCGCGAGCCACCTCCCCCCAGTTGCCGAGCCCGGAGTTCACCTTGAGCAACGTCTGAGGGTCGTCGTATTCGAGCCGCCAGATTTCATCGCCGAGGTTTTCGTCCGCGACGACAGGCAGCAGAGGGATGCGGTTTTCGTCCTGGTCGGTGGACTTGCGTGGCCGTATCTGATCAGCTTCGGCCAGCAGCAGACCGTGGGGATCGGCCGCACTGACGACCTTCACACGAAACAGCACGCCTTCAATGCAGTCGAACTCGCTCAGGCGCCGGTCGTCGGGGATTCGCATCGCGCCCGCTTGTCCGAAGTCGAAACGCATGTATTGGGTCTGGCGATAGGCTTCCACGAAAACGCGGGCGTCGCCGGGCAGTGCATACCTTGTCAAGGACAAACCAGCATCGAAGAGGTTGCCGCCTTCCTCTTGAACAATTGCAATCCGCGCGTCCTGGCGGCGGATCCGTTGGCGATTTGTGTAGTTAAGCGTCCGAACCGGCATCATCGTCCTCCTCTTGTCTGACCTCGACACGGACATCGCGGTTTGGGTCAAAGCCGGTCACTTCCATGCGGAATTCGGCATGATCGATTTTCACGCGTAATTCGTTCTGCTTCTTTTCCAGCAGGGCCGCGCCTTCCACATGTGTTTCCATACCTTCGCAGAAATCAAAATCGGCCGGGTGATACTTCTTGAACGGATTGCCGCGCCGCACGTGATAAGCGGCGCGGATCGCCAATATCTTGGGCCGGACGACAGCGTCAGCATCCCCATTGCGGACAACGAAACCACCTTCAATCTGATGAATTGTAAACGGCCGTGGGCGCGTGTCTGGGGGCGTCGGCTCTTCCGGCGCTTCGCCCTTGTCCTGGCGCGTCTTCTTCTCCCGTGTTCTACTCTCCTCTTCATCAGGCGGCGCACTGATGGAAAAAAAGTCCAAAAGCAACGTGCGGTCTTCCTTCTTGTCCTGCTCATTGAGGATTCGCACAGTCTCGATAGGACTGTGCATGATGAACTCAAGAATTCTCGGGCCGTCTTCATACTTGCCCTTGAAGTTAGCGCCGTCTTTCTGCCATTGGGTGTGTGCTGGATTCTCGGCATCTCCCAGCAACGTCGCTAGCGCCGGGTCTTCAGCAACGACAAGTGACCGAACGCCGCGCAGAATGCCAGATCCATAGCGCCGGACATCTGGTATGATGATGCCGTCCCGAATGAACACAGGACGCCCCCTCTCCTCGGCGCCATCCCGACAGAGGAACACATTGAAAAAGCTATCCTTCTCTATCTGTCCTTTCTCTGCGATCTTCACCGCTATCCTGAGCGCGACCCTATGCCCGTTCTCGAACCTGCTTCGCATAAGGGCCAGCGACTCAGAGGGAAACATGGCCTCCGCCCATTTCCAGCCTTCGGGAGCACCAACTTTGACATAGTCCGATTCGCCCAACTTGTTCGCCCATGCTGCAAGCTCGTATAATGGCGACACTTCCTTCTCGATATCGCCTCCAATCTTCTCGACCTCGGTCCTCAGCGACCTTGCGTCCAGCACCGTTTGCATCTCTGGCGCCTCAACAATCACCTCCAATTCACCCCTTAAAATCGGCCAGAAGTAGTCTCGAAGCACCGCCCGGACAAGGTTTTCTCCCGTGATGTCGGGATCACACCAAGGAACTACAATAGTCAGTCCTGGATCGTCGCCGCGCTGAATGTCGAAGGTTTTGCAGAACTGATCGATGAAAGCCGCGTCCTCGACAGGAAGGATCAATTCGTCATCCCCTTCTTCAAGGGGGCGGCCAAGCCACCCGTCAGGAGCATAGCGCTCTCCATTGACGTCGTGCGACTTTCAGCACCGCCATCCCCATGAGCAGCCTCTTTCTGTCATCGCTCCGCACCGTCAGACCAAAGACGGTGTTGATCCGGCTCGAGCGCGGAAAGACCTGTTTGCCAATGCCCCACCTCCCGATGTCCTTGTCTGCTTTGTCCGAGCGTCCCTCGGCACGAAAGAAGTGGTAGAAGTGATTCTTTGACCCAGATTGCGGCCTCCATTCGCGGGGATCGCCAGTCAGACCGGTCGTGCCGAAATCCTCTAAGACCAGAACCCGACAGTTCTCGTCGTGCCCCGGAATTGCTCCGAGACCGTTCCCCGGGGCTCTGAGGTGCTCGCAAAGACCATTGAGAAAAGGAGTCGCAGCGTCTCTGGCAAAAGCCGCATCCACGCCAGTAACACGCATTCGCACCATCACATTTTCATCATTACGCCGGGCATCCAGTGAGTTCTGAATCCCCTCGCGCACCAGCGCCTCGCCAGGATTGCTGATTGCGTCCGTTGCGAAAAACTCTCCCTGAATAGGTTCGCGCGCCTTATCCGACGGGCGCATTTTGTTGAATCGCCATGTAAGGGTCATGATTGACCATTCTCCTGTATTGCCTAGGCCTTTCCCTCTCGCACCAATGCTTCACCTGCGGGCGTGATCGTATACGATACCCTCACTCCCTTCCGTTTCCGTGCAATCAGGCCGAGGTCGGCCATGCGCGACAGCGCGCCCGAGCGCTGCGAAGTCAGGAACGACGGGCTCAGCGAGCGGTTGGTTTCGGTGGGGACGTGGACACGCAAGGCTTCATCAAGTTTGTCGGGCGTGATGGCGCCTTCGGCAATCGCCTGGATGAGGGTTCGGAAAGCGAAAGCCTCAGCGGGCACGTGGGCGCGGATGTGGTCGAGGAGGAAGGCCGCCTCTTCCGGAGAGAATTTCCGCGCAGGATCAGTCTGCGAGCCGTCAAGTACGGGATTCGCCATTCGCGCGAACTGAACGCCGGCTTCCGTCGGCAATAGGCACGCGCCCTCTCCGGGAGCAAGCGTGGCCATACGGTAATCCCACAGTAGGCCGGAGAGAACACGTTGACTGTTCACAGTGCCAACGAACTGATTGGCGTAACGGGCCCGGCTCTTCTCGGCCTCGCGGCCACTGCGAGGAAATGCCGTTGCCAACGCCTCGTCGCGCCGAATTCTGTGCCGCCGGTCGTGCGCGGCCAAGTAGTCGCCTAACAATGCGGCGGCTTCGGCGATTCGGCGCGCCACATCCTCGACCGGAAGGCCGTCGGACTCTTCGGCGCCAATCCGCAGCAGGGCCCGACAGTTAGCTTTGACAGGCAGTAGTTTGTTGTATTGCCCGAACACCCAGCGGTCCAGCGCGAAGGTTTCTCCCGCCTCTTCCACTCGTGGCATTGGGCAGGTTCGCACCGAGACGTCTTCCAGCCCATCAGTAAGAAAAAGAGGTGGAATATGAACGTGCACAGCGCGGACAGAGCTGGCGGCGGTTTTGGGCGCTCTTCCTCCACGACGGTCCGCGGGCGCGCCCCTATCCCTATGGAGCGGTTTTGCCTTCGTGGCCAGCTGAGATGTCGTGGCCGCTACAGGCGGTGCGCTTTCCTGGCCAATCACCACTGCGCCCTTCTCCGCAACCTCGTGTTCAAGCATCCAAAAACTGTCCAGGGCTATGGCTACGAGTTCACTGTAGTCTTTGTATTCATTGCTGTTCACAAGAGAATCCATCTTAGCCTTGGTTTCTGGTTTACAGTTTATACAGATAATCATAGCCAAATTCCCTTTTCTATGCGACTGTTTTTTATAGTAACACAGAGAACGGATCTATGTCAACATAAAACTCCGCCGATTATTCCGAGAATACGCAGAGAATGAAGGCACTGCGGGTGCTTCTGGCAATATTCCTTCGAGGATCCCGCCTGGATATCAAAAATCCGCCTACACATCGGACCAGACCAGTTGGGACCATAAGGGTCTCGTCCTGGTTGGCGCCGGGCCTCTGGTCCATGGACAGCTTTGCGGCCAAACAGTAAAAGGTCCGGAGAGTTCTTTTCGACCGCGTGGGTTAACCTGTCGGCGCCAGAATCGGCGCGGTGACTGCTTGCTGGACCTGCTGGACGCACTCGGGAATTCCAAAAAAACCAAAGGGTTTGTCGACCATCCGCAACGGTTGCTCCCTGCTGGGAAAACAGTTCCCGGATGTCTGCAATGCGTTTGGTCTGAGCTCTTCGCATGCTCGTCCCATTCTGTTTTCCTCCTCGCGCGGATTCAAAGCCTGCTGTCGCTTGTTTTGACTTCAACCCTCTTTTATTGCTAGGCTTTACGCTGTTTCGCTTTGGACTGAGAGAGGCTGCTCCGTGGGACAATTGAAGATACCGCTCTCCTCCTTTACGGAAGAAGGCATTCTTGTAGACAAAGTCGTCGCGGAGACCGAGTTTGCGCCGAAAGGCACGTCGCAACTCGCCATAAGTCCGGTCCATGTCAGCGGAAAACTTACGCAGGTCGACGGGGATTACATCTTCAAAGGCCGGCTCGAGGGGCTGTATCACCTGCGATGCGACCGGTGCCTCGACCCTGTGGATTGGCCGTTCGACATCGACGTGCTTTGGGTCTTCGAGGAAGGCGTTCCGGTGCATCCGCTCGAAAACTGGCCCGACAACGCCGAGGAAGAGGAGGACGCCGTCGACGAGGGCGAAACGCGCGTGGCCCGGTTTCAGGGCAACGAGATTGATCTGTCAGAGGCGGCTTGGGAGGAGATCGTGCTGGCCGCGCCTGCGAAAGTCCTCTGCAGAGAAGATTGCAAGGGATTGTGCCCCCGTTGCGGGGCGAACTGGAACCGCGAAACATGCGATTGCCAACAACAGCCAAAGGAAGAGAGCTTTCAGAACGACGGGCTGGCGGGACTGGCAGACCTGTTTCCCGAACTGAAGCCCAAGAATTCGGAGGAATGATTCGTGCCTGTTCCTAAGAGACGAACCGGAAAGACGCGCCGCAACACGCGCCGATCCCACCATGCGTTGAAGACCCCGGCCCTGACGGAGTGCCCGAGCTGCGGCGAACGAATCCGGTCCCACCGCGTTTGTCCGAAATGCGGACACTATAAAGACCGTCTCATCATGAATGTTGAGACGGAGTGAACTCACGAAACGGACGCCTGGGGGCTGCACCCATGCGAATCGCAGTCGACGCCATGGGCTCAGACCTCGCCCCCACGGTCGAGGTAGAGGGCGCTGTCGAGGCGAGCCTTACGGACGACATCGAGGTAATCCTCGTGGGGAAAGAGGCGGAACTGCGCCGCATCCTCGACCGTCACTCGAAATACGGCAAAGTCAGCGTTCACGACGCGTCCCAGGCCATAGCGATGGGCGACGCTCCCGTTATGGCAGTGCGCCAGAAGAAGGACTCCTCCCTTCTCGTGGCTCTGCGCCTTGTAAAGGAGGGCAAAGCCGACGGCGTCGTCAGCGCCGGGAACACCGGCGCGGTCATGGTAGGTTCGCGCATTGTCCTCGGGCCTATCAAAGGCGTGGCGCGGTCGGCTTTGTGTCAGATGCTGCCTACAATGGATCGGCCCTGCCTCTTGCTCGACCTCGGCGCGAACTTTGATTGCAGCGCCCGCCATCTGTGCGAATTCGCCGAAATGGGAATGGTCTACTCCTCGCGAGCGCTGGACGTCGCGAACCCGCGGGTGGGTCTGCTTAACATCGGCGAGGAACAGGCCAAAGGCAACGACTTGCTCAAGACCGTACACCGCAGCCTTACCGCGGCGCCCCACATCAACTTTGTCGGGAACGTCGAGCCCAAAACGCTGCACAAGGCGGACGTGGTGGTGTGCAACGGCTTTGTCGGCAACGTCGTCCTCAAAACAAGCGAGGCAAGTGCGGCCCTCATGAAGCACCTGCTGTTGCGCGAACTCAACAGGACCTGGTTGAGCCGCATCGGCGCCCTCTTCAGCCGCGGCGCTTTCAAGCGCATTCGCCGGTCAACCGACGCCAACGAGTATCCCGGCGCCTTGCTCCTGGGCGTAAACGGCGTGGTGATCATCCTCCACGGATCTTGCACGGGACGCGGCGTTGCAAACGGCATCCGCGGGGCGGCAAAGGCCGCGGAAGCCCGGATCAATGAACATATCCGCAAGGGCATCGAGGAGCTCAGACAGATCGAGGTCGCCGTGAAAATGGGAGAGCAAGCCCAGTGATGTTCTTCCTCTTCCCGGGCCAGGGCAGCCAGACGCCAGGCATGGGCCAGGATTTCTTTGATAAATCGCCTGCCGCCCGCGAGGTGTTCCAAAAGGCTGACCAACTCGCAGACTTCCCCTTGAGCAAGACTATCTTCGAGGGTTCCGCCGACGCCCTCAAGGACACCCGCATCGCGCAACTCGGCCTTCTCGTGGTCGAAGTGGCCATAGCCCGGCATCTGACTTCGCTCGGCATCGCACCCGCAGGTTGTGCCGGTCACAGCCTCGGCGAGTTCTCCGCCTTGGTTGTAGCGGGCGCTCTCGATTTCGAGCAAGCCGTGCCCCTGGTGCAAGCTCGGGGCCATGCAATGGCCGAACTCGCGCCGGACGGCGCTATGGCCGCTGTCGTCGGACTCGAGCCCGCTGCAATTGAGGCCCATTTGCCCGAAGGAGCCGAAATAGCCAACTACAACGGGCCGCAGCAGACCATCATCTCAGGGACGGCCTCAGCCATCGAATCCGCAAGTGAAGTCCTGAAAAGAGCAGGCGCCAAGCGCATCCTTCCCTTGGCGGTCTCAGGACCCTTTCATTCGGCCCTCATGAAGAACGCCGCTCAAGCCTTTCAGGCCCAACTGGACAACGTGTCGCTTAGAAGGCCTAGAGTGCGGTTCGTCTCCTCCGTAAGCGGTGTGGACGAAAGCGACCCAGAGACTATTTACCGCCTGTTGGCCCGGCAGATCTCGAGCCCCGTCCGGTGGACCCAGACCATGCAAACCATCGGGACCGTAAACGCCCTCGAGATCGGCCCGGGCAAGGTGCTGCAGGGCTTGGCCAAACGTACGGAAGGAGCGCCCATCGTGGCGCTGGCCGGCGTCCTCGACCAAACCGACGCGTTGGAGGTAAACACGTGAGCGAGTTTACGGGAAAGGCCGTGCTGATCACCGGAGGCACGCGAGGGATCGGCCGTGCCTGCGCCGAATCGTTCGCACAGGCCGGCGCCCGTGTCGCTATCTGCGGACGCAATGCCGGGACGATCGAAGAAACCGCCAAGGAAATCGGCGGCGAAACACGCGGGTTCCAGGCGGATATCAGCGACCCCGCGTCCGTTGATGCGCTTGTCAAAGATGTTTCAGAGGCGTTCGGAACCATTTCCATCCTGGTAAACAACGCAGGCATCACTCGCGATGGCCTCTTGATGCGCATGAGAGACGAAGACTGGCTCACCGTTCTAGACACCAACCTGAACGGGCTTTTTTACTGCTGCCGCGCCGCTGTCAGGGGAATGATGAAGCAGCGCTGGGGCCGGATCATCAACATCTCTTCAATAATCGGCCTCCACGGCCAAGCGGGACAGAGCAACTACGCCGCCGCAAAAGCCGGCGTGCTCGGTCTCACCAAGGCCTTAGCTCACGAACTCGCCCCCCGCAACATCACGGTCAATGCAATCGCGCCCGGCTACATCGCCACCGGTATGACAGCCGCCCTCGACGAAAAACTCATGGCGTCCGTCATCGAGCGCATCCCTTTGCACCGCGCAGGCTACCCCGAAGAAATCGCCGCCGTCGTGCGCTTCCTGGCAAGCGAGAACTCGTCCTACATGACAGGCGCGGTCATCCCCGTGGACGGCGGCCTCGGCATGTAGCGCCAGTCCCAGAACAGTCCAGACCTACAGTTCGCCCTGTTCCGCCATCCGCTTTAGATACGCGCGCCGTTCTCTCGACACCACCCCCGCCAGACCAAGCAGCGCAATGAGATTGGGAATAGCCATCAGAGCGTTGAGGTTGTCGGCAATCATCCAGATCAGGTCCAGCCCACTCACAGTTCCGACAACGAGAAAAACGCAGTATACATAGCGATACGGCTTAATCGCGGACGGTCCCAGCAGGTATTCCCAACAGCGGTCGCCATAATAGGACCACGATATCATCGTCGAGTAGGCAAACAACGTAATCCCCAGCACCACCACCCATTTCCCCAAGACGCCGAGGCCCGACTCGAAAGCCGTTGCACTGAGCGAGGCGCCCGTTGGGATAGGGTAGTACGAGCCGTCGGCCGCCTGAAACGGCCGGCCCTCCGCGCCCGGCAGACCGGCCACCTGCACATCCTTACCATGGATTCGCGCCAAGACCGGCGCCCCTTTCCCACCGGGCCCGTAGAGCAGCTCTCCATCCGGCGCCCGCACCTGCCAGACGCCCGTGACCACAATAACCAGTGCAGTCATCGTGCACACAATGATGGTGTCAATGAATGGCCCCAGCATCGCAACAAACCCCTCACGAATCATCTCGTGGGTCTTGGCCGCTGCGTGGGCCATGGGCGCGGAACCCAGACCCGCCTCATTGCTGAAGACGCCCCGGGCAACGCCCTTCTGTATGGTCTGCTGTAGCAGCACTCCCGCCATGCCCCCGCCCGCCGCTATAGGTCTGAAGGCATACTGAAAGATCTGACCAAAGGCGGCCGGGATATCCGGCAGGAACCGCACAAGCACCAGGATCGCACCCAGGATATAGGCGCCGCACATAAACGGCACGATGGCCGAGGCCACCCATGCAATCCGTTTGATCCCGCCAAGTATGACGGCGCCCACTAAGACCGCCAACACCATGCCAATCACCGGTTTGAGCACCAGCGTCTGACCGATCATCGGGACGTTTGCCGGAATCCGCGGCCCATACCATGCTTCCGGCAACAGCCCGATCACGGCGTCAACAACGGAGTTTGACTGAACTGCGCAGCCAATCCCGAAGGAAGCGATGCCCGCAAAAAGCGCGAACAGCGCCCCAAGCCAACGCTGGCGTAACCCCATTGCAAGGTAATACATGGGCCCGCCCGAGGCACTCCCGTCTGGATGGATAACTCGATAGCGCACGGCCAGCGAGCAACTCGTGAATTTCGTCGCCATGCCGACCAGCGCCGTAACCCACATCCAGAATACCGCCCCGGGGCCCCCCAAAGCGATGGCCGTCGCTACGCCTGCGATGTTCCCTGTTCCTATCGTCGCAGAAAGCGCGGCGGCCAACGCTTGGAAATGCGTGATGTCGCCGGCCTCAGCCGGATCGTCATAACGTCCGCTGATGCACCGGATACTGTGGCCCAGATAACGGAGTTGCACCAGGCGCATCCGGACGGTCAGGTACACCCCCGTGCCGACCAACAGCACGATCATCGCGGGACCCCACACAACCGCGTTAATCGCACCCATGAACTCGAAAAACGTCATGCCCCTATACCCCTCATACCCGGCCGAGCTTCCCTCCTCGACGGGCGCCAACTCTAGCATTTGACTCGGCCCCGTACCAAACGCAGCCATTCCCCGTAAAGGCCTGGACCGTCAACCTTAACAGCCGCGAGGTTGCCTATCGTCACGGCCAGACAGAGCACTCGGACCAAGGCGGCAAACGAGACCAGACAAAAACGGAATGGCCTTTACAACACGTTCGTTCTATAATAATGACAAGGTTGGCCGTTCCATGGTGCTGTCCAAGAGAACGATCATGGCACAAACGCGGTACGATCCGCGGAAAGGATGCGACATGTACGTACTCGCCAATCTCAACGACGACCAGGTGGCGAGGGTCAAGCGCTTCGAGGAACAAAACGGCTTGCAGGTCTTAGCCTTTTCAGACGTTCCCCTCAAGCCGGCAGCAGTGGACGCTGAACTGCTCGGCGAGTTGGAAAACCTCGAGCGCGAACTGGGCTGCTGTTTGGTTGCTGTATCCTGAACAGACCCAAGCGAAGCAACTCGAGTTATTCCCTAGACCGTTTCAGGCGCCGGCTCAAAGCCTGCTGCGTGATGCCCAGCATCCGCGCCGCAAGCGTTTGGTTCCCGCCTGACCGGCGCAGGGCCTCTCCGATAAGGCTCTTGGTGGCGTCCTTAATCGTGGGAAGCTCCGCAGGAAACACTACTCCCAATCCGCCCCGGGCGCTCTCATTGTCAAGTCTAGCGCTGCCGCCCTGAGCGTCCATGGAACGTCTAAAGCTCTCCATCGAAAGGATCCCCGAGCGATGCCGGCTTACGGCATCGAAAACCATCGCCCGGAGCTCGCGGACATTTCCCGGAAAACTGTAGGCCGCCAGAAGCTTCGCAAGCTCTGGAGGCGGAGTGGGCGCCGGCATCTTGAGTTCATCGCCCGCCGCGTGCAGGAAATGCTCGAGGAGAAGCGGCACGTCGCCTGGACGCTTGCGGAGCGGCGGTACCCGCACATGATGGGTATGAAGCCGGTAAAACAGATCTTTGCGGAAGGCGCCTGCCTCCTGCCTCGCGCAGAGATCGCGATTGGTAGCCACCACAATCCGCGCACTGGATCGCTTCGCCAAGTCCGAGCCAAGAGGCAAATACTCGCCGTCCTCGAGCAGGCGGAGCAATTTCACTTGGGAGGCGAGGCTCAGGTCCCCGATCTCGTCCAGGAATAGCGTCCCATTTTCGGCCTGCTCGATAAGCCCCTGGCGCATAGAATCGGCGCCTGTAAAAGCGCCCCGCCGGTGGCCGAACAAAGCGTCCGAAAACATGTTGTCGTCCAGGCCCGCGACATTCACAGGC
This sequence comes from uncultured Nitrospiraceae bacterium, assembly GCA_964493915.1. Lineage (GTDB taxonomy): Bacteria > Hydrogenedentota > Hydrogenedentia > Hydrogenedentales > SLHB01 > CAZBQH01. The sequence goes on from CAZBQH010000112.1 coordinate 15,512, forward strand.
GCAAAGGGGCCCGTACGCCCGCTCAGACGGTGAATCGCGTGCGCGAAGAGTTCCTTGCCTACGCCTGTCTCCCCAGTAATAAGCACCGGTTGCGATGAACCAGCGACGGCTTCCACATACTGGCACACCGCGCGCATCGCCTCATCCTGGGTGATAATCTCCTTGAACGCTTCAGAATGCCGCAAATCCTCGGCAAGAATGCCCCGTCTCAGGCGTTCATTCTCTTGCTGAAGCTCCGAAAAGGCCGTAGCGCGCCGAACGCATGCAAGCAAACGGCTTCTGTCGACCGGCTTCACCATATAGTCGAAGGCGCCTTTGCGCATGCATTCAACCGCTGATTCGACCTCGTTCTTACCGGTAAGGATGATGACAGGAAGCTCCGGGAACTCGACCGCAGTCTGTTCCAGAATCTCCTCACCTGATACGAAACGCATGGTAAGGTCGAGCAGCACCACTTGAAAATGGCCTTCGCGAAGCGTGGCCAGCGCCGCCCGGCTGTCCTGGCAGCACACAACATGAGCGAAACCCCCGGAACGCAGGACGGTCCGGACGCTCTGAAGCGTCTGACCTTCGTCGTCCACCACGAGAATATTCGCTGAAGGGTTCAAGTACTTAACCATGTAAGCCACCGCATCCCCGACACGAACTCATGTTACACTGGCTTGTTCGGCTTTTTCTTCTAATGCTTCAGCAGGCAACCGAAGACGGGCCCGCGTGCCCGCCCCAGGCCGCGATTCGAATTCGAGGCTGCCTCCGTGTTCATGTGCAATGGTCGACGAGATAGACAAACCCAAGCCGGTCCCTCCTTCCTCGCGCTTGGTGGTGAAGAAGGGATCGCAGAGATGGGCCGCCGCCTCCTCCGAAAAACCAGACCCTTGATCCTCCACCTCGAGAATCACTTGGCGTTCATCACGGTCATGCAACGTTCGAACGGCGATGGCCCGGCTCCTATCGGGCAAAGCTTGACACGCGTTCTGCAAAAGATTGATGGCCACCTGCTCGAGCCGCTGAAAACTGCCGCGCAAGAGCGGCAGATCGACACCGTAGTGCACCGTGAAATGATCCGTGCATCTCGACAGCATGTTCGAGACAAGCGTCGTCGCGGACTTCACAACCATGTTGACGTCAACCGTCTCAGTAGCGTCGGCCGACCCCTCCTGGGCAAAGTCCCGAAGCTCATGGACAATATTGCGGATCCAGCGCGACCCCTCGATCACCCCGTCGCACATAGTCCCGAATTGTCCACGCATCTCGCTGTAATTGAGGCCCCCGATCAGAAACTCGCCGTTCTCTCGATAGTATGCATCAAGTATCGGCAGGGCATCTCGCCAGGCCTCCTTTAACAGGGGTGCATTGAGCATGATGAAGTTGTTGGGATTGTTGATCTCATGGGCCACCCCCGCGACCAGTATGCCCAAGCTAACCATTTTGTCGGCTTGCACCATCTGCCGTTGACGCAGTTTCTCCCGTTCTTCAGCTTCCTTACGCCCGGTGATGTCGCGTACGCAAGCTACCACAGCGGCGACCTTGCCGTCTGCTCCCCACAACGGCGAAAGGGAAACCTCCAGCCAGAACGAACCATTCGGCGCGCAAGTATACGTCTCCCGCACGTTCGATTCGCCCGTTTCAAAGATCCGTCTAACGCGTTCGGTGCGGTCCCGCGCCTCGTCTTCATCAAGCACCGCAAAAGCACCTTGACCTTTGAGCGTCTTGCTGTCGATCCCGAACCGTTTGTCCAGCTCAGGCGTGCTCCACACTTCAATGTAGGCGCCGTCCCAGTTGAGAAGCGCCACGAAGGTCTCCTGAAGGGACGACAATATGGCGCGCAGCCGCTCTTCACTCTCTCGCAGCGCATCTTCAGCCCGGCGCCGTTCGCTAATGTCACGGAACACGACCACCGCTGCCACCACTCGCTCAGGGTCCGACACAGGACTGCAGCAAAACTCAACGGGAAAGCATGAACCATCGGAAGGCCTGTGGAAGTAGCCGTAGCCCCGGCGCGCGTTTCCCTGCGTCAACACGTCAAGAATCGGATTGTCTTCTTCGCGGTACGGCACACCATCCTGTCGTGAAGGACGGGCAACCGCGTGAAAGGAAAGACCGGCAAGATCCTCAGGGGCACACCCAAAGAGTTGAGCCGCACAGGGATTCGCAAACACGACGCTCCCGGCACGGCCCAGCGCTATCACCCCCTCCGCGGCCCCATTCAGGACAACGGCGCTACGCCGTCCCAGCTCGCGGAGTTCCTCCTCTTTTTCCAGGCCTTGCCCCATTTCTAGCGTTCGGTACCTTTATACGTCGTCGCCATTATACGGAACGCCAGCCGTAAAGCCAAAGGCGGAAAAACTCAAGGTGCACAAACTGTTAATTCTTCAAGCGCTGCCGCTATCTCGTCCCGCCGTCCCTCGATAGGTGCTGGGTCCGCCGTGAACACCGTCATGGTACTCGTGATCGCCGCCGGCACCTCGAGCAAGGCCTCATACCGCCTGCGCTCGGCGCCGCTCAGACCCGGCCGTTCGCCCAAAGCGCGCTCGAGCATCGCCAAGTACTCGTAGTCTTCAATGCCGTCGCGCAACATCTCCCAACGGATGCTGTCGACAGGACCGGCCAATACTCCGCGGGCAGCCATTCCTTCGGCCGCCTCTTCAGGCGGGTACACGAAACGCCCGTCCCCATTGCCCCAAGGCATCCGGACGCCGGGAGCAACGCCGTACCCCGTAACCCAGCTCATGACATCCTCGTAGGGGTTCTGCGGGTGATTCGGGTCCGGATAGGCGGTCGGGCTTGTCCAGTAATTCGTCTGCCACACCAGCACTCCCGATATCTTGCGCTGCCACGTCTGCCAGAGCCACACGCGCAGCTCCGTCGCGGCATGATCAATAAACAGGGTGCAGTAAGGCGCTTTCGGCCCCGTGCATACGTACCACCAAAACAGGTCTCCTCCCTTGCGGCGTGGCTCAGCATCTTCATGTACGTAGTTTGGGGTGAGGGTACACCAAATGTTCGGGCCGCCAACCAGCTCCGGCTCGACCTGTTCCGTCAGCATCCGGTTCAGACCGGGGGCAGCCTCCTTCAGCTTGCGGAAGCCCTTCATAACAAACTCGTAGTCGCGGGGCTCAGGTTCGTCGAACCAGTAAACAAAGGCCTCGTCAAGCCAGCCTTTCTCACGTAGATGCTGCTCAACGCCTTGGCAATAACCACGAAAAGCCGCCTTATACTCCGGCGTATCCTCGCCGTACCCGAGCAGATTAGGTTCTACCCGCGAGTGAAAGCTTCCGCCGCCCAAACCCTGAATTGGAACACTGAACGCGTTGAAGTGATACGTATCGACAGCGCGGCGCATGGCGGCGTCCCAATCGTCCCAGTTGAACTTCGGGAACAGATCTTCCTCGCCAAGCGGTTCAAAACCGCCACCGCACAGCAACTCCTGCCCATTCGCAGCGTCCAGGACACGTACCTCATCGTACCAGACCGCGCCCGTAGTCGAACCATCCTCCCGCCAATGGGCGCCCCACAACGTGAGGGTCGCCGTCGCGGCATCCTCCGGGAATTCGGCAATGCGGCGGCTGAAGGACTGCCACGCGCCACTGCCGGTTAAGACGATGTCGTTGTTGCGTCCGGAGATCCACTGTCCGGCACGGTTATAGTGGGAAAGCGTGACATTGAAGACGTGGTCCGCCTCGCGCGTTCTGTACCAAAAGGACAGATCGACACCATTCGGGGGGATGACGAAACGCGCACCGTAAGTTGCTGCCGCATTAGCGTCTGTCGCGTCGTCCGCCACGAACAGGCTGCTCTCGCCAGCATGCTTAATCTTCGTATCCCGCTCGCCCCCCTCCCACTGGCTGGGCCACGTCACGCCAAACGGGTCCAGCGGTGCGGGGTCATAGGGTGAAATGTGATGCGCACGGAAGTTCTCCCAGTACTTGTCGAGGACTTCCCGCTGGGCCGCGGGATCTGTTACACCCTGGTAGCGAAACACCTCGGCTGGTGAAAAACCGAAGGCCGTCGTGCACGTCATCCGATCAGGGAGGCTAAAGTTAAACACGTGAACCTCGAGCGGCGCCTCGGCTTCATAACCTTCAGCGGAGAGCGCGATTACTCCCCTGTAGTCGCCTCCAGGCAGGTCCTTTGGCACGCTGACGCGCACCCACAGCGGCTGGTTTACATCCGCGTCGACCGGTAAGGGCGCCTTGAGCGGCGGCAACGGATCCGGCCAGGGACCCTCCACGCCCACGTCGTCTGTCGGTTGCATAATGTTGACATATCGGATGCGAAGCACGTCGATGCACGAAGCAGGCAGCACCGCGCAGCCGGGTCCGGTCAGATCCCCCGCCGCAACAGTTAGACCCTGAAGCGGCTGCGACGGCCGGATGACCAGTTGGGCCGCCTCCGCCTCGTTCCGTGCGCAGCGGATAGCGATACTCGTGCTTGTTCCCGCGGGGACGGGCCGGGTCTTGCTGATCTTCCAGCCCGAGGAAGCCCACCACAAGGCAACCTGCTCGCTCGACCCAGGCAATTGCGCTCCATAACCGGTCTCGTACAGCACCGGGACATGCACAGACGCCTCTGCCTCGAAGGGGCTGCCCTGTCCCAGCGAGAAGGTAAGCGTCGCATACCCAGCACGGGTGATTTCATACGGGATTCGAATCTGCCCTCGAACCGCCTCGCCCTGGTACGCGCGGCTCGTACCGTCTTCTTCAACCACCAGAGACGGCGACAGAATAGGCAATTCACCTGATACGGCGCGGATATCCGCCCTGAAAAGATTGCGCCCCTTCGGCACGCACTCGCCCACGTCGTCAAGAGTCGCCTCGAAACGCGGATCGGCTTTCAGAATCGTCACGTAGTGCGTCGCGCCTTGGGCATCCACCGGCGGGCCATCCAGTCTGGAAGAATACGCATAACGGTCAACTTGAAACGAACCGGGAGCGCTCTCCCCAATGGCTTGGGATGCCGACTGACACCGCAGCCGCACCCATACTTCACGCGCAGGCAGCAATGCGTCCGGAATAGGAAACGTGCCCGGGCCGTCCCCTTCCATTACACCTGCAGCCGTCCATGTCTCGCCGTCCGTGCCCGCCTCAATCGCGAGTGCTCCGGCAGCATGATAGTTGACATGCACTTCGACCGACGCCTCAGACTGTTTCCGCCCGCCGACGTCGTGGCGGAAGACCAGATAACCGCCGTCGCTAAACACCCAGCGGTTCGTGTTGAATTGGCAGCCCAAACGCACGAGAGGCCTGCTGCAGTTTCTGAGTGAAGTGCTCGAAGGGTCCAGAAAACCGTAACGGTTTCCCTCGATGACTTCTCCCTTGCCCAGATGAAAACCGTCGAAAGCCCGGTGGACCGCCTGTGCACGCACGAGCTCAATCTCGTCAAAGGCAATGCTTCCCCGGACGTGCCACTGGCCGAAACGGAGAGCGGCCTGGTCCTCAGTAATCTCGCTGGGCGTCAAAAACACCGAGACGTACTGCTCCCACGTCTCAGGAGGAATACCGATGTCGCGGTTTGCAAAAACGGGCCCGGACACGGCTGTTACCCCTGCCGCATCCACACTTCGCGCCCAAAACCGCAACCGGTACAAAGTCTGCGGGTCTAGCTCGAGCGGCTCCGAGCGCCAGACGCTTACATCCGCCCCCGTCCCCGAAACAAAAACACAGCGCGCGCCGTCATGCGGCTTATCGGTCGACCACCGGCCGTCGCCCTCCGAGAGCGACCATGCATCCGGCGCAGCTTCGCCTTCCTCGAAAGACGCGTTGGGAACAGACAGCACCTGCCCCAAAGCTGGCCAGGCATACAATGAAACAGCAACAACGGAAAGCCTCCATTGAGAAAACATGGCCAACACTCCTTTGCTGAATGCATACTCGCCCGATGGAACACGCATCTATCATACTAGGCGCGGTTCTGCTAAGCCATTTGATAATCTTACCGGGGAGGGGGGTTTGGGTTTCCTTGGGGCCTTAGGTTTCGGGGTGAGCATAGCCGTTCTCCGGGGTTGGTGTGGCTCCCCGAGGGAAGCCGTGCTGCTGTGATTTGACAGAGTTTCCTTCCGCCGCCGCCAGACCTTGCCGCACGCGTTCAAGCCGGGCAAGTTTTCGCTTGGATGGCCGCGTCCAACTCGAAGGGATCCAGGCGGGCTCGCAGGGCGAGCAGGTCGCGGATCTGCTGGGGCAGGGGGCGGTCTTTGTAGTAGGCCACCAGGTGCTCCGCGGGCGTCTGCCCCTCAAGAAAAGCGTCGCCCGTTACGATGCGCTCATCCTCGACGACATCGGATATGTTCAGCACGGCCGCGACGACATGGAGGTGCTCTTCACGTTGCTGGCCCAACGCTAGGAACGCCGCAGCATCATGATCACCAGCAACCTGCCCTTCTCCCAGTGGGAGCGCATCCTCAAGGACCCGATGACCGCTGCGGCAGCCATCGACCGCCTCGTGCACCACAGCGTGATCCTCGAACTCAACATCAACAGCTACCGGGTCGAGGCGGCAAAAGGCAGGGAAGAAAAAGGGAGCAAATGAGCGGGCAACACTACAGTACTAGCACTGTTCTGGCCCCCTCGGGGGCCAGCCCGCGACAACACCACTGCAAACCCCGGTCCCTAACCCCAATCAGCGGCCCAAACGACACCCTTGGCGAACGGGAGAAATCCTTGTCGCCGCCGGGAGGAGTAATTGTCGCTGGACACCCCAATCAGAAACCAGTAGGAACCATGCACCCCATCAAGTTCATGCGTCAGGCAATGGACACAGTCCGTTAGTGCACTGTCTCCCCTTACGTCGATACGGCATGCGGGATTGTCATTCGCATACCCGTACACATTAACCCCATCCACCATGCCGACCGGGTCTCTTGTCATCCATCTCGCCACGACCGGATTGTAGTAGCGGAAGGGGGCGTAGTACAGCATGCTGGTGACGTCGGGGTCGTGGCCGGTGTATTTCCGCGGGATCTGCGAGATGCCGCTTTCGCCGTAGACCAGGCCGTAGGGCGTGTATTCGTATTGCCCGAGGCTCGACGTGCTGGCATCGCGCAGGCGGCACGTCCTAATCTCCGCTGTTGCCCCGACCCGCGTCATGCCCCCGCGGAAATCGTAGGCGTAGCTCGTCTGCTTGGCCTCGAAATCCATGAAGGTCAGCAGCCTGTCCAGCAAATCATACGTGTAGATCATCGCGTTCCCGCTGCCAGAAGGCGACGTCACCTGCGTCAACTCGTTTACCTCATCATACGCGTAATCCGTCTCCCTGTCCAGGGCGTCGATCACCTTGGTCAGGTTGCCGTTGTCGTCGTGGCGCAATTCAGTCTCATTGCCCAACGCGTCCCGCACCTTGGTCAGCGTCCCCGACGGGCCAGCCGCGCAGGCCGGCTTCTCTCCTGGGCCGTACGTCACCACGTTGCGCATGCCCCCCGACGCAGCGAGCGTGTCAAGAAACCGACAGTAAACCTCGCTTCTTGCAGAGCGCACCAATGATGAGACAGGCAATCCCGTAGACACAGGCCAACGAGGCATATAACGAAGTCATCAATACAGATGCCACCAAGACGGCTTCGCGATCATGACGGGCGTAAGCCACTGGCAACACTCTCTTGTCTCTGATGGTATAGACGTATGTTTCGGGAAAGCTCCCTGAGTACACAGTGAGCGTGACCGTCTGTTCTGACCCCGGCGGACCCTCTACACGCACATGAATGCCGTGCCTTCGCAGATCGTAGTCGTCTGTAAGACTCGCGTACATTCGGGTGAGTTCCTCACTAATAACACGATCCCTGCCAGACGGCAGACAAACATCGATCCCATCTTGTCCCAAAGAACCATACGTGATGAACGCCATGGGCCAGATGTCCCGCAGGGCTTTATACGCCTCCGCCTTTCCATCAAAAGCGCTGTCAGTCTGGTATTTCTTGCTTGCCTCCGGCTGTATCCCCAACTGATAGAAGCCCCCTTTCTCGTTGTAGCCGACGATTTGAAAATACTCCGGCCGGTCCGCAAAGCTCAAGGCTGCCAATTGTTGAGGGCGATCCACTACACGTGCTATGAGCACAACGCCCATTACCCAGTACAAGGCTAATGCCATGAAAAGGTACGTTCTTCTGTGTCCCTGGCGACAAAACAATACCGGTCTCCGCGTTACTTATTCACAGCACTCGCGCTTGATGAAGTCCGGGGGGAACAACTCTGCAAAGGTATCGTAACCTGCATACAGCGCGCCCATAACGTTTCTTTCCTTGGCTTCGTGCCACGGCCAATCCCAGCCCTCGCCTATGCTCCCACCAATACGAACAACCAAGTAGTTCACCGTCGTGTTGATATGCCGGAAACCCCACATATGACCCAAGGGCCCGCCGGCCCTGTTCATTACGTTCACATCGAACCAATAGTGCATGTCAATCGGCCCATAGGCTGTCGGAAAGGCACGATTGTCAGTGTCGCCGGAGCCAGGGCCGCCAATGAATAACGCGATTGTGCTGTAAGGCACTATAGCCGCGACCGTGCCCAAATCCTCTTCCAGTCTTAGCCTGTACCTAACGTGCTCACACCATGCTCTTGACATAAGCCCCAAAGGATCCGTAGCAGCCAACGCTTTTTGGCCAAGGTACCCATACACATTCACGCCGTCCGCCATCCCGAGCGGATCCCTCGTGGTCCATCTCGCCACGACCGGATTGTAGTAGCGGAAGGGCACGTAGTAGAGCATGCTTGTAAAGTCGGGCTCGTGGCCGGTGTATTTGCACGGGATGTCTGAGGTGCCTGTCTCCCCGTAGACCAGGCCGTAGGGCGTGTATTCGTATTGCCCGAGGCTGGACTTGTTGGCGTCGCGGAGGCACCCCGTGCTAGTCTCCGCTGTTGGCCCGACGCCCGTCATCCGCCCGCGGAAATCGTAGGCGTAACTCGTCTGCTTGCCCTCGAAATCCGTGAGGGTAAGCAGCCTGCCCAGCAAATCGTACGCGTAACTCATGATGTTCCCGCTGCCCGAGGGCGACGTCACCTGGGTCAACTGGTTCATCTCATCATACGCGTAATCCGTCTCCCTGTCCAGCGCGTCCATCACCTTGGTCAGCGTCCCCGACGTGCCTAGTGCTTATACATTTGCTTGGAGAGAACCACCCACAAAGCAACATAGCCGGCAGTTGCTACACCTGCGCACAGGGAACGCACCCACAAGGGGTAAGCGGCACCCCAAACGTTACAGCCAAAGGTAACGGCGAAGACACCGAGCGCTAGGATCAAACACATCATGGCGCAAATTCCTATTCTGGACACACCTGGTCGGCTATAATAGACGCAACTCCAGCGCTTCATCCGCAGGCCGCCACTATGACTACGCTACAAGGGATGACTAGCCCAAACACCGTGATTGTACTCCCTATGCTGCAACCGCACGCAACAGCTGCACAGATAGCGCCTGCTGCTGCCCAAACGGTTGCCCGACAGAGCGCGCCAGCCCAGGTGAGACCAAGTGGATCCGTGGCGTTGACAGGATTCGCCCCGACATACCCATACACATTCACGCCGTCCACCATCCCCAGAGGGTCTCTTGTCATCCACCTTGCCACGACCGGATTGTAGTAGCGGGAGGGGGCGTAGTAGAGCATGGTTGCAAAGTCGGGGTCGTGGCCGGTGTATTTGCGCGGGATCTCCGAGACGCCGGTTTCCGCGTAGACCAGGCCGTAGGGCGTGTATTCGTATTGCCCGAGGCTGGACTTGTTGGCCTCCCGCAGGCGCCGCGTCGAGCCCAGGTTGTCGTGGAAGTAGT
>CAZBQH010000113.1:0-2433 GCA_964493915.1 uncultured Nitrospiraceae bacterium
TTGCGTCTTGCCGACATCCGGGCCATCACGTTCTCGCGCTTCGAGGAGACGCGTCTCACGCTTCGTGCGGAAGGTGCACGGGCAGGCGCCAAGGGCGAGATCGAGGTGTACAACGGCGCGCTGGAGGGTGTTGACGGCGTCCGCACGACGTGGAACCTTGAGGAGCCTCTGGGGCTGAACGTGCGCTACGCGGTCTCGCGCCCGTGGCAACTGAGCGACCGCACCGTGCTGCGGTTCACGCTGCCCGGCGGATCGTTCGGGGTGGCGGTTGATGATGTGGTGGAGAGCGGGCCCGTGTATGTTGCGCACGCCGGACTGCTTGTTTCAACGGGTTCGCAGCCACAGGATCATGCCGCCTATCGGGAAACCATTTCCGGGAGCAAGGGCATTCTCGCACAGGTGCGCTTGATGCCCGACCAGACCTCGGCGCAGGCCATGGAGCATGTCTATATCCCTGAATCAAGCCTGGCGCCCACGATGATCTCACTGGCGAACGACAACCGGAAGCTGGTCGTGGAGCGCAATGGGAACATTGCGTTCGAAAGCGACATGGCGGTTTACAATTCCATCAGGGGCCTCCCCTGCGAATACGGGTGCAAACTGGCCGTGGGCTTCGGCGGCGACCAGCCCGAAAACATCACGCGGGGCCTTCAGCGGGCATGGCTTCCCATCCTTGTTACGGAACGGTCCGAAGGCGGGGTGGCCCTGCGGCAGCGCACCTTTGTCGCGCCTGTCGATGACGCCAAGAAGGGCGCTCCCATCTGGCTGCGCGAACGCGCGCTTGGGGTGGCGGAATTCAGGGCAAGCAACACGGGAGGCGATTCCGCAAAGGCATCCTTCACGCTGCATATCACCGGCAAACATCCCGAGGATGTGCCGACCACCCTGCGTGTCGAGGGAAACCGGGCCTTTGTGAACAAGGGAACTGTGCTGCTGGCGGTGGTCGAGACCGGCGCAGGCCTGGCCCTATCCGCCGAGGGCGATCACGCGCTGCGCATCGAGGGATTGCTTGCGGGTGGCGCCGAGGCGTGCTGCGTTGTGTATTTGCCGATTTGGGAAGGTGCAACCGCTGAACATCTGCCCCCGGCCGACGCGACAGACGACCTGGTGCGCAAAACGGAGGCGTATTGGGAAACTGTGGTCGCGGGCGGAATGCAGATCGAGGTGCCCGACCCGCTGATCAACGACCTCTTCCCCGCCTCGGTGATGCACTGCATGCTGGCCGCCCGCAACGAGCAAGGCAGAACCGTTGCCCCATGGATCGCCACCCTTCTCTACGGTCCCTGGGACAGCGAGGCCCAGGCGGTGATCCGCGGCATGCATACAGCGGGACAGATGGACTTCGCGCGGCGCGGTCTCGAGTATTACATCGAGCGGTTCAACGACGAGGGATACATGAGCACCGGATACACCCTGATCGGGACCGGCTGGCATCTTTGGAGCTTGGGCGAATTCCACGCGCTGACCGGTGGCGATTCCTGGTTGCGCGAGGCCGCACCGACGGTGGACCGGGCATGCCGGTGGGTCATGGCGCAGCGCGACAAAACCAAGCGACTTGACGTCAACGGTGAAAGGGTGCCCGAATACGGCCTGGTGCCCCCGGGGGTCATGGCTGACTGGGACGCCTTCAACTATTACTTCTACATGAACGCACTCTATTACTCGGGACTTGAGTCGGCCGGGACGGCGCTTTCCGCCATTGACTGGCCGGGAGCGCAGGAGATCCTGGACGCCGCCGCAGAATACCGGGAGGAGATCAGGCGGGCCTATTCCTGGGTGCAGGAAAAGGCCCCGGTGGTCAGGCTGCGCAACGGCACATGGGTGCCGTTCTACCCCACCCATGTCTACTCGCCGTGCCCGATCGAGCATCTCTATGCGGGCGAAGACCAGGGCAGAAGCTGGATCTACGACATTGAGCTGGGCGCGCATCACCTCGTCGCGCTTGGAATCATTGATCCTGCCAGTCCCGAGGTCGACTGGATGATCAGCCACATGGAGGACGTTCAGTTCCTGCGGCCCGGATGGGGACACTACGAAAACGAGGAAATAAACCATGCAGACTGGTTCAACCTCGGCGGGTTCTCCAAATGCCAGCCGTACTACGCGCGCACCGGCGAGATCCACGCCCTACGGGACGATGTGAAACCCTTCATCCGGACCTACTTCAACTCGATCATGTCGCTGCTGAACAAGGAAGACCTCGCGTTGTGGGAGCATTTCGTCGGCGGGTCTTACAACAAGACGCATGAAACGAGTTATTACCTGCACCAGACCCGGCTGATGTTTGTGCAGGAGCGGGGCGATGAGCTGTGGCTGGCCCCCTTCGTGACGAACAACTGGCTGCGCGACAAGATGCGCGTGGCCGTAGACCATGCGCCGACTTTCTTTGGGCCGGTGTCGTACGCGATTGCCTCTTGCGTGGCTGAGGGCCAC
>CAZBQH010000114.1:0-23989 GCA_964493915.1 uncultured Nitrospiraceae bacterium
ACGATCCACCCGTTGCTCCGAGGCGAGTTCGTCGAAATCGCGCCGGACCGTCGATCGACTTGCCTGGAACAGGTGCATGGCGTCCTGAAGGCTCAGAAAGCCGTGTTTTTCCACATGAGACGCGATACGGTCATGTCTTTCCGATTCGAGCATGACGCATTATGGACCTTTTCAGGCCTTCTTGTCAATGCATCGCGCCGGGCCCCTAACTTCCAGGGACTCGCCCTCGACTAAGGACGGGAAAGCCCATCTCAGCGCTCTTGTTCTCCGCATCGCCGGCATCAAAAGACCGTACGAATGCGGCCAATCCGGTGCGCCCTCGCGGCGGCCCGACTGCTAAATCGGCAGGTCTCGGCGTTGCGTGCCGGCGTGTCTCTGCATATACGGACGGGTCGGACTTGACGGAAACAAGGGCACGGGTACAGGATAAAAAGGATGGAGGATTTTACATGCTACGTCTATCCGCTGTTTGCTTAATGATCTCCGAGGTCTGTTTGGCCTTGGCGCATGCCCAAGCTATGCCGGAAAAGCTCCTCGAGCTGGAAGCGAAAGGACACCGTGAAGGGTGGACCTTCACTGTCGGCGAAAACAGCGCAACGTCGCGTCCCTTGAGCGATCTTTGCGGGCTCGTCGTACCGTCGCGCTGGCTGGAAAACGCGCCCGTCACAGCCTTCGAAGCACCGTCTGGCCCCAAAGAGTCCCTCCCGGCTGTGTTTGACCTTCGTCCCTACTGCCCGCCGGCACGGAGTCAAGAGGCGTGCGGAAGTTGCTGGGCCTTCGGCACCGTGGGCGCGCTCGAGTGCGCAATTATCCTCAAAGACGGCGAGATAGCGGACCTTTCGGAGCAGTGGCTCATAAGCTGCAATGAGGAAACGGAGCCTCCCCACCTTCTGGGTGGCACGTGGGGATGTAACGGGGGCTGGTTTGCCCACGACTACCACCAGTGGAAACCGGACGCGTGCGGAGGCTTTGGCGCGGTTCTCGAGTCGGCCTGCCCTTACGTTGCGGAGGACACGCCCTGCGCCTGTCCCTACAACCATGTATATTACCTCGACGATTGGGGCTACGTGGCTGGAGAAGAGAGCGTACCAAGCGTCGAGGCCATCAAGCTGGCGATCATGTCCTACGGCCCTCTGTCGGCGTCGGTGTTCGTGAACGACGCCTTTCAGTGGTACACGGACGGCGTGTTCAATGCGAGCGACAATCAAGAGGTCAACCACGCGATTGTCCTCGTGGGCTGGGATGATGCAAAGGGCGCGAACGGCGCTTGGATCCTCCGCAACTCCTGGGGGGCGGATTGGGGGATTGAAGGGTACATGTACATCGAGTATGGGTGTTCGAACGTGGGATTCGCTGCAGCCTATGTTGACTACCCGGGGACCGGGGACTCGGGGCTAGGCCCGGAGATTGTCTCGGCGCCGGGGCCTCGCTTCATTGTTGAGGGCGACACGCTCGCGCTTGATGTGCAGGCTGCGGGTCTGGGCGCTCTCCGCTATGAGTGGTTCCGGGACGGTGCGGCGATCGGGCAAACGAGCCGGGAGCTCATCCTTCCTGCGGTCCAAGTGGCCGATTCGGGTTCCTACACATGCCGCGTAAGCGACTTGCGCGGGTCGACGGTTACGCTCCCGGTTTTTGTCGAGGTCGCGGCATCCGCAGACCTACCCCTCTCGAATGCCGCGCTCCTGCTGGGCCTGACGGCAGCTCTCGTCGCCGCGGCCTGGCTCGTATTGGACCGATGGCCGGCGCCGACTCGAAACACCAGGCATACGCTCTAATAGGATGCGCCTGGGAGCTTTAGTCTGCTATTCTCAGCCCAAAAGGAGGGCGATGCATGCTTGCGAAAAAAGGTTTCGAGAAGTTCCTCATGGTGACGGCGCCGATCCTGGATGGCGTCGAGATCGTCGAGTATTGCGGGCCCGTAGTTGTTCGCAACATCCGTGCGGTCAACGTCATCCGTGACTTCATGACCTCGTTTCGCGACGTATTCGGGGGCCGCTCCGGATCCTACCAGGAAGTCATCGACGACATGTACCGCGAATGCCTGGTTGAACTGCGTAGTCAAGCGGAGGCCCTTGGCGCCAATGCCGTGATTGCCTTGCGTTTCGACTTCGAAAGCATCGGTGCGAAGAACAAGTCGCTGCTTATGGCCATTGTTCAGGGCACAGCGGTGAAAGTGTGAAGAGGTGTATGCTTTGGTTATCCTATGGCTCACAGTGACTGCGCTTGTCCTGGTGATTGCAGGGGCGTGGATTGCTGCAGTCATTTTCGTCTATATGGACGCGTCCCGGCGTAGCATAAGCAGCCTCCGTATGTGGGTTTTCGGGACGCTCGTGTTCGGACCCGTCGGACTCATTGCTTATCTTGTAGATCGCCCTAAGTCCAAACGGGTGATCTGCCACTTTTGCAAAAGGACGATCCTGGAATCGGATGCAGTGTGTCCCTATTGCGGGCGAACGCTTCACTGAAGCTGTGTCCGTTTACCCGGCTCAGGGCGGCCGCCGTCCATTGCACTTTGCGCGGTTGACGTTGAAGTATTGCCCTTTCTGCCGCGGGAGCATTCATGTGTGCCGTCCCAACACAGCCTCCAAGACAACCACAACGGCTCGAATAGGGTAGAATAAGGAAGAGGAAGGCATCCTGTAAAAGACATGCTGTCCGGTCCGGCCGACAGCAGAGAGTTGGACCTGTAAGCCTTGGGCAACGCAAGAGGCCGGGCAATGTGACGGACGCGCGGAGGCAGTTGAGACGGCATGCGCGCAACACGACAGATGCGACAAGGCCGTGTCCCTCGCACCTTCTGGGCATGGACAAGTAAGGGTGAACGCTGTCGAGGCACGGCAGTCCTCCTCCTGACAGCTCTGCTTTTCAGCGCAAGCGCCTACCCAGCGGGGCATCTTCCCGAGCGGGGATCGCTGGTAGCTCGCGGCGACAGGAGTTTCCCGCCTTACGAGTTTATTGAGAATGGCGTCCCTACCGGTTTCAACGTCGAGCTGATGGAAGGGGCCGCGCAGGTCATGGGTCTCGATATGCGGATCGAACTCGGGCTCTGGGACGAAGTGCGCGCGCAGCTCGAGCGCGGCGAGATCGACGCCATCACCGGCATGGTCTACTCCCCACAACGCGAGCAACGGGTCGATTTCTCAATCCCCCACTCGGTTATCTACCACGCTGTGTTCGTAAGAGAAGGGTCGTCTATCGAGGAGTTGGCCGACCTCGAAGACAAGGAAGTCATCGTGCAGGAGTCCGACATCATGCACGATTTCATCAAGGGAGTGGGATATCCCGTCGCAATTGTCACGGTTGATTCGCCCACGGAGGCGTTGCGTCTGCTTTCCTCAGGCCTCCATGACGCGGCCCTTATTGCGGAGTTTCAGGGTCTCTACCTGGCAAAACAGTTCGAACTCACCAACTTGACGACAACCGGCGCATCTTTCAGCCCCCATGAATACTGCTTTGCTGTCCAGGAAGGAGACGCTGCACTGCTCGGGGCGCTGAACGAGGGCCTGCGCATCCTCAAAGCCACAGGGCGCTACAAAGAGATCTATGACAAATGGTTTGGCATTTACGAGAGGTCCTATCCGGCGACCCTGCTGATTCGCTATGCGTATAAGTATTTGCTCTGGACGTTGTTGCCGCTTCTATTGCTATTCGGCATCCTCATAGGCCGATCCTGGTCTCTACGGCGTCAGGTAAACCAACGGACAAGAGAACTCCAGCATGAACTGGCCGAGCGCCGCCAAGTCGAGGATAAACTGCGGGCCAGTGAAAAGAAATACCGCGAGGTGGTGGAGAGCGCCAACAGTATTATCTTGCGGCTGGACTGCGAAGGCCGTGTCCTTTTCTTCAACAAGTTTGCGCAGGAATTCTTCGGTTATGCCGAGGATGAGATTCTGGGCCGCAGCGTAGTGGGAACAATCGTCCCTGAGACGGAGTCATCGGGACGCGACCTGCAAGCTGTGATCAAGGATTTAGCGAAGCACCCGGAATCCTATCGAACACACGAAAATGAAAACATGAGGAAAAACGGAGAGCGCGTGTGGGTGCTATGGGCTAACCAGCCTATCCTCGACCAGAAAGGCCAGTTGACGGAGGTGCTGTGCATCGGCAACGACATCACGGCCACGAGGCGGGCAGAGGAAGAACGGAAACGATTGGTGCGGGCGGTCGAGGAAGCGGTAGAAGCAATCGTGATTACCGATATGAAGGGCCGTATTCAATATGTGAATCCGGCCTTCGAGACCATCACCGGATACCCGCGCGGCGAGGCGCTGGATAAAACGCCGCGCATGCTGGACGAGGGGGGACATGAGGAGGGGATCTACCGCAACATCGAACAAGTGGTTTCAAACGGCGAAGTATGGTCGGGACACGTGATTGCTAAGAAAAAGAGCGGGCGCTCGATTGAAGGGGAAGTCACCATCTCTCCAGTGCGCAATACCTTCGGCCAGATTAGCAACTACGTCGCCGTCGCACGGGACGTGACTGGCGAAATGCGCCTCGAACGCCAGCTCCGGCAAGCACAAAAACTGGAAGGCATCGGAACTCTTGCGGGCGGCATTGCACATGACTTCAACAACATACTTGCAGTCATACTCGGGAACGCCGAACTCGCCCAAATGGACCTAACGGAAAACAACCGCTATCATCAGTATCTTGAGGAGATACGCGAGGCGGGTTTGCGCGGGAAAAACCTGGTCGAGCAAATCCTGACTTTCAGCCGACAAGTCGAAACGCGGCGAAGCCCGGTCGAAGTGGCGCCCATCGTCCTCGAGGGACTGCGTTTCCTCCGGTCGACAATCCCTACGACGATCACCATCGAGGAGCGCATTGATCGGCAGGCAGGCCCCGTGCTGGCCGACCCGGCTCAGATCCATCAGCTTATCGTCAATCTATGCACGAATGCGTACCAAGCCATGCAGGAAATGGGCGGCACGTTGACAGTTAGTTTGTCCCGGGTGCATCTGGATGCGGAAACGGCGTCGCGGTCCGCAGACCTGCACGAGGGCGAGTATCTGAAGCTCGTGGTGAGCGACACGGGCGAGGGCATGGATCGCGGAACCCTCGAGCGCATCTTCGAGCCCTTTTTTACGACTAAAGACAAGGCACGAGGCACCGGTCTGGGCCTGGCGACCGTGCACGGGATTGTCATGCATCTCGGCGGTGCGATCTTCGTGGACAGCGAACCGCATAAGGGCAGCACGTTCACCGTGTTCTTGCCCAGGCATGAAAAGGATATAACTGCCGCGCCACCGCACGAGGCGAAAGGACAAGCAGGGCGCGGCGAGCATATCCTTCTCGTCGACGACCAACCTCCCGTGCTGCAAGTAGTCCGGCATATGATCGAGAAGCTGGGGTATTCGGTAACGGGCTTCAGTTCCTCGATGGCCGCCCTCGATGCTTTCATCGAGGCGCCGGATCGCTACGATCTTGTCATAGCTGACCAGACCATGCCCGAATTCACCGGCACGGAGCTCGCCCAGAAGATGCTCGGGATCCGCCCTGATCTTCCCATCATCCTGACCACAGGTTACAGCGAGCTGATCACCGAGGAACAGGCGCGCGCCATTGGAATTCAGGCCTATTTCATGAAGCCCTATACCCAGAGCGACATTGCCGGGGCCATTCGATCGCTCCTCGACAGCAAAGCACAGGTCGCTGTGGACCCCGACCCCAAGGGGCAGGAAACAACCTGACCAATGCCCGCCTGCTCCCTGTTCTTTGCTCCCCTAGTCCCTACTGCGTATTCCCTACTCCCTATTGCTCCGTCACAGGCTTTATTACAACGTCCTCCCCTGCGACCAAGACGCCCTCCCATTCGAAGGGAGGTTCGAAAACCTGCCCCCGGACCGCGAAGATCTGCCGCCCTTCATCCGGCCGGCAACGCAATGAGAGACGGTTCGCAGCCGCTTCAATGTCAAAGTACGTCCCGTGATAGTAGATGTTCTCCGCACGGATAAACGGTTGTTTGCGAGGAATCTTGGGCGCAATATGCAGGCCGTCCGGGCCCGCCTCCGCCCCGATGAAGCCATAGAGCAGAATTCCCGCGAGGATACTCGTCTCAGGGAACTCGTAACTCATGACGCCCACAGCCCCGGCCGTGCCGCCGCCCTGCACGGACTCGCCTGTGAACAGCCTTCCTCCACCGGTGAGGCGGTCCGGTTCAGCATAGCGCGCGAGGATAGCCAGGAGCCGCTCGTACGCGTCGTCGGCGCCGCGGGCAGCCAGCCGCGCCATTAGGTCGTAGTAGCTCTCATAGAGGTCGGCCCCGCCGTTCTGGATCTGTTCTCCCCAGGGATACGCCTCGTATCTTTGCTGGGCCGCCCACCAATCTGGATTGTCAATGGTTGTGCAGCGGGGCGCAAACCGGAAATGGTATAGGTCCTCAGGCGTGCGCGTGCCCCCTGGGCCGAAAGTGCTGCCTGTACCCAGCCACTTTAGAACGGCGTCTGCCTGGCTGTCTTTCGCCAGACCCACATGGAGCGCCAGCGTGTTCACGAAGGTAAAACCGTAGTCGCGGCGATTGCCGTTCGCATCGACGCAGCCGATGTAACGTGCTGCACCGTCCCTGTAGCCCTTATCTGTCCAGAAGACCTCGTTGTAGCGGCGCCGGACCGGCTCGAGGACAGCGCGCAACGCAGCCGCCCGTTCGGGGTCGCCGTAAGCCGTCTCGAGATCCGCCATGGCGCGTACGGAATCGTAGAACCACGCATTAATGTACCCGTCGAAATACCCAAAAGGCAGAATATCGTAGTAGTTGTTGCCGACCGACTCCCCGGAGACGCCCAAGTGATCCCGATCGCCTGCTTTGCCGTCCAGCTTGACCAGGTTTTCCTCGCGCGCATTCAGCCATTGCATCTGATACGCCATCGCACGCCGGGCCCGGTCAAGCCAGTTCCAGCTATGACCGTCATAAGCAGCCCTGCCCCCCAAGGCAGTGCGGACGCGCGACGCCCGCCACGCCATATCCGCCGCGCTCGGCACTAACTCGACTGTATACGCGCCGGGCGGCATCGACTCGCCCAGGGGAACTCCCCAATAGCCGTCTCCCTCCGGAAGGCTGACGTGTTTCGCGAAAACCTCTTCCTCGCCTCGCATTACGCGCACATCCGCCTCCGGGAAGATGCGGATCCCGTAAGTCACGCGCAGGCTGCGGCCTGGCCATGGCTCGCCCCCCGCAAACGCAGCGCTGAATCTTTCCCCTGCCGGCATGGCAACATGCCATAGACCCGTCGTCGCAGTTTGTCCCTCTTCCGGCGCGGTGGGCCTATCTACAAGCACCAGGATCTCTGTGCCGGACTCGAGGGTCTCCGGCAACAGGACGAAAACATGCTGATTGTCCGGCACGCTGTCCTTGACCGTTTCGCCCAAGGGCGCCGCCGTCACAGTCAGTGCATAGTCGCCCTGCCACCGGAAGACGCGGAACCGCGCGCCGCTTCCAGCTTTGGCCCAGTTGCAGGTCATAACGCCTACCGTGTTGAACGGCTTTTCCGGGCGCAAACGCTGGGCAAGCGTCTTGCTGGGCGCATCACAGAGGGCGTAGGGCTCGGGATCCGAAACGGACCCCTCGGCCGGGAACGCCGCGGACTCTGTGACGCTCTTGCCTTCAGCCGTGACGTCTACTTCCGGGACCCGCAGGTTGAGGGCGAGGCCGTCGAAGGACTCGCTTGCATCAAACGCCTGAGCGTAACGATGGCCGCCTAACAACGTCACGGCCATGTCTGATGCATTCTGCTCAAGGGTCGCGCGTCCCTCTCTCAGAACGCGCAACGAGAAATCTATGCCGGACAGTTTCTCGTGCTCGCCCGTCCAAAAGAGGTAGGTATGCTGCCCGCAGATATGCATCGCGTTGATCCCGAAGTGGCGGGTATCGTAACCCGATGGGAACGGCCAGCCCGGCTGGTCGCCCCATGCGTATGCAAGCCCGTCATGGCCGTATCCGTCATCGGCTATGACTTGTCCCACAAGCGCGTTGCGGCTGTCGATACGGTAGGGGGCGTTCACGTACGCGTGTCCGAGCGGCCCCCAAGCCGCCCACGCGGAGATGCCATGGCCTGCGGGGTACCAGAAAGCCGCCTGCTGGTAGAATTCGTTGAACAGCTTGGTCAGCCCGGTCTCACCGCCCACGCTGTTGCAGATCGCCGCGTCGTCCCCGAACACGAAGTACGGCAGTTTCTCGCCGCCCTCAAGCCGGATGCCGCCCGTCTCGATATAGGGACGTAGTCGAAAGACGCCGTCGTCCGAAGGAAAGCGCGCCAGAAGACGTCCGCCCTCGAAACGGAACGTGACGTTGTGACGGACCGATTTGCCGTCCACAAGAAAAGAGGGACCGGCGGCGGTCTCAACGATAGTCGAGCGGCCCCCACTCGTGGCAAGTGCCCATAACGCGATCGCGCCTGCGTTGAACCGCTCGACATCGATTCGTTTGAAAGCCTCGATGGGCGTTGTGTGCCCTCTATGCCCTGAGATGAAGCGCGTCAATCCCGGATGGTCCGGCTTGCCGCTCGAATGGGTCTCGCCGGTGAGCCGGTCATAGTATCCTTCCGGCCCAAAGTCGATCGGCCATAGCAACATGGCGCCCGCCTCGGCCCCAGACGGCGCGGTAATGCGCAGTACAGCGCCACCCTCCTCAAAGGCGGCATCTGAAGGAGTCACGGGCCGGCGGCTTCCCCCCGATTCGACAAGAAGCGGCTTGTAGAGCAGGTTAAGGCCGAAACCGTTGGCGCCTTGGGGATCATAGAACAGACCCGCAAGTCCTTCGTCGCCGGGTTTGATGCGCCAATATCCGGAGGAAGGGACGTCAACCTCTTCGGAAGCCGCCCTCAACGGGGAACAGACCAGTGCTGCGACACAAATCGCAAATGCTGTCATATGCATAGATTCACTCCTTGCACCGAACGACGCCCCTCGTGAAGTTTACGGGACATTGCAGCATGCAGCATACAGGCAATACACCCAATTGATAAAGCAGCTTTTCCTGAACATAATGCCTTCTTTTCAGGAGGTGTCCGTCATGTTTACTTTGTGGTGTCTGCCGTTCTTGCTGGAGTGTGCCGCCGGAGCGGCCCAAAACCCTAACGTTCTCGGGGTCATCGTCGCGCGGCCCGCTGCACAACTCTCCCCCGAGGAGTGGCGCATGCTCGAGGAGCTGGAGCCGCTGCCGGAAATTCTCGCCGTCGGACACGCGGGATCGCCGAATGTGCCGTTCGACTTCTCGAACCTCGAGAAGGATCTCGCGGCCTATGCCGAACACGGCCTGCGTGTAGCCGTTACGCTTACGCCCCACTTGCGCTCCGTAGCGTGGCGCCCGCTTGAAGGTCCCGACGGCAACAAGCTGGACCACCGCCAGAATCCTTTCGACAAGGCCTTTGTGACGGAATGGACGAGAATGCACCGTGAGTTCCTCGAACAGTTCGCGAAGGACGATCGCATCGTACGGGTGTATGTAGCGCCCCCGTCCTACTTCGGCGAAGTCGAATACTATATGGGACCAGACTGGACCCATCCGCAGTTCCTGTGCTACGGCCCTCTTGCACGGGCGCGCTTTGCGGAATGGCTCGAGGAAAACTACGGAACGCCCGAGGCGGTCGCGGACGCGTGGGGCGTCGACCTCAACTCCTGGGACGACCTTCCTGTGCCGCACCCGCAAAACGAGACGGGCCTTGACCTGCGCCCCGAATGGCTCGATCTCATGACTTGGCGCACAGAATATCTTGTCAAACTCGTAGCGGAACAGATACGGGTTCTCGCAAACGATTTCCACGGCGCGGTCGCCCTGAAGTATTCCGTGGGGGACTACTCTGCGTTCCAGGGAACAGACTCTGCCGCCCTGGTGGCCTTGTGCCGCGATGTCCCGAAGCTTGCCCTTCATTGCACCAACGGCCACAGTATCTCCGAGTTGGTGTACGCCAACGGTCTCCGCCGCTTCTACGGCGCGGCGCGGGTCATCACCGAGAATGACGGCGAGCGGTACGGCCGTACCGAATTGGCCCGGATCGCTTTAAACGTGCTCATGTCAGGCACGGACGAGCTCAACTTCGCTCATCATGTCCACCTTCTGAACCTCGGCAGGAAGGCGACCGAAACGGCCCGCTCCTTGTTGGACGTGAAAGCCCTCCTCACCGCTTACAAGGGTGTCCCCCCGCGAAGCGACATCGCCTTCTTCCATAGCTCGAGCACGCGCTTTATCCGCGCGCCTTACTACCGCAATCGCGACGTGTCGCACGTCTATGAGGCCTCCCTCGCCAACGGCGGGATGCCGGACGTTTGGGGCTTCAGTTGGGCCCGCTGGCTCTGCCTGCCGGATGTGATTAATGAGCATCTGGTAATGGACGGAGATCTCGAAGGGCGCCGCGTCGTCATTCTCCCCAATACGTGGGCTACTGCACTCGCCGGGGCTGCCTACGACCGGCTCATGGGGTGGGTCGAGGAAGGCGGCGTACTGATTGGCTTTGGCGGCAACGCCCTTGCTTACCGGATCAATCCCCCCGGCGCCGCCCCCCGCGTTGAGCGCCTCGAAGACTGGTCCATGCCTGATGGCGTCTTATCGCCTGGGCCATTGAGCCTGACCGGCGCCGGAACGAGCATCATAGGGCCCCATGCCGTCGCCTTGACGTCGCCTGCGCATGTGTGGGAACGCTCGCCTCATCCGGACTGGGAGGCGGTCGCTGTCGATAACCGGGGCAGGCCCGCCCTCGCGCGGAAGAAAATGGGCAAAGGCTTCGTATACTTGTTCCCGCAGCCGGTCCCAGGCGCCCGCGGCGCTGATGCTGACCCGTACTATGCACATGATGTGCCGATGGTTCTTCGCGCCGTTGCAGAGGCTCACGGCTGCACATTGCCTTATCGTTTCGGCATACCTGCTGCTCCCCTCGCGATACGTTACACCGGCCGCGACCAAACCACCGGCAAGCACCTTTTCGTAGGCGGGGCATGGGACGCAAGTGCGAAGCTGTTCGAGGCCGCTACAGCCCCCGCCATCGAGGGGCCGGGCGAAATCCTTCTTGTGGACCTGCCTTTCGCCGAGGCCAGCCTCAGACCCGGCTCGATCTCCGTCGAGACCGAACACGTTTACCCATCCCAGCATGGCGAACCGCCCTCCCACGCGGCCGAGTACCGCGACCCTACGAATATGGGCGCGGCGTTTCACACCCATGTACCATGGACGGTCTTCGAAGTCCCGCTTCCCGCCTCGCCCCTGATTGCGCTTTTCGGGTTTCTCGACAGCCCGGATTCAGGCAGCAGTCAGTAAGATCCCGCATATATCCCACACGCCGCGCACTACAAGAGGCCTGCGCCCGGCGAATCCTTCAGAACAGCTTACCCTTTCGCCCATCTTGCGAAGAATGGTTTGGTGGAAGGAACCGTTTTCCAGCGCGTTATCTTCTGCTCCATTCGCCGTTCGGGTCGCGCAGGCCGAGGATCAGTTGCTCGAGATCCTCGGAAAGGGGTTCCGCACCATGCGCACGAAGCACATAGCCTGCCTCGTGGCGGGCGCCATGGTACAGCGGATGGCCAAACAGGCTGATGTCGATACAGAAGGTAAGGTTCTCTTCCATGACATCTTCGCTGTTCGGACCAAAAAACGGAAGCTCGTACTCATTCAGACCGACCGTGTGCACAAAACCCATACACAGGTAGTCGCCGTACCCTTTCCCGGCGAGGTATTGGCGCGGCGCCGCGTCGGCGTCTTTACCCTTCATGCCGGGCCTGATCGCGTCCCGGGTGTATTCCAGTGCATCAGCCAGGTCAATCAGGAACTGATGATGCTCTTGTGAAGGAGGATTGTCTACAGCGAACGTCATGGCTGCTCCGGCGGCGTAACCCCGCACCTTTGGACTGAACCCGATTAGGACGAGCTCCCCTGATTCAAGGGTCTTGTCCGAGGCGGGTGGAACCACGCCGTCGCTTCGGTAGCCGGAACCTGCAAGGCTGCGGAAGTTGAAACCATCGGCCCCCATGCTGCGCATGCGCCCCTCGGCCGGTCCGAGGACCTCATCCCCGCCCACGCCGGGCCGGATGTTTGGGATGCATGCGCGAATCCCCTCGGCGCCTATGTCGAAGGCGCGCGCCATGAGAGCGATCTCGTCCTCCGATTTGACGGCCCGCATCACGGTGTATTCACGGGTGATGTCGACCAGTTCCACTCCCGGCAGAGCCTCCTGCAACGCCCGGACAATCCCGTACGGCGTGATGTCCAGACCCACTACGCCGAGCCGTTTTAGGCGCTTTGCGCCGCCAACCTCCCGGATCACGTCGCCAAGCGGCTCGATATGCGCACCAGGGTACTCCTCCTCAGGAACAATGAAGCAATCGACGTTGCGGTAGGTCTTTATCGCGGAGACCTCCAGGGCGTACGGGGCCGCTTCTGGGCCGCCGAGCAGGACGGGCTCGCCGCTTAAGGGCGCCAAAACCGCTCCCGCCTCGATAGTGGGCCAATAGTTCGTCAGGTAACACCCGTTCGACATGCGCAGCTCATCATGGTAGATGAACGCTGCGTCCACGGCCTTTTCAACCATAAGCCGGCGCAGCTTCTCGATGCGTTGTGCGGTCTCCGATTCAGCAATAGTTGACGACGTCATTTTCGTATCTCCCGAGTGAAGTCTTCGACAATCTCGATAGAGGGGTCGTTAGGTGCTCTCTAACTCTGCTGAGTCTCCTTATCCTGTCCGGCTTCTTGATCATGCTGTTCCTTCAGAGTTTTCAGCATCGAGTGGATATCGCGCAGCCCGCCGACAGCAACCACTAAGGCGATGCCTGCGAACGCGGTCAGACTCAGAACAAGCGTCCAAGTCCAGAAGGGCGCCCAGAATCTCATACGGTTGTGGTCTCCTCTTCGGGTTGCTTTTTGTCAGGGAACAGCAGTGATACGCCTAACATCAGGGCGAACGCCAGAAGAGCCATCGCCAAGCCGACCTGTTCCGTAGGTATGTCGAAGCCCAAAGCATGTTGGAGAGGCTTGAGCCCCAAGAACGCTCCGAACCCGACGGTGAGCGCCGCGTAAGCCCCGGCGCTGCTGGCCCTCCGCCAGTAAATTCCAAGGACAAGGACCGCCCCGGCCCCGACAAAATAGATGGCGCCCGTGATGATCATGTAGTCCCAGAGGTCTTGTCCCAGGGTGTACCACAAGCCGAAAACGAGGATAACAGCCCCCTCGAGGAGCAGAAA
Organism: uncultured Nitrospiraceae bacterium; assembly: GCA_964493915.1. Lineage (GTDB taxonomy): Bacteria > Hydrogenedentota > Hydrogenedentia > Hydrogenedentales > SLHB01 > CAZBQH01. Next base: position 13,165 of record CAZBQH010000114.1, read on the forward strand.
TAACCTGCTCAAGAGCAAGCGCGTCCGCGTGCTTAGCCCCTTCTTGCGGAGCGGCGCCACAACATCCTGCACAAAAACCGCCGACCAGCAAAGCATATAACTGTCGTGGGTCGACAGGAAGGCGGCAAGCATACCGGCCGTCACAAGTCCAAGCAGGCCCGTGGGCAGCAACTGGCTCAGAAAAACCGGGGTGGCCATGAGGGTCGTCTCGGATGTTGCACCCCCCTCGGGTAGGAAGTGAGCACGCAGCGCCGGGTGCTGCGATATGAAGGTGAAGGCGCAGACCCCAAAAAGGATGGGCACCGTCATGCGGCACATGAAACCGATGGCGGAGCCGCTGATGACCCGTTTGACGGTACGCTCATTGTCAACTGAACAGGCGCGAACCACCGTCGTCTGCCACAGAGCACAGGAGGCAAAGGCCGCATAGGCCATGTAGATCACGTAAGTCGCGCCAAAACCCGCCTCATCAAACGGATTGAAGCCCGCTTCGCCCCGGGCGGCAGCGACCGTGTTGATAATGTTTTCCCAACCCAGGAAATGCACCGCGAGCGCGCAACTCAACAGCAATCCAAAAGACATCACGATGAACTGAATGTAGTCGGCCATCACAACAGAGACCATGCCGCCCAGGGTCGTATAGAAGAGAACAAGGGCCAACATGCCGGTCATGAAGAGTTTCATGTGGAAATCAGAAGTCATACCCGTCAAGCCCATGATAAACACGGCGCCGCCCTTAATGTAGATCCCGATGTTGCAGACTCCCGCAATGAGCATGATAAGCCCGCCGTAAATGCGCACGCCTTTGCTGAACCGTTGTTCATAGTACTCAGGGATCGTCATGACACCGGCGCGTCTGAGCGGCACCAGCACCGCGCCGGTAAAACCGACGAAAAGCGTCACGACCAGCCCCAGCAAACCGAGATGCAAGGCAGAGAAGCCCCCGTTGAACCCTTTCTGAGCACCGTTGGCCACGCTAACGAGTCCGAACTCCGTCCCTATCAACGTCGCAATGCCCAGGTAGGACCTCAGCGAACGGCCTGCCACGACGTAGTCGCTCATGTTCGAGATGTAGCGTTGCGCTATAAGACCCACGATGACCGAGGCGCTCAGATAGACGACAACAATCGTCCAATCCAGCGCCGTAAAGTGGGTTTGGATGCCATATGCGGCAAAGTCCATGTCTGGTCCCCGCTGTTAGCTGTTTTCCCGTTCCGCTTGCCCGAGGCACGTCTGCTGTCAGTCCTGCCAGGGCTCGTTCTTGCAATAGCGCGCCGTGTTGATTAAGTGAAGCGTCACCATCATGCCACGTTTCATCTTTTCCAGACGGCCGCCGTCGCTAAACTGCCCGTCGAGCGCCGCCAAATCGCGGAGAACAGCCTTGAGTTCCTCCTTATAGAGTCGCCGGCCCTCCGCGTCAAGGTAAGGTTCCATGAGGTAAGTCGCAGGACCCGGCGATGTGCCGAAAAGGGCGTCGTTGAGCTTGAATTCGCCCGGCGGCACGCTCCGATGGATCTCGGCGAACCGTTCCTTGCGCCACTGTCCAAAATAGCCCTCCTCCGCCCGAAGGAAGAGGTCGGCAAGCTTCCCGGCGGCCTCGGTGCTCTTGGGCCGGTAGTACCGCTCGACGACCTCGATGGCCATCTCCCGCGGGTCGCGCTCCACGTCGCACAGCGCGCGCCCGCTCACCGCGCTGTTCAACTCCACTCCAGGGTTGGCCATGGGGCCCTGATAGAGCAGGCAAGCCCGCGCCCCGATGCGGTATGCCTGGCGGACGCCTTCTGCCGCGCGTTTTGGGTAGGGCAGGAAGAACGTGGACCGGTCCCAGCGGACCAGATGGTAAAGCCAGAGTCCGCCTGATGTCCCATAGGCGCACTCGAGGCGCGGGACGTACTCGTCCGGCAGAAAGCGTCCCCGGTGACCCTGGTCCATAAACACATCAATATGCTTGCTCAGTTCGAAGATGTGCTCGAGTTCATCATCGTTGAAACGTGGAGGCTCGATTTCGTCCGATACCACGGATCTGACCCAGTTGATGGGAATGGTCATCACCATCACGTCGGGCCATTTGCTCTTGATATAGTCTGCGGCCCGCATATTGAGTTGGGCATTGTACCCCACGACGCCGTACTTTCCTGCACATTCGGGGCAGCTGCACCATCCCTGATCCGCAGATTCGAGGTGGACCCCGCCGAATTCGTACCGCTCCATAGCGCAGTCGATGATCTTTTCAACATAGGTCCAGGCTTTTTCCTTGGCGCCGCACATAGCGTGGGGATGAGGGTTTCCTGCCTCGTCCTGGCCCCGTACTTCGGGATCGGCCTCGATAATCTTGTCGTATCCCCAGGTGAACAGTCCCATAGGCAGGACCATCTTAATCCCGCGGTCGCTTGCAGCCTTGAACAACCGCTTCAGCCGCGCCTCCCTTTCCTTGTCGGCAAAGGCGCTGACGATGTCCGGCGGGTACCCGTAGGTCGCAAAGAGACCGAACGCGTCGAGCATATTGTAGCCCGCCTCGCTCTGCACGTCCATGGCGCGAATGGCGCTGTCGACTGTCTCGTCGTCGAACTGGGGAGCAGGCCAATTCTCGAGCGGAAGCGATTCATTTCGCATGTCATTGATCCAGGCCCCAAAGGCGATGCGATAGGTGTATGAAGGCTGGCTCTTGCTCACGTTCAGCTCTCCCTCTTTCTGGGCTTTAGTTACCTGGGTCCCGACTACTGCGCTTGCCGTAGCCGCTGATGCCGCCTTGAGGAATCTGCGTCTATTGAGTTTCATTCCTCGCCCCTATATATAGGTGTATTGCTCCAGTGCGCCGGCAGGCCGCTCAATACCCCGGAACGGTCAACCGCACTTATCATACATGGGCCGGAGGGGGTCAGCGCTTGTGCGATTCCCGCAAAATGATGAATGAATCCCGGGCTTCCCCTGCAAGACCGTCGTCTGTGGCTTGAAACCGGCTCTCGGGGCGGACGGACCGGCTTCCTTCCGATACGGCGGGAAACACAGCATGCTTTCCCCCCCCCGCTGTTCGGCGCCAGGGCAGCCAAGGGACGCGTCACGCCTTCCGGGCCTGCGCTGCCGCAGCCTTCCGGAACGCGCCAATAGCCCGCTGGACGCCCTCGTCGTCCACATCGAGATGGAACACGGCGCGGAGACGAGTCCCACTGAACCGGCCGACAAGCACGCCCTCGAGCCGCAGCGCCTCGACAAAACGGGGCGCATCGGCCACATCCACAAAAACGATGCTGGTCGGGGACGGGAGCGGAAATGCAAGCCCGGGCGTTCCCTCGAGTTCTTCACGGAACCGGGAGGCCCGCGCGTGATCGTCTGCGAGCCGTTCGATGTGGTGGTCCAGCGCATACAGGGCGGCCGCTGCAAGTATGCCCGCTTGACGCATGCCGCCCCCGAGCATTTTGCGGAACCGGTGGGCCCGGTCGATCGCGGCCGCGTCGCCGGTCAGAATAGACCCAACGGGACATCCCAGACTCTTCGAGAAACAGAAAGAGAGCGTGTCGACATGGCGTGCGTACTCCGCTGCCGTCAGATTCGCGGCAACGCACGCGTTAAAGATGCGCGCACCGTCGCAATGGACGCGCAACCCGCGTTCCCGGGCAAGGGTGCCAATCGCGGCCATGTCCTCGAGAGGAAACACGACGCCTCCGCCGCGGTTTGTCGTATTCTCAACGGCGATCAAGGTAGTTGGGGAATAATGGTGGTCTTCCCCGCGAACGATTTGAGCTGCAACATCCTCGGCGGTGAGCGTACCTAGTTCGCCGCCGGTCGTCCGGATCATTACCCCCGCAACCATGGCCGCGTTGCCCGACTCATAGTGGAACGGATGGGCCTGGGCACTGAGAATCAGCGTGTCCCCCGGCCGCGTCTGTGCGAGTATGGCGAGGAGGTTGGCCATCGTGCCTGACGGCACAAACAACGCCGCCTCTTTGCCCACAAGCTCGGCCACGCGCTGCTGCAAACGGTTCACGGTCGGGTCCTCGCCCAGAACATCGTCGCCCACTTCCGCCTCCGCCATGGCCTGGCGCATGGCCGGTGTCGGCCGCGTTACCGTGTCGCTGCGTAGATCCACCAGGGCAGGCGGGCCGTCTGAGGTCATATCGCGTTCTCCCTGCGTCTCACAGTGCCTCCTAAATCACGCGCTGATAGGGCAAATCGCTCCGCGGCGCCGGATCAAACTCGCGCCGCGCGTCCAGGCTCATGGACGGACACCGGATCTCCTCGAGGAATTCCAGGTAACGCTGGTGCATCTTCTTCGCTTTTGGCTTGTCCTTCTCAAACACGTTGTGCGATTCGTCCGGATTGGTTGCCAGGTCATACAGCTCGCTTTTCCACTCGTCGCCGCCGTAGATATACAAGACATCGTGCGTGCGCACCGCTGCCGGGCACCGGACCTGGCCGTCCGTGACATGGGTAAGCGTGCTGACAGCTGCGTCCCGGACGCCTTTGGTCTTGCCGTCGACGACCGGTAACAGCGACCTGCCCTGAAGCTCCGGGTGCGGCCCGGCTCCAGCCAGATCCAGGATCGTAGCGGTAATGTCGGCAGGTTGGCACAGGGCGTTGTAGTGTTTGCCTGCCGGACCCCCAGGCACGTGCACTATCAGGGGAGAGTGGGCGATGGTGCTGTAAAGCGGCCATCGCCCGATGATGACGTTTTCCCTGTCGAGCTGAACCTTGCCAATAAACCCGTGTTCTCCGTGATAGAAGCCGTGGTCGCTCGCGAAGAGCAGCGCCGTGTTGCCGGCAAGGCCCATGTTCTGGATGCCCTCGAGGAGATAACCCAGCCATCGGTCAACCATCGTAAGCTCTGCCGCATACATACACCGCATGTGCCGGATCTCTTGCTCAGACGCGTAGCCTGCAAAGGAATAGGCCGGTTCCATCAACTCGTCGCCCACATAACCTTTATCGTAAAGATCGATGTAATAACGGGGCGGATCCCACGGTTCATGGGGGTCGAACGTGTCTATCCATAGGAAGAAGGGCTTCTCGGCATTGCGCTGGTCTTCAAGCCAGCGGTGTGCTGCACGCATGGTCCGCGCCGCACGCCGGTCGCTCTCGCCGTCCCAGCCCAGCGCATTCCGCGCGATGCTTTGTGCGTATTCCACCGGGAACCGCAACTTTTCGGGCGCGGCCGTCAGCTCGACGGTTTCGGGAACTCCGTCGAGTTTTGACGCGACGTGCGATATAACATCCTCGTGGTCAAAGCCCTGTCGATATTGAGGAGCGTTGTCCGTGTCGCCGATATAAGCGGTCAAATAGCCTTGCTCGTGAAGCATCTCGGCAACAACCTTCTCGCCTTCCGGCCGTGGGTCGCCCCAACTGCCGTAGGCGAAGGTGTAGCGTCCCGAGTGCAGATCCTTGCGCACAGGTCCTGTCGGAAAACTCCCCGAGTAATAGTGATCCATGACGGCCGACTGCGCCGCCAGCGCGTCTATATGCGGCGTCCGCACCCAGTCGTTTCCATAGCAGCCACAGTAATCCTGGCGGATCGTGTCGGAAATGATGAGAATGATGTTGAGCGGCCCTTTCCCGCGAGCTGCGGCTCCCGCTTCGCCTTTGCCCTTTTCCTTCCTTCGGTCCTTTCCTTTTTGGGCTTTTGGTTCTGATTTGCCGGCAGTTTTGTGCGCCGCCATGGCCTGCGCTCCCAGTGCGAGCGAGCTTGCCCCCGCACCCAAAGCCGCACAAAACGTTCGCCGGTCTATCGCTGCAGCCTCTTTGTTGTGCCTATCCATGTTGTTTGCTCCCTGAAAGCTGCTCAACTTGGCGCCCCCTTGTTCTGCGCAGTATACCATGGCCTGACCGGCAAGACAGGAAGAACTGCGGCGAAAACCTGAAAGTAAAGCAACGGCCGCCGCGTCTCCTGCAACGGCTTGTCTATTCAGACCTGCCCCGGCTGGTTCTGTTTGTCTAAGTCTTGTTTTTCCCTGGTCTTTTCCTTTGGCAGGCGTCTCGTGCGCGTATCAGAAGTTCAAAGAAAAAAAGCACTTTTCGCAAAGGTCTTTCCAGTTTTCTCTTCACTATCGTCGGCGTGTCGCCTCAAAAGGCGCTCGATCAAACACAGATTTGGAGGAAACACGACGATGGACAGAGAGACTTGGGCGGAACGGAATGCGAGAAGCATGAATCCCCTCGACCTGCCGAAAAGGGCCGTCGAGGAGGGGGCCTGGTATGAGTCCAAAGAAGAGATCGCAGACAAACTGGCATGGGGACGCCGCAAAGCGGTCTTGCTCCGCTGGGTCCGTTTGCAGATGGGACGCCGCCTCACCGCCCGTGAGCGCCATTGCATCGAGCTGGTCTATTTCCGCGGGCTGAGTTTCCGTCAGGCCGGCGCAGCAACCGGAACACGCGAGTCGTCGGTGCACCGCGCAACGCGCCGCGCCATTCGGAAATTGCGCGCAGCCGCAAACGAAGAGGGCGTAACACTATGGTCCGGGCCAAAGCGTTTGCGCCTCGTACGTTCTGCCCTCCCCCTCAAAAGGAAACGAGGCACTGGTAAATGAACGTGTAGGCAAGGGCGTCGATGTTTTCCCAGACGCTCTTGACGAGGTCCTCGCGGCTACGGACCGGCGGCAACTCGGCGCGTTCCTGCTCCCAGGGGATGCATAGACCGGGGGGCGTCTTCGTCTTGCACGGAAGCCCCCCCGGTCCCGCAGAAACCGGTTCAACCGCGGCAGGCGTGTCCCCCCGTTGCGAGTAGATCCCGTACTCGCGGGCCGCTTCCGTCATGGCACGGATATTCTCGACCTTGGCGTCATTCTGGATGATCGCGCTCGCGTCCATGATGTAGCCGCCATCAGCCGCGACGCTCGAGATGATCCGGCGGGTAGCGGCCCGAACCTCGTCCGGCGTGCCGTAGGCAAGCAGGTAATTTGGAACCCCGCCGCTCAAACAGAACTTATGCCCGAGTTGCTTATGCGCCTTGAGAGGGTCGGTCCGGTCCAGATGGAAGACAATGCTCTGGTCGGGCAGTTCCGCAAACGATGCCAGATGGGCGTCCCAATTGCCCTCGGCGTAAAACAAGGTCTGGTAGCCGTTGCGCCACAGCTCCTGAATCATAGGTTTTAAGGTAGGCCAGCCGTACCGGTTAAAGTGCTCGTGGCTGATGAAAGGAACGCAGCTCCGATGCATCCAGAAACCGATCGGCACCGTCTTGGACGGACCGGCGCTTGTCATGGCGACATGGGCGAGATGGGGCGCCAAGGCTTCGCATGCGGCAAGCACTTTATCCGGACGCACAAGCAAATCCTCGACAAGTCCGATGTAGCCCCGCAGTTTATCGGCGAGGATGTCGAGAGGCGCCTTGAGTATTCCCGCAATAGCCGGCGGCGTGCCCGACTCGCTTCGCAGCCGCGCATCTTGCTCCCCAAAAGCCACGAAATACTGGAGCATCGCCATCCCGCCTCGAACCAGGGCGAGATTGCCCCGGTAACTGGCCTCCTGACCCGGGCCGCGGACGTCCCGTGTAACGCGCGGCAGCCACGTATTGTAAAGATACGCCGTGGGATCCTCGATGAGCGCGTCGTAGTCGCCGGGGCGCATCCAGGCCTGCTCGACAGGCGGCTCCCGGTACTGGAATCCGGCGTCTTCGGGAACATCGATACCGGGCACACCGTAGTATTTGAGCCCGATGGCCTGCGTGAGCCCAGTCCAAACATAAACCATATTGCCTACAACGGCGTCCCAGTCAAAGTCGGCGGCACACTTACGAGTCGCTTCGAAAGCGATGTTGTAATCGTGGGCCAGCTCTTGGCACGTGTAACCGGCATAGGTCCCTACAAACTCGGCTGCAAAAGGCCGAATCGGCACCATGTCCGGTTTTCCATTGCGCAAGGCGGTGACGTAGCGCTTCAGCCGCTCCTGATAGCGTTGTTCCATGGTCTCGGGCATAATGGCGCTCCCTTCATCGTGTGTTCGCGTTTCTCCCCTGGAGAATGGCCCGCGCTCAGTATACCGGAAGCAGCCGTTAAGAAGGCAAAGAACGCCTGCTGCGGCCCGGTTTGTGCCTGCACGCGGCCATTGGGGCGTAGCGACGCTTCCTTGAGGCCCGGAGACGATAGGAGCGTCCACGCTTTACGAAAAGGAATCCTTACTGGGCAGCCTCAAGCCTGTGCATTGCCTCTACGGTTCCTCTATAATGCCCTCAATAAGGCAAGGGGGCATGAGGCCTACGGGAACACTATGGCAACAATGACGAAGCATGAACGGGTGATGCGCACCGTCCGGTTCGAAGAGACTGATCGGATACCCGTTTACGATCTCCTCCAAAACGATGCGATCGTCGAATACTACGCGGGCCGCAAACTGACGATTGAGAACGGCTTGGAGTCGGTCGGCTTGGCGGTCGGCAACATGCTCGACATGACCCGGATGGTTGGCGGTCCCCAAGAGCCAAGGACCGTCGAGTGGTGGGCCGGACTGGTGATCCGTGTCGAGCGCTGGACTTCTTGGATCGTCGAACGCCCCTTCAAAGAAGTCCCGGAGCTTATCGATTGGGTCAAGGACCGCATCCGCGAGGCGAACGACACAAGGTATGATCAGGCCTATGTCGCAAACGTGCACAAGGCCGTCGAGGCGCGCTGGGCCGATTTTGTCAAAGGCGACACGCTGGGTGAAAACGACCCGACGGTCTTCGTCATGGAGAGCGGCGCAGGTCTCACGGAGATCTACTGGGCCGTCGGGATGGACCTGTTTACCGTGCTCGTGTTCGAGTACCCGGACCTCGTTCAGGAACTGCTCGATGCAAGAAACCGCGCTGAAGTGCGGCGCATCGCAGCTATTGCCAATCCCCATTACATTCCCATCGCGTTGACCTATGACGACATCGCGCATAAGAACGGGACCCTCTTCTCGCCGGACTGGTTGCGGCAGTACTGGCTGCCTTGCCTGAAACGCATCGTCGATGCATGGCACGAGCGCGATACTTACTGTCTGTTCCACTCGGACGGCAACCTGTGGTCTGTGCTGGACGACCTGACCAGCGTGGGCATCGATGGACTCAACCCCCTCGAGGTGCTGGCAAGCATGGATGTCAAGAGTGCGCGAGAGAAGTATCCGAAACTCTTTCTGGCCGGCGGCATCGACGTGAGTCAGCTCCTCACCTATGGTACGCCCGAGGAAGTCAGAGAAACGTGCCGGCAGGCCATCGCAGACACAAATGGACGCGGCTATTTCATGGGTTCGACAACCGAGTTGCACTGGGACGTGAATCTCGAGAACGCCATCGCCATGGTCGAGACCGCTCGGGCGAACGGAAAAATCTAAACATGCCCCAGGCGCAGCAGCATGCTTCCTGCTCGCCGTCCTCCGGTCTCTTGCCTAGGGGACTGCTGTCGCCTTGTCTCCCAGCGCTTTTGCGATGCGATCGACGGCCACGTTCAATGCCTTGACGCGCGCGTAGCGTTTGTCGTTGCCCTCGACGATGGTCCAAGGGGCATGCGCAGTCGAGGTGCGCTCGATCATGTCCGATACGGCCAGCCAGTAGGCATCCCACCGTTCGCGGTTGCGCCAGTCGTCTTCCGTGATCTTCCAGTTCTTCGAGGGAGTGTTTTCCCGATCCTTAAAGCGTTGCAGTTGCTCCTCGCTCGAAATGTGAATCCAGTACTTCACCACCACCATTCCGTAATCGACAAGCTGCTCCTCGAATTCATTGATTTCACGGTAGGCACGCGACCACTCCTTGGGAGTCGCATAGCCTTCGACACGTTCAACAAGAACGCGGCCGTACCAGCTCCGGTCGAAGATGGTGAAATGACCCGACTTGGGCAACGCTTTCCAGAACCGCCACAGGTAGTGCCGGGTCTTTTCGGCGCCCTCGGGCGGTCCGATGGGCGCCACCTCGTAACCCCGAGGATCTAGATAACGGGTGAGGCGGCGAATGTTCCCCCCTTTGCCCGCGGCGTCCCATCCTTCATAGACCATGACCACCGGAAGACGCTCGACGTAGCAGAGGTGCTGCAGACGGCGCAATTCCTGCTGAAGCTCATCAAGTCTCTCCCCGTATTGGTCCTTGGGCAACACAAGCGTCAGATCGACATGATCCAAGGGGCTGGTACGGCGCGGCGGCGGCTCGACTTGGGCTGATTCCGACGGTTCTGTGTGGACCAGCGCCTGCGCAAACGAAGTGGCAAGGATCTCCGCGACCTTGACCTGGGCGAAGCGGAGGTCGGTAGCCGGTACAAGCGTCCAAGGCGCGAAGGGCGTGGACGTCTCCCGGAGCATGTCTTCGATAGCGGCCGCGTACTCGTCATATTTCCTGTGGCGGCGTTTCTCCCGTTTCCCAACCTTCCAGGCGTATGCAGGATCCTTTTCAAGCCTTTTGAAGCGCTTTTTCTGCTCTTTCTTGCTGATATGAAGAAAGAACTTCACAACCACGCCGCCGTCGTCTGTGAACTGACGCTCGAGGACGCGGATTCGCTCGTAGGCTTCGTGCAACGCGTGTTCCGAGAGATTCCCTTCGACGCGCTCATCCAGCACCTGCCGGTACCAACTGCGGTCGAAGATGCCGACGGCGCCGTCTGCGGGCAGCCGCGTCCAGAACCGCCACATTGGAGGCCGCAGTTGATCCTCGATGGTTGGCGCGGCCACGGCGTGGACTTTGTACCCCCGCGGGTCGAGCGGCTCGAGCAGTCTGCTCAAGACCGACCCCTTGCCCGCGGCATCCCATCCCTCAAAGACAATGAGAATAGGGACTCCCGCCGCGCGCAGTTCCCGCTGCAATTGGGGCAGTTGCAGGTCGAGCTTCTCCTGGGCCTCCTTGAAGTCCGCTTTCGAAAGGCGGGCGCTCAGATCGACCGTCTCAAGCATCCGG
>CAZBQH010000115.1:0-4227 GCA_964493915.1 uncultured Nitrospiraceae bacterium
GGCGGCGAGGAGTGAACGAAAGCGCGTGTATGCCTCTTCAAGCGCTCCAGTCTCCATCTATTCCCCCAGGCCAAACGGACACGAGTTGGCACGGGCCATTGTACCTTGCCCGGGTAGTTGACAACAGGGTTCGGTTGAACGAGAGGCAGTATTGACGGCCCTAAAGGTATGTTGGTGTCCAGCGATAATGTCCGCCTAACTGGTCAGCGATAATGTCCTCCCTGTTCGTTGTGGCTTGAAAGGTCGTCTCCATGGATGATTGGGGGCGGGCTTGCGGACAGCGGGTTTCGACTCGGCTGCGTGGAGTTCCTGAGGCTCGTCGACATCGAGAGGGGGATTGACGGGCACTCTGAGCGCAGGGGCCTCCAACGGGGCTGTGGTAGCGCTCAGGCGCCTGCCCTGGTGGTAGACCGCAAGTGTGCCGTTCATGCGTTCATGCACCTCGACCCGGGTCCTGAAGTAGCTTGTTCTGCCTTGTGATGGGAGTATCTGCAGGCGGCGTCCCTTGAATTGCACCACGTTGTCACGTCCGACGGTGCGCATGTGCTTGAGGCAGAGGATGGTGGCAAGGTCCAGGGTAGGATCCACCGGGCGGTAGGCTGTCTCGGTCTCGGCTGCCGGCACCACGAATCGGCGGTTGTAGCGGGGCAGAAACCGCTGCAGTACCTCTTGCGCCTCGTCCATCGTGCAGGCGTTGGCCAGCCGTAGTTCGCTTGTCAGTCTGTCCTGGAATGTGCGCCAGAGGCGCTCGATGCGCCCCTTGGCCTCGGCCGAATCCGCCGGGATCGAGGTGATGCCCAGTTCCCGAAGCGCCCGCCCGACCTGTGTCAGCGGCCGTTCCCCTGCCAGTTGCCCCTCTATCGAGTCCACCTCCTTCTTCGCTGACAGGAAGATGGTGTGCTTGTCGTGATACAGGGACAGAGGCACCCCTTTCGTCTTCACCACCTGCCGCAGCACGGTGAAGTATCCCTGGATGTCCTCCTGACGCCTGAAAACGGCTCCGGGCACGTGGCTCGTTGCGTCATCGATGGCGCCCACCATGCACATCCGCGGTCCTCGACCCTCCAGCCAGTCATGCGGGCTGCCGTCGACCTGCAGCAACATCCCCTCCCGTGGCTTCCGCTCCCGTCTGCGGCGATGCTGCGGCGCTCGCCTTGTCTGCGGACTCCGTATCCCTGCGCGCAACAGTACCCGCCGCACCGTCGACCTCGACAGACGTATCTGCTCTTCCTCCTCAAGCAGTTCGGTCATATGCTGCTGGTTCACGCCTCGATACCTCTCTTTCGCCAGCGCCACCACCCGCTGTGCCAGCTCAGCATCAACCGCGTTCCGCGGCTGTCGCCCCCGGTTCCCGTGCGCCAATCCTCCGGCCCCCTCCCTCCGGTATGCCGCTCGAAGCCTCCGCGCCTGTCGCGCTGATACCTGCATCAATCCAGCGGCTTCCCTCACCGGCAGCCTCCCACCTTCTACTTCGTTCAGTACTCGTAGTCGTATCTGCTCCCTCTTGCTCAATGTCAGCATCTCCTGCATGCGGACATTTTCGCTGAACGCTTAGGGGAGGACAGAATCGTAGACCATCAACAGGATGCGCTGGAGCAGTTGCACGTTCGTCAGGGTTGTGTTAGGCTTGTCTAACAAATTTCCTGCTGGAAGGGATGCATGCAGGATGGCAGCAAGGTGTACGAGGCAAAGCGGTCAATCCGCCCCGGGCGCTACAGTGCGAATATGGAGGATTACCTCGAGGCAATCCTGAGGCTTGTAAACGAAAAAGGCGCTGCCCGCGTTCGAGATATCGCCGACATGATGTCGGTCCACAAGTCAACGGTTACGGCGGCGTTGCGGCGTCTGTCTGAGGAGGAATTGCTTGATTACAGCCCGTACGAACTTGCAACGCTCACACCTGCGGGGCGGCGGGTGGCTAAGGATATCACCAACCGGCACGAGATTATAGAAGCATTTTTGAAAGATGTCTTGCTGGTTGAAGAATCGTTGGCGGCGGAAAATGCATGCCGAATGGAACACGTGCTCGATAATGAAGTGCTCGAGCGAATCTCGGCGTTCGCGAAATTTGTAAGACAGTGCCCCCGTGCGGGTGATGATTGGCTTCAACATTTTCACTATTACTGCGAGCACGGCGGCAAACCCCCCGAAAGCGATACGGAGTTGCAGCAATGGCTGGAGAATCATATGAATAATTTTGAAGACGAGGATAGCACTATTACGCTTGACAAGTTGAAGGCGGGGCAGAGTGCCAGGATCGTTAAAGTGGGTGGAACGGGTGCAACTCGCCGCCGGATCACGGATATGGGCGTGGTGCGGGACACGCCTGTTGAAGTTGTCAAGGTGGCTCCGCTGGGCGATCCTATAGAGGTTAAGGTGAAGGGCTACAATCTTTCGCTACGCAAGAAAGACGCCGCGGCTATAGTCGTTGATGTGAAGGCGAGGCAGCAATGACAATGCAAGGCGTGTCGGGTTCAGACGGGGGCGCGGCAATGCCGCTGACGATGTTGCGTCTCGGGCAGCGCGCCACGGTTGTCGCCATTCAGGGTGGCAGGGGCTTTGTCCAACGTTTGACTTCGATGGGCATTTATCCCGGGATCGAGCTGTCGCTGGTGCGTGGCGGCATTCCGGGCCCTGTGATAGTGAAGGTCAAGGAAAGCCGTTTTTTACTGGGTCGCGGAATGGCGCATCGAGTGTTGGTGTCGCCGTTATGAGAAATGGCTCTTTTTTTTGCCTAATGTGTTTGACGCATCAAACAATCTTTCAGGAGTCCGCATCATGGAAGCTGGCAGCAGCCGCAGGGCGGCGGTAGTAGCCTTGGCGGGAAATCCCAATTCGGGCAAAACCACGATTTTCAACAATTTTACCGGCGCGCGCCAGCATGTGGGCAACTACCCGGGCGTTACAGTCGAGAAGAAGGAAGGACGTTTCCGGCACAACGAATGCGAGATACACGTCGTTGATCTGCCTGGAACTTACAGTCTGACGGCGTACACGATCGAGGAAGTAGCCGCCCGCGATTTTCTCATAGAGCAACGTCCGGACGTCATTGTGGATGTGGTAGATAGTTCTAATCTGGAGCGTAATTTATATCTTGCCGTGCAATTGATGGAACTGGGTCTGCCTGTAATCCTCGCTTTCAACATGAGCGACGTGGCGAAAGCACAGTCGTACGAGATAGACACGGCAGCTCTCTCCGAGCTGCTGGGTGTTAAAATCGTGCCGACGGTGGGCAACAAGAACTTGGGAATGGACGAATTGAAGAACGCCATCGTTGATGTTGCCGGGTCGTCTCAATCCAAACCGAAACCGGCGAATTATGGCGGCGAGATCGAGGGCGAACTGGGCAAGATTACTGCGCTTCTGGAAAAAGAGCAGGGTCTGGTGCAGCACTTCAACGTACGCTGGCTGGCTGTCAAGCTGCTCGAAAACGACGAGGACGTTCACGGGAAAATCAAACTTGAGGCGGCAGACCCGTCCGCGATACTGGCGGCTGTGCAATCTGCATCGCAAAAGATAGAACGCGATTTCGGAGACGCCCCGGAAATTCTGATAGCAGACCGGCGCTACGGGTTCATTTCGGGCGCTTGCCGGGAGACGGCAAAGGCGACGGCGCAATCGCGGCAGTCGATGTCCGACCGCATAGACAGCGTCGTAATAAACCGGGTTCTGGGCATTCCGATATTTTTGGGTTCAATGTATCTGGTCTTCAAGCTGACGTTCACGCTCGGCGAGCCGCTGATGAGCTGGATTGAGAGCTTTTTCAGGCTGCTTGGCGGTGTTGCCGGCGGTGCTTTGCCGCAGGGGTCAGCCGTCCGCTCTTTGCTGGTTGACGGCATCATAGGGGGTGTAGGGGGCGTTCTTGTTTTCCTGCCCAATATCCTGCTTTTATTCTTAGCCATAGCCATTCTGGAGGATTCCGGTTATATGGCTCGTGCAGCGTTCATCATGGACCGTCTTATGCACAAGATCGGCTTGCACGGAAAGAGCTTCATCCCGATGCTTATCGGCTTCGGCTGCACGGTGCCGGCTATCATGGCAACGCGAACGCTGGAGACGCGGCGCGACCGTCTTACGACGATGCTGGTGTTGCCGCTGATGAGTTGCGGGGCGCGCTTGCCGATATACATGCTTTTCATACCCGCCTTTTTCGCCGAGTCATGGCGCACGCCGGTGCTTTGGGCGATCTACATAATCGGCATCCTTCTTGCCGTGGTGCTGGCGAAA
>CAZBQH010000116.1:0-7420 GCA_964493915.1 uncultured Nitrospiraceae bacterium
ACCTGCTTGAGCAACTGGGTCGCTCAAGGACTCAGTCTTCATGAGGTCAAGGAACTGGCCGGACATGCGAAAATCGAGACCACCGAACGCTTCTATTTGGCAGTCCGAAGAGATGTGGTCGACCGTGCCCGCGCCGCCTCGGAGGCATCACGCAAGGGCCATTCTGTGGCGCGTCTGTTGCGCGCCCCCGGTGAATCGGACGAGAACAAGGAACGATCGTGCGCAAGTGCTTTATAGGCATCGCCTTAGAAAGCCACGTCTGATAACAACGCACAGGTGGTTCCAGGACAACCAGTACGGAAACCCCCTTCGCTGCAATAGGAATTGCCCCGTCGGATCACCCATTGCCCCCCTGTTTCCGGGCCGCTTGCTCCGGCGTCTACGAGAGATCCAGCCACGTCAGCAACTGCACCGGCGGGCCCTCCTTGATGTCCGCCATGGCCTTCCGACACGCCTCGCTTCCGGCCGCCGATGTGGCCACCAGTACCACCCGGTCGAAGTCGGCGTGCGCGATCTTGCTCAGGTTTTCCTTGGTGTTCGACTTGCCCGTTTCGATCTCGATGACGACCGTTTCGCCCGGCCGCGTCGCCAGGAGATCGACCGCGCCGTTGCCTTTGACGGGATGCTCACGTTGGATCTCGAAGCCGCTTTGCTCGAAGTGTCTGGCCGCCCGGTCCACCCAGAACATGTGCTCGAGGCTCTCACGCCGCTTCGGGCCCGGGTCGATACCGACAGCAAGACAGGCCTCTTTGCCCGTGCCGGTCAGTTGGAACAATACGATCTGGCCGCAGCGCGTGGCCACCGTGACTCGCTCGATGATGCCGGCGGAGGCGAGCGATTCACGCACGGCATTGCCACGCCGGCGGGAGAGGTTCAGGCGATGATAGCGCGAGACCGTCGTCGAGAGCGGCCGGCTGATGATATCGGTCAGGAATCGTCTCTCTTCCGGAGGCAGCTTCCTGGGTGGTCCAGGTTTGGAATCAGAAGATGCATTCCTTTCTGCTGATTCCTTGGGGGATGGTGGGCGGGTATCTTCCTCATGCTTTTCCTGGTGATTCCGATTGCTTCCGCTTTTCTTATCCGGCGGTGGAATCGGTGAAATCGCCTCCGGCGGGCGCTGTGTGAACCTATTCGAGGCGGTATTGCCGTAACAACCGGCGAATCGGGCTCTGACGAGCGAATCCGACACGCTGCCCTCCCGGATCGGGAACAGGGGGATTTTGACCAGGAACGGTTCCGGATGCTCATCGGCCAGCCGAACGACGACCGTGCCAATGGGCAGCGTATTGAGCGCCTGTTTCTGCTCGTCCGTCAGGTTCATCGCCCCCGCAATCGCCTGGACATCCGAGCGCAGCTTCTGGCTCAGCGCGAGCGTGGCGTACGAATTGGCAAAGGCCACCTTGCTCAACAGCGACGCCGACTGGTCCACGAAGATGTAGCCGAGACCGTATTGGCGGACCATACGAATCGACGTTTCCAGGACGGATTCCTTGGATTCGGTGGACTTCTTCAGCAGCAGATTGTGCGCCTCTTCCAGGACGATGACGTTGGTCAGTTTCTTCTGCGGGCCCTGTGCGAGACGGTATCGGTACAGGTACAATGTCAGGGCCTCGGAGAACATGACCTTATCCGAGGCGCTGGACAGACCGTCCATCTCCAAAACGACGTTGTGGTCCAGCAGTTCGGCGATATGGCTGTTGTCCTGGGTGTTCAGGACGGCGCCGTACTCGCCGTAGGTCATGCCCAGGAGGATGCGTTCGGCCGAGGCCTGCCACATGGCGGCCCGGCCTTTGAGCTTGGCGGTACGCAGCCATGCGAGCAGATCCTGGATGGTGGGCCAGCCGGTCTGGGTCTCGTCGAAGACGCCGAACTGCGAATAGAGGTGATCGAGTCCGGCGACCAGAAGGCTGATGACGCCCTCGCCGCCGAGGTAGGCCGACGCAATCACATCGACGGCCAATTTGATCCAGAGGTGCGGCTCACAGCCGGCCGGCGGGATCAATGGATTGAACCGAAACGGCGCCACATCGCGGCCGATGGTGAAGATGCGCAGGTCCTTATGGCGGCCGACCAGGTCCCGGTAACCCCTCTTCCAGTCCAGGGCCAGGACCTTGATGCGAGAGGCCATGATGCCTTCCATGAGTACGAACGTGAGATTCGTTTTGCCCGACCCGCTCCTTCCGGCGACCAGGATGTGCTCTTTCAGTCGCTCGCTTCTCAGATAGAACGGGTACAATCTGCGGCCGCCGTAGGACACCGTGCCAAGCTCAAAATCGCCGCTTCCGGCGAACTTCTTCGACGGCGGCGGGAAGGGAGACCGGTCCGGTTCGTAACTTTTGCCCAGATGTCTGGCCGCCAGAAGCTCGAGCGTCTGCTCGATATCGGCCTTGCCGCTCGCATCGGATTCCGCCAGATAGGCCGACCACAGACGGTCGATCTTCGTTCCCAGGACCGGCTTGAGTTGCCGGCACAGCTCCTGGATGCGGGTGATCAAAGGCCATCACCTCGGTCGTCTTCCAGGATCGAGACCTTCCGGTAGGCCGATAGATACTGCTGCGCATTTTCAGGCAATTGGAGCCTGAGCCTGGAGACATCCCGCCAGAGATTGACGCGTTCGGCCCGCTGCTCCATGTACAGCTCGTTCATCCTCTTGCTGACCGAATACTCGACCTTGCTGTCAGGAGGGCCGTGATAGCCTTCGTGCCGAAACAGGCAGTTGATGGCCTCGCACTTGGACAACTCCAGTTCGTAGAGGTTCTGCTCGTAGACCTCATACCTCTTTCGAATCTGCCCGATGACGTCATCGAGGCCGAAGCGGGCGGTGTGCTTTTTGTCCGAGATCAGCGCGGTCTCCGGTTCTGATTCCGGGATCGCCAGGTACCCGCTGCGGATCACTTGTTCGACCGTCTGCGCTCTCGGACAGTCACGTCGTTGCACCCGATCCGAGGTGAAATCGTACGAGGCAGCCGGTACGAAACGCACCTCCAACGACGCAGGGGCCCGGGGCAGATCATGCGACGTGAAGCGGCCTGCTGCGTAGAAGTACGGTACATATCCGGGGCCGAAATGCGGCCTTCCTAAGGTCTGGTTCGGGTCCATTGTGCCACCTCGCAATCACTCCTGTGACGTAGTGGTGGCGTACTACTATTTAAGCCTTTCGGTTTCGGAAGCTACTTCGCAGTGACAATGAACAACCGCCAATCCAGCGCAACCTTTAAGAACTCCGAGGCTTCCCAGCCTTGCGGAGGTGATCCACATGAGCAAACGCAAAGACCGCATCGTCCGGCTCATCGAGCTCGATGCATGGGCCCGGGTGGCGGCACTGGCAAACAGTTATCCACATGCCCAACCCGAGCAGCGCGAGGAGATCATGGCCGGCATCGAGTTCGAGCGGTGGCTGGCCGATACTTACGCCTTTTGCCTGGAGAAGGACTGAGGCCGTGAATCTGGGGAACCATTCACAGTCACCTTTCCGTTCGCATTTATCCTGGAAACCTGAACATGTGAACCCCTTTTCCGCTCCTAAGTCCTTGTCAATCCTCACTCTTTCACCTTCCCAGACCCCGTAACTCTGAACGACTCCTATTTGGCCTCTTCTGGCTCGATACAGCCCCTATGCACGCTCTGCCTCAATCCATGGCACCAGCCTGCTGCCCATGCCGGCGACCGCGTTATCCACAACCACGATGCCACAGCCCCCCGCAATGTCAATCTGGGCACTCTGTGACTTTCACTTTCACGGCCATTTACTATGCCTATATCAGTGATTCCCAACCCCTATTGACACCTTAACCCATTATCAAACCTGTACTTCTGAGTTTCACCATGCGTGTGAATCCCAAGAACCTCAGAAACCCTGTCTTCCGAGCCCTCTGTGAGCTTGATTCGATGCCGTCCAGTCCGATCGTCTCTCGCCTCGGTGCCAGCATATCTTTCCGCCTCTCGCTCTCGATCTCCGGCGGCGCGCCAGCGGCGCCGGACGGGGGACTGCAGCGAAGCGAAAGTCCACCATAGTGCGCAGGCACTTCAACGCCCTGCTCGACTGTGCCCTGCCGCCACCCTTTCCACGTACCTTTGCCGTCCTTTGAAGACCCCGAATCCGTCCTCTCGCCGTACCGACCCCGCCCCCGAACTGTACCACTGCCCTGCGCGAACCCGACTCGCAAACGTACCCCGAGTTTGCCGAAACCGACTGTCGAACTGTCCCGGCTCCTGGCCGAAACGGTACCGCGATGGAGCACCATCTTGACCCGAATGTGTACCCCAACCGGGCGACTTGGCGAAGCCAAACGGCGCCCTCACCCGACGCATTGTGAGCCCAAGATGCACCCGCCACTGACGCAAACCCAGACCGCCTGACCGCCACGACCGACTGAGAGAGCGGCGTATACCAGTTCCTCTGCCCTACGCCACCGCGGTCCCCCGGGGGACGCGAAGTGGACCCGGACAGGTGACCGAAGCGTCAGCGGAGGTCGCCATAGTGCCCAAGGCACTTCACCGCTTCGCTCGATTGTGCCCTGTCGCACACCTTTGCCGCCCGCCGAACACGCCGATGCCGCCCCGCACAACCTCCCATAGCGCGCACCGACTGTACCGCTCCCCGGCGCGAGCCAGACTCGGGAACCGTACCCGGACATGCACAATTCCAAGCGCAGAACTGTACCGCTACCGCGCGCTCTGACGCCCCCAAACCGCACCGACCCTTGAGCGAAGCCGCGGCAATTCACACCGACACTGAAGCGCAGAACGGGGCGACTCAGCACCCCGCTCTGGCCCAGAGCTCCCGGACCTTGGCCTCCTGCTGCTCCCTGCTCTTTTCCCGCAGATGCTCAATCTCACGACGAAGCCGCCACACCCGAAGATACATCGCCACCAGGAAGTACATCTCGTTGTTCTCAATGGCACCGATGTCCAGCACCCCGGTTCGAACCAGCCTCATGATTTTGTACTTGGTCTTGCCCGGAACACGGTCCGACATCATACGAAGCAGGCAGGATTGGTCTTTGAGCCGCTCCTTGAGCTGCTCTATCCTGTACCGAAGCCTGCTGTGCTGGGGCCTGTAGCTGTCAAAGTCCACGGTCCCGAATGCACCCCAGTCGAGCCTGCCGTCCTCGTCCATGTTCGGCCGAACCCGACACTCCCACCGCTGCTGCGGCAACCGCAAAATGGGCCACCACATCTGCTTGTACATCACCCGCTCGAGCTCCTCCGGGTCTGCGAGTTCCTCATCCGGCAGGTCCGCCAAGTTACCGTACCTGGTCCTGCGTTGTTCCTGTCGCAGTGCCGATGCCGGCACGACGATGCCGTCGTATATCTCGAGTTCTTGTTGGTCCATGTTGACCACCTCCGTCTTTCGACACCCCTGGCGAAAGACGGAGTGGGAGCACGACTTTGATTTTTCAAGTTTCATGGCTGGAGCGGGACAGTGATTTAATCCCGTAAGTGATTTGCGGTTGTATCCCATTGTTCGAAACCGCAAATCACAATTAGGGAGTAAATCAGCGTCACGCCCCCGAAACGCCGAAAAATCAACATCTTGCAGGAGTGTTGAACCATAGGGGTTCAACCAATCCCAGAGGGGAGTTCTGCCCCATGAGAGTATGCACCACAGACCGCAGAGAGGCCCTGTATGACCATCCTATGTGCCACCGAATCCGTCCCTGTCGCCCCGCCGCCCCGTCCAATCGAGCAGTTCATACCCATCTACGCTGTCACTATTCGCTCGCCAGATGGTCTCATCTTCCTGGCGCCAGTTGCTCATCAGATTGGAGCCCACGAACACGTAGGTACGGCACGTATCGCAGGCAACGAAATGACCTCGGCCGATGTTAAAGAGCCTCGTCGCGTGGCCTGAGCCACCATAGAAGCCGTGCCAGGGAGGCGCATTCAGGAGCTCCAATGGACCAACAGGGTGCAATCCACGCCAAGGGAGCCGGACCAAGGAGCAACCCCCAGCGGAGCAAGACGCCGGTAGAGCATTTGCTGTACCCGGCCACCTACGGCCGCTGGTTCTGTGCAAACCAACTCAGCAGCAGTTCCATTCGATGCGTCGGCTCGTTTGTGGGGCGGCGATCATTCTGATTCGCGCCATGCTCCAGACTCCAGCCACTGCTGCACGAACAGAGCTTTTCACAACCTCACCTTCGGTACAATCAACGCCAGGCAGTTCATGCACCGCAGCTCGTTCCTCTCCAATGCCGGCGATATGATGGCCGCCATCTTGCACTCCCGGCACACGACAATGCCGGCCTGCTCGCACGTCTGCCGGCCCTTGTCACTATCGAAGTCCACGCAATCGTGTGGATTCTTGGCGTTCCTGAACTGCCGCAATCTCAGGTCCGTGAAGTATTGGATCGGACCACGCCAAACGATGGGCAGCACCCAAGGGCCGTCTGTCTTGTGCCTTTTCTCTTCCATTTTCATCACCTCCATGCTCGCCGATCTGGCGATGCTTTGCTCGTTCCTTTGCGAGCTCGTGCTCGCGTTTCAGCCGCACCGCTTGGCACCGGTACCACTGCTTTTGAAACCAACAATCAAGCCCTGAACGATTCAAGGATTTCTTGACGCGGTCGATGGCGCTCTCGATTTCGTCCCGCCATCTTGCTGCCATGAGCAACGCCAATTGGGCATCTCGACCATTGGATGTAACCATACGCACCACCTCCGAGCCACAAGCGGCTCTCTGTAACGGGAGAGCCGCTTTGTTCGAAGAAACGCGATGACGATCGGAACCGAACAGGTTCCGACACGCCCATCACCTCGAAATGGCATCCGCGCTTCTATATCTGTTGCCAAGACCCCTCACACCGTCAAATCCCCACTGCTTGAATCAACCGCAAAGACTCGCCATTCTGCGTCCTGCATCTGTCTCACTATCGCGCGGCCCTGGGCCGAATGCATGTCGATGAACTCATCTGGGTCGTTGACATTCGTGAACCGCCTGCCGACGACGTCAACCAGGAATTCACTGCCGGCCCATTCAACAACCGGCAGCAGCCGTGCCTCTTCTCTTGTCATTGTACACCTCCGGGCTGCACCGCCCTTGAAGAATCCTGAGTGCCCGCCAGCGAGGTAGTCTGTGGCTCATCTGCCGGCCACTCCTGCTCGAGAAACTCATCGTCAGGATAAAAGTCTTGCTGTATGGTGATGACCTCTTTGCCCTTGAGCAAATTGGTTCCCAGGGTGCCGTTGATGTAAATCATCCCCGACATCTGCTCCTTCCAGCCCTCAGCCTTTAGCCACTCCACAATCTTCTCGGCGTCACACATCTCTGTCATTTTGCACCTCCCCGGACCCCAGCGGCCAGGACTCAAGGATGGGGACTGGCCGCGAGAACATGTCTTCGTGATTGCCCCTGTGGCCGCTTTCCGGTATGCTGGCCATACGTGATCGAAAGGAGTGCTCACCGTGAACCATCGCA
>CAZBQH010000117.1:0-1712 GCA_964493915.1 uncultured Nitrospiraceae bacterium
CATCAACAACCTCTACAAGCTGCGCCTTGAACAGCTCGGCCAACGATCCGATGATCAGTTAACCATCGATATCACGCAGTTGCAGGGCCGGTTTGCAAACCTGCAGGCGATCATGCAGTTAGAGGCCATGTTGCGCAATGAGATCCCCTTGCGCGTTGCGCTCCATACGCAACATGAAGCTGTGGTCCAAGCCGGGGGACGCTACCTTAAGGCCCTCGCAGCGGGTCAGCGCCTCATGGACGAGTTGACGACTTTCCGTCGGCAGACTGCTGCTTCTGTGCAGACCCAGCGGTACAAGGACATGGCCTTCCGCGTGTTCCGCAACGACGCCCTCCAGAAGTACCGCGCCCAGTACGACCTTGCTGCACGGTATGTCTACCTGGCCGCTAAGGCTTACGACTACGAGACGACCATGCTCTCGAGCGATCCCATGGCGGGCCAGCAGTTCCTGAGCGATATCGTGCGCGACCGTCTCTTGGGCATCGTGCAGGACGGCGTCCCGCAGACGGGGACGGGTCTGGCCGATGCGATGGCCGTCATGGAACGCAACTTTGGCGTGCTCAAGGGCCAGCTCGGGTTCAACAACCCCCAAAAAGAGACCAACCGGTTCTCGTTGCGCCACGAACTGTTCCGGATTCTACCTGGACCTGAGGGCAATCAGGCTTGGCGAACGGTTCTGAGCCAGGACTACTTCGCCAATGGTGCGGGCCGTGTCGGCAATCTCTTTGATGTGCCCGAGTTTATCCGCTATTGCGTGCCACCCGCCGGTTTCGGCACGGTCGAGCCCGGGATCGTCATCCCCTTTGCCACCACCATCGAAGAAGGGAAGAACTTCTTTGACAGGGATATCGGCGGTCTGGACAGCACCTATGACGCAACGCAATTCGCGACAAAGATCCGGTCGGCCGGGATTTGGTTCTCCAACTACGACTACCTTAACCTGTCGAATACGCCGCGGGTCTACCTCGTGCCTGCCGGGACCGACGTGCTCCGCTCGCCTACCGGCTACACAGGACGTCTGCGCGAGTTCGATGTGCTGGACCAAGTCCTGCCTGTCCCCTTCCCAATCAGCGCCTCCGAACTCGATAATCCATCGTGGATCCCCTCGGTCGACACCCTTTCCGGCCACCTGACTGCCATCCGCCGGTTCGGCCGAATCCGGGCGTACCATGACAGCGGCGAGTTCAACGTCAGTGAGGTCGTCCGTGACAGCCGGTTGGTCGGCCGGTCCGTGTGGAATAAGAAGTGGATGCTGATCATCCCTGCCAGCACGTTATCCAGCGACCGGGTCGAGGGACTCGAACGTTTTATCTACGGCAAACTCGTGAACGGGGAGCGGGACGGAAATGGCGTGTCTGACATTAAGCTCTTCTTCGAGACCTACGCGTACCCACGCCTCAAAGCAGCACAGACAACAAAAGGAGCGGCCGAATAGCACATGCGGCGGCATTCCCATAGCGCTGCACTCCGACTTATGGCGGCCGTGAGCGCGGCAGCCTGGAGCCTGGCATTGGCCCCGTTCCCCAGCCACGCCGCAGATAAGAACGGTGTGAGTCCCAAGGCGGTATCCTTGCCGGCAGGACCGGGCTCGATAGGCGGACTCGGCGAAGGGTTCCAGCCAAACCTAAGCACCGGCGCCGCCCATTACGTCTATACGATCTGGACGCCGCCGGGTACGCCCGGCCAAGAGCCGAACCTCGCCTTGGCATACG
>CAZBQH010000118.1:0-12798 GCA_964493915.1 uncultured Nitrospiraceae bacterium
CGCCAGCAGGGCTGCTGTCGCTCTACCCTCCTGACCGCATCGCATTCCAAATGGACGCGTATGAAGCGACCCTCGAAAAAACGGGAGCAACTGCTCTAGTCAACACGCCGGCCCGGCCGGCTGCTCTCCTCTACAACCTACTGTTGTCGTTGCGCCGCGGCGGCGCCGGTTCGCTTGTAGCCGTCCTGCCCGCTGTTTCGACGGTAGGCGTGTGGATTCCTATTGCAGGTATCGTTCTTTACAGCTTGCTGCGAACGCTCTATGGCCGGCGCGGGCCCAAGCGGCGGGGGCTGCCAGCTCCTTTTGACGCGCAATTCCTTGTGTTCGCCGCAGGTCTTGCCGGAATGGCACTGAGCACCGTCCTCATGCTCTTCTTCCAGTCGCGGTTTGGCTCACTTTTCCTCTATGTGGGTCTGGTCACAGCCCTTTTCATGCTCGGCTCATTCCTGGGCAGCACGATTCTCGCGCATTGTCTTCGCAAACGTCACGAACCGCGATGGCTGTTGCCGCTCTTGCTGGCGGCTCATGCCGGTTTGGTCGGTGTCGTTGCTCTAAGTCCTTACGGTTTTCCTATGGCTGGCTATGTGGCGCTTTTTGCCCTGGCAGGCGCAGTTACGGGGGCGTACTTCCCCCTTGGCGTACACCGTCTTGCCCGTGCGGGCGTCGCCGCAACGCGCTCAGGGGCGGACCTCGAGTCGCTAGACAGCCTTGGCGGGATGATCGGAGGCATTCTGACTGGCGTGGCCCTGCTTCCACTTTTTGGCGCGCCCGGAACGCTCATCATCGTCGGGGCGCTCCTGGCGGCAAATCTGCCGCCGGCGTTCCTGGCCGCGCGGCGGCCAAGCAAGCCCCGGGAAACGACCGCCTTCGACCGGTGGTCGCGTCCTTTGGGCTATTGGCTGCTGGGCGCCGCCGCATTCGCGGTGATCGCCTCGGACCTGGCGGCGTACGGCAGCCAAGGTGCATCGGTCCAGCGGCTCTATGAGGCGGCCCGGCGTATGACGGGCGGCGCTGCACTCGGGGAAAAGGCGGCTTCCGCCGGCGGCGAGCCGATTGTTTATTTCGAGACGGACGAAGGGTACGTCTTCAGCAGCGAGGCTTTCGCGGAAGACGCAGCAGGCTACGGGGGTCCTATAACGGCGGCCCTGTACACGGATAAAGAGGGCGTGCTTAAGGATTTTGTGTTTCTGGATTGGAATGAGACCCCGGCGTATGTGGCCAAACTCGACGAATGGACAGAAACAGTGAAAGGGCGGCCTCTCTTTGTCGCCGGTGCACTCAACGAAATCGATGCCGTAAGCGGGGCAACTCTCACGTCTGTTGCAGTGCGCCGCATCCTGGCCGCCTCCGGTGCGGGCTTTGCCCGAGATGTTCTGGGAATAGCCATCAGCGAGGGTCAACCGGCGCCGCGAGCAGGCCGTGGTCCTGACCGCGACTTTCTGCTCTTGGCAGGCTTCATCATAGCGGCTCTGCTGCTTCACCTGCGGCCCCATCCGTGGGTGCGGCGCGCACTGCTGGCGGCGTCGGTCGGGATACTCGGGTTTTATGCGAACCTGCAGTTTTCGGCGCAGCATGTATTCAGCCTCTTGAGTCTCCGCCTGCCAGCGTTGCGTCTCGACGGCGCATTCCTGATGGTAATAGTAATCCCGATCGTGGTCCTGTTCGCCGGGAACATTTACTGCGGCTACGTCTGCCCCTTTGGGGCGCTGCAAGAACTGCTCGGAGATCTGGGAGCGGCTGTAAAAGGCAAGGGCGACGTCTCGAAGCGGGTCTGGCGCTACGGTCGAGCCGTGAAATACGTACTGCTGGCTTTGCTTGCCTTCGCCTTTGCATTCAGCAGAGACTTTGGCGTGCTCGCCTCGGACCCGCTGACGACGGCCTTCAGCCTCTCATGGGATGCGCTTGTAGCTGGTCTGATTGTCGCCTCCCTTGTTCTTTCGTTTTTCTACCGGCGCTTCTGGTGTCGCAACCTTTGCCCGGTGGGGGCGTTCCTTGCCTTGCTGAACGGCGTCTGTTTCCTGCGCCGATGGCTACCCAAACCACGGCCGGCGGATTGCGATCTCGGCGTGCGGAACAGCGCGGAACTCGACTGCATCCGGTGCGATCGTTGCATGCCAAGAGCGGGGGACGTGGACAAACACGGGTAAGGGCGATCCGCTTCCAGGCCGGCACGCCTCTTGGCGGGATATGGCTAGGCGGCTGGACCGCCTGCCGCCCAGTTCGTGATGATCGAGTGCGCCAGAAAGGCAAGGGCGATCAGCCACAGCATCGTGCAAATGGAGGCCGTTACATTCCAGAACCGGGTCCATTGAGGCCGCCGCATATGAGGCGACGGCGCGAGACCCAAGAGGAGGCCGCCGAGGAGGCCGCCGACATGGGCCGCGTTATTGGCCCCGACCAAGAGGCCGAAGACGAGAGCGTAGATGGCCCAATGCAGTAGAACGGACCCCGAAGCGGTGCCCCATCCGGCTTCGGTGCGCCGGAAATAGACAATGCCGAATCCAATCAACCCAAAAACCCAGCCCGAGGCGCCGGCTGTGGACATCCCGTAGGCATGCAGGAAGCCCACATACCATAGAAGGGTTCCAAGACCCGCCGTGAGCTGGGTGAAGGTGATCACGACAAGGAGCCGGGCCTTGCCAATCTGATCCTCGAGAACAGGGCCTATCTGGGACAAAGCGAAGAGGTTGAACAGGATGTGGATAATGCCGATGTGGAACAGCCCACACGATAGGAACCGCCAGTACGCATGCTCGTTCAGAAAGGCCGAGGGCGTCCATGCGCCAAGTATCAGCAAGGTTCGACTTGTGGGCTGGAGGATTGCGGAAGGACCTTGCATAAGTATAGACAAGCCGAAGAGCACGATGATCGCCGCCATGAATGTCATAGAGACCTTGGGAATGCCGGAGGGTACAATAAGACCCAAGAGACGGAAAACACGATATACGTTGAAAGAAGGAAGCCGCCGGCCGCATTTCGAACAGCGTTTCGCATCACGATCATTCAAGGCGCCGCATTGTGGACAGAACTTGTGACGGTATCGGACCCAGCCGAACGAGCTCGGCATGAGGCCGTTCCGCCGCCTTCGTGCGAACCAGTTCTGCCAATGCCGTATACGCCATTGCAAGCGGACCGTATTGACACCGAGCCGTTCAAGAAAACGTCTCAATTCGGGTGGCAAGCTCATGATCCGCTCTCCTCAAGGACCGGCGTTTTTGTTGCGACACTTGGGCTCCGGGCAGGGAGACGGGGCGTTCCAGATCTTCTTTGGACGGTCACGGGCAACGCCGTCCTCCCCTTCACAGGGCTACATGGAATCACAAGGAAGGCCGTTGATCAAGCAAGGCCAGACGCACGTTCCGCCTCATGGCAAGTCCGAAGTCCATCGCTCGCGCCGCAGGAAGTCGCTGTGTTTCAGATGGACTTGCGCCTCTTAAGAATCGTCGCGAGTTGTTCCCGATTCAGACTGCCAGCAGTGTTCTCGATGTGGCTCCGTGCTTCGGGGTGCTCGAAGATTTCCTGGAATTCCCGCTCGCCCTTAGTCCGTGCAATGCGGCGCCGCTCGACCTCAATGATCTCGACGAGCAACTGATGACGGCTGATACAGCCCACAATTCGCCCGTCCTCAAGCACAGGCAAACAGTGGAAGTTGTTCTTAAGGAACTGCGAAGCGATGGTGAACAAATCCATCTGCGGGCTGAGGGGATGGTGGATGGGAGACATGAAGTCTGAGACCTTGCCGCGCAGGAATTGCACCTGCGTGTAGGCGTCGTTGGCCACCAGGCGCAAGCAGTCCTTCTCGGTAAGGATCCCTACAAGGCGGGACTCATCGTCCAGGACAGGCGCGGCGCTTGCTTTGTGTGCGACAAGCAGCGCGAGACCTTCGGCGACGTCCATGTCAGGAGCTAGGAAATGACAGGAACGCGCGCGCATCAGATTGCGTGCGATGGGTAGCTGTTCCATTTTCAGCCTCCCCCAAGACCGGCAAGAGAGGCCGATCCCGGTATCAGGATTGAGAATCTAGATAAAGTATAGCACAAACCTTGGCGGCGAGTAAAAAATGAATACTGCGAAATTCCTCATCAGGACTGCCTGGTTGCTCAGATCCAGACTCCAGATGCTTTCCAGCACATTATTCACGATATCCAAAGGCGCTACACCGCTGTATTCTGCGACCAAGCGGAGGGTAATCCCCGCCAGCAGGGATGCGGTCCCAAAGCACAACACAAGCGCATAAAGGGCGACTGCTGCTTGGGCGACTTTTCGCAGGGTGACGTCCCAATTCCGGGCCAGGGGCAGCGCGCCAAGAATAGCAATAGGAAGGGCAGAAAACAGTGCCCAAGCGAGCAGTTTTTGTCTGCGGACCTCGATCCAGCCCCAGTGGAGATCGCTGGGTATAGGTTCCCCCGCGAGGCGCTGGTGGGTATAGTGAATAAGGGTCAGCAGAAAACCGAAACCGAAGTGCAGCGTTAGGACGAGAGCGAAGGTCAGAAAAACTGCTCGAAGGATTGGCCATGGCTGGACGGGAAGCCTTTCCTCGGGAGGGGCCATGAGTTGAAACACTACAAATGCCCCAAGATAGGCCAGCAATAGGACAGGCAGCAAAGGAACACCGGCGTAGAGCAAAAACAGGCTCAAAAGCCCCAGAACCAGCGCGATGCCGCGGACAAAGGCAGGCTCAACCTCGAGGCGTTCAGCGATGGCGGCGCATACGCCCAGCCATCTCCGGTCCGAACCGTCGCGGACGCCAGGAAGGCTGATCCGCTCTTTCCTAAGCAGTTGAGCAGCCTGCTCATTGGGTTTTCCAAAAGCATTCAATAGCGAGTCCAGGTCGGCGGCGGAAATCCCGTCGTTGAGACGCCGTAATTGCATTTCGATGCGTTGGAGCAAGGTTTCGGCAAGACGGCGACGTGTTCTACTGGGCAGCTCTTCCAGGTGGGCGTCCACCTCTTTTATGTATGCCGTTACGCGGCTTCTGTGTTCTGGGGCGAGGTCCATGCCCTGTCCTTGCGCAGCCTTACCCTGTAAGGATTTGACGGCGCCGCCTGCGTGCGGCCCATCATTGTTCATCCTGATCCACGGATGAGAGTATAAATGGAAAACCCAGAGAGCTTCCAACAAAAGAACCACGCCGAATAGATGGGTCTGTTGAGTATTGCACGCTCCCTACAGGATGTTCGGGTTCGCCTGTCGTCGGGTACGACAGGGTCTGCAGGCTTTGGCTTGAACGTCAGGAACCGTGCAAGTAAAATCCTTGGTGGCGACAGAAGGTGGATAAAGAACGCCGCAGAGCCTCGAGAGAAAAACAACGGTTGTCGTTGCGTCAAGGCCCACGATTCTGGTGGTGGGCATGGACCGATGCGCTGGACAGACATGAGCATGCAGGAGCAAGCCGGGATGCGGAGGACGGCTTGGAAAGAAGCAGCATGCGCTTTTCCGAATATTCCCGAGTCGGACGCTTGTTGTGTGAAATGGAGTTTTTTTGCAACCGATAGAGCGTCCGCGAGTCTT
Organism: uncultured Nitrospiraceae bacterium; assembly: GCA_964493915.1. Taxonomy (GTDB): domain Bacteria; phylum Hydrogenedentota; class Hydrogenedentia; order Hydrogenedentales; family SLHB01; genus CAZBQH01. Next base: position 5,512 of record CAZBQH010000118.1, read on the forward strand.
CTAAGAATGCGTTTCCCTGTTGCGTTTCCTTGAAGGCGAGATTGCGATAGGGAATGGGGCGGTTCCGGGCTGAGTCGCTCACGGGAAGCGCTATTCCTGGGCAAGGCCCGGAGAAAAGGATGGGCCTTGTTAGGGGGTAATGCCGCCGCAGATTCTGCGCAGGCAGGCAAGGGACGGCGCCCGCAGGAAAAGCGGAGCATTGCATTAGGAGACTGGGGTGTAAGACATCGTGACGAGGGCCGGATGTTGCTTTCCGGAGGCGGTTCGGCGATTCTGACACTTGCTAACGAATAGCCGGACCGAATCGGCCGCGATTGAGGTAGTACATGGTCAGCACCAGAGACGGCAGCTTGAGCACGTATTTGGCGGAGATCTCCAAGATCCCGTTGCTCTCGACAAGCGAAGAGATCCATCTTGCCAGAGAAGCTCAGGCGGGAAGCGGCGAGGCGAGACGCAAACTGATCGTATCCAATCTGCGCTTGGTTGTGAGTATTGCGAAGAAGTACCTTTACTATGGTTTGCCGCTCCTGGACCTCATCGAGGAAGGCAACATCGGCCTTATGAAAGCGGTTGATCGCTTTGACCCGGAAAGGGGCTGCAAGTTCTCGACGTACGCGACATGGTGGATTCGTCAAGGGATTACGCGAGCCCTCTCAAACTATGGGCGCACGGTGCGCATTCCCGTTTATGTGACAGACAACATTGCCAAGTATAAGAAGACGGCCGAAGAGCTCTACATTAAGAAAGGGAGAAACCCTGACGCTGAAGAGGTAGCTAAGGCCATGGGTATCAAGCCCGAAGAGGCCCGCAAGCTCCAGTCTTTCATGTCGGAGGTGTCGCCCCTCGACAATCTTGAGTCCACCAGTGATGAGGAGAGCCGGGGCATTCCGCCCGAACTCGAGCCGCGCAAGACCAGCGAGGTCGTCGAGCAGATCCAGTTAGATCAGCAATTGAGCGAATTGATGAAGCAGGTAACCGAGCGCGAAGCGGCGATCATCCAATACCGCTATGGACTGATGGACGGGAAGGCGCACACCCTCGAGGAAACGGGACGTCAGTTCAACCTGACCCGTGAGCGCATCCGGCAGATCGAGAATGACGTGATGAGGAGGTTGCGCCAGCATGTTGCGGAGCATGGGGAGGAATATGACCAATAGGATGCCTCTCGACGGCTGCATGCGTGGGCGGTTTCGCACGTTGTGAAACTGCGAACTCTGGGGATGTGAAGGGGAAGGCTGGAATGACAAGACCTGGCGAAAGCATAGATCTCGCTTCACTTGTGCGGAATGTGCCCGATTTTCCCAAACCGGGCGTTCAGTTCAAAGACATCACGACTCTTCTTAAGAACCCGCAAGCGTTTCGATGCATCATTGACGGCTGGGTCGAGCGTTACAAAGCCAGGCACATCGACGCCGTCGTGGGTGTCGATGCGCGCGGTTTCATTTTCGCCGGCGCCCTCGCTTATGCCATCGGGCTGCCTTTCATTCCTGTACGCAAGAAAGGAAAACTGCCTGCCGAGACTTATGCGGAAGAATTTCAGCTCGAATATGGAACGGACTGCGTCGAGATCCACCGGGACGCGCTAGATGCCGGCGCCCGTGTCGTCGTGGTGGACGATCTCCTCGCCACAGGCGGCACGGTTCGCGCCATCTGCAGGCTTCTCGAAAGGCTTGGCGCAAAGGTCGCCGAGTGTGCCTTTGTCATCGAGCTCCCGCCGCTCAAAGGACGCGAGGCCCTCGACGGGTACGCCGTCCATTCGCTGATCCAGTTTATGGTGGAGTAGGGCGCCCACGGCCCAAACAAGTTCAGGATGGCCGAGATACAGATCGCTCATGACGTGCCTCGTGGACGATTCAAACACGTCCTTTTCGATTTTGACGGAACCATTAGCCTGCTGCGGGAAGGGTGGGAGCGAGTCATGGGCCCGTTCATGGTCGAGATCATCACAGGTGCATCTGAAGCCACTCCGGAGATCGAAAAGGAAGTAGCCACATATATTGACGAGTCGACAGGCATCCAGACAATCCTCCAGATGGAACGCTTGACCGAGATGGTGCGCGCCCATGGTCTGGTTTCGGAAGATCGCATCCGCGACGCCCAGGCATACAAGGGGCTATACAATCGCCGTCTATTGGAAATTGTTCGTAGCCGCATTGCGAAGCTCGAGTCGGGCGCGCTCACCATCGACGATGTGACGGTAGCGGGCGCGGTGGCGTTTCTCGAGACGTTGTGCAACAGAGGCCTTACCCTTTATGTCTTTAGCGGCACGGACGCGGCAGATGTCCGCCGCGAGGCCGCAACCTTAGGCGTCACGCCTTATTTCAAGGAGATTTGGGGCGCCTTGGACACCTACGAGGCCTACTCGAAGGAGAAGGTGCTCAGAGAAATGCTACGGGAACACGGCCTGCACGGCAGCGAGGTGTTGGTCGCAGGAGATGGACCTGTCGAGATCCGCAATGCGAAACAGCACGGTTGCGCGGCTCTCGGGGTGGCCTCGGACGAAACGCGCGGGCGGGGCTGGAACGAGGAGAAGCGCAGCCGTCTGCTTAAGGCCGGAGCGGACATCCTCATTCCAGACTTCCGCGAACACGAAATGCTGACAGCTTACCTGTTTCCGATGTAGCGACAAGATCAGACGCTGCCCGGCAAACCAGAGTGTGACGGGGACGATTCAGAACCTGCACCAGCGCCCTACAGTCTCACGGGACCAAAAACGGGGGCTGCCAAGGCGTCGTCGCGCAGGTTGGTTGCTGGGTTCAGGCCGCGTCCGTACCAAAGTTTGGCGCCGGATTTCACGGGTTGGTCGAGTTCGAGGGCGACGGCCGCCCCCGAGCTCCTGGCGGATGTAATGCCTACGCGCCGGCCTTCATGGTCTTCAACATAGAAGCCCCATATGTCCGAGGCAGGAGACAGTTTGCCGCGCACTTGACCGTAGCGCACCAGAATCCTGCGCTCGCCGTCTTGTTCGAGCGAGACTTCCTGCGGCCGGAGGAAGGCGGGACCCTCTACGCCGTAGGCCATGCCCGCTGCCACTTGCGCCAAGCGTTTGCCGAGCCGGCGGCCGGACTGGGCGTCAATGTGGATCGCGTCCGACAGGGACGCGTCGATGGCGGCGACAAGGGAGACGTTGGGCGTTTCCAGAGCGATGTCAAGTTGTGTCTGCTGGATGCGGTTCCAGTTATCTGGAACGGCGGGGTCCCCGTTGAAGAAACAGCGGCTGAGCTGCACCTGAATGAAAGGCAAGTTGGGTGCGCCGACATCGGCCCGCAGGGAAGCGATGAACCTCTGCATCCGCTCCTTGTAATGAGGAACGGTCTCGGGCGACATGGCATTGGACTCTCCTTGGTACCACAGAGCGCCCGCAATCACTCCGCCACAAGCCTGGACGCGCCGCAACATCGAGCCGTAGAGAGATTGGCCGCCTTGATCCTTGAGCTCCGGGGCCCATTGCTCGATGCTCGTGCCGCCGTGACTGCACATGACGAGACCTACGGGCGCCCCGGTAAGCTTGCTTATCTCTTTTCCGAAACGAACACCCAATCCCGCGCCATATTCACGGAACCGGTGATCTTCGGTCCGGGCCTTGTCGCGTTCGGGCTCACTGAGGCCCGACCAGTGAACGGGGTCAACCGAATCGTACACCCGGCAAAGAGGGTCCTTGGCCACACCCCATTGCTCGTCGTAGTAAAAGCAGTGCACCATCTTGGACGGTGGTTCAATACCCGTGAGCTTTCCGCATCCGTCCATATTTGACTGGCCGATGAGCAGCCAAAGGTCGCCTACCATGAGACCGCTCACGGACTGCGTGCCTTGGGAAGTTCTCACCTCGAGCGTATAAGGGCCGCCGGCCGGCGCTCCCTCGAGCGCTGTTTCAGTAGTCTTCCATAGTAGAACGACTTCGCGTCCTTTCAGCAGACGCGCTTCGACGGGACCGCCTGCACGTATGGGGATAGCCGCCTTCCCGTCAGGCCCCCGTTGAAATACCTGGTTCGGCGCGGGCAACTGGATCTGACCAGGACGCATAGGAGTCTTCCTTCTCTAAAGTTTTTTCCAGCAAATGTCCAAGCGACTGCAAACGAACGCAAGTGTAGCTTTTCAGGGCGGCGCCTTTCCATCCGGCCGGCAGCAAATGGACCGGAAGCCCGAACGCTGTGCGCGACGTATTACAAACGGCCGGATCGTATTACCCGCTTGAACCGTAAGCGCGTCATTAAGTACTATCCCTTTTTGAACTTGTTCGGCATAGGTGAGGCGCATATGACGAAACAAAATGCCCAGACCTTCTGTCTGGCGGCCGCATTGATAGTGATTCTGCCGGCCTGTTCACTAAGGGACACGCCTGGTGAACAGCCCATCGTTGCGGGCAGTACCCACATCGCACAGGTGGTTGACGACCTCTCGGGAGGGCAGTGCGCGGTGCATAACCTGATCCCGCCGGCAATGTGCCCCGGCCATTTCGACCTGCGTCCAAGCGACGTAAGCATCGTGGCCCAGGCGCGTGCGATTCTGCTGCATCCCTGGCAAAAAGCGATGCCCAACATTACGGACGTGCTGTCTTCGGCAAATACGCCCGCCGGGAAGGTGATCGTAATTGATGTGCCCGGCAATTGGATGGTTCCGGAGGTCCTGGCGGAGGGCGTCATGGCGACGGCGCAGGTTCTCGGCAAGGTGGACCCGAGAAACGCCGCAGTCTATCAGCAGAAAGCGGAAGAACGGCGTGAGGAGGTCTTGCGCTTCGGCGATGAACAAGCGGACCGGCTCGCAGAAGCCGGCGCCCAGTCGATCAGGGTAATCTGCCCTGCAATCATTGAGGAACTAGTCGAGTGGGCCGGCTTCGACATCGTACTGGGCTATGAGCGGCCTGAGGACCTCAGCGTGGGAGATGTGCAGGACTTGGTGCGCACCGCCCGCGAAGCAGGCGTAACGCTTGTCGTCGACAACCTGCAGAGCGGCGACGCGCATTTGAGCAGGACCCTCGCGCGCGACGCCGGCGCCGGCCACGTTGTACTCTCGAATTTCCCCGGCGGCTTTGCTGAAACAGAGACATGGGAACAGGCGCTGACAAAAGATGTTGATCTGCTGCTTAACGCGGTAAGGACCGCCAGATTAGGAACATGAGCGCCATGCAGCGCGAAACGGGCAATACTGTCGTGTCGATCTCGGACGCGTGTGTTTATCACCGCGACGCGATCGCTCTCGAAGCAACTTCGCTCGAGGTGCGCCGGGGCGAGTTTGTCGGGATCATCGGCCCGAACGGTGCGGGCAAGACAACGCTGTTGACGCTGGTGAATGGACTGGGCACGTTGTCAAGCGGGCGTGTTCGCGTTAACGGGATGGACCCCTTCGGCCGGCAGCGCCACCGACTGCGCAGGAGCGTGGCCTACGTTGCTCAACGGCCTTTCATTGACCCCCGGTTGCCTATTTCTGTATTCGAGACCGTTATGAGCGGCAGCTTTGGCCGCGTGGGCTGGCTCAAACGCCCGAGCTTGGATGAACGGCGTCACGCTATGGCCGCACTCGAACGCGTCGGCATCGACCACTTGGCAGACAGGCCCATTGGCAAACTCTCCGGGGGCGAATACCAGCGGGTGGCCATTGCCCGGTCGTTGGTTCAGGAACCAGAGCTGTTTTTGTTCGACGAGCCGACAGCCGCCATCGATCCCCAAGCTCAAGACGAGATTCTTGATTTGATCCAGGGGATTCACCGGCAGAGCGGATGCACTGCCCTTTACGTCACGCACGATCTCGCAACGCTCCCCGAGGCGTGCCGCCGGTTGATCCTCATGAAGGATGGCCGCATATGGGCCGACGGCCCTCGCGAGGCCATGCTCACTCGCGCCACCCTCGACGCTCTGTATGGAAGACATGGTCCGGCCGCATTGAAATCCATAGCAGGGGCGGGGACGTAGGCGTGATGAGCATCGCCATTCTGGATGTCGAATACTTGCGGAACGCTATCCTCGCCGGTCTCTTTGCCGGGGTGGGCTGTTCGGTGGTTGGCGTCTTTGTCGTAACGATGCACCTTTCGTTTCTGGGCGTTTGCATCGCCCATGCGGCGTTTGCAGGCGCGCTTCTGGCCGTGGTGCTCGATGTACATCCCCTTTTAGGAGCTTTGGTCTTCAGTCTGGCGTCGGCAGGGGTCGTAGGGCCTCTGGCAGACCGGGGCGAATTGAGCCCGGACACGTCTATCGGCATTGTGTTTTCCCTTATGCTCGGGCTGGCCTTTCTGTTTCTAGGGCTCTCCTCGGGGTCGCGTACGGAGGCGCTCAGTTTGTTCTGGGGGAGCATCCTCACTGTAACCGGGCAGGACGTTGTGTTGCTCGGCGTGACAGCGGGCGCCGTGGCAGCGCTGGCAACGCTTTTCTTCAAGGAGATTCAGGCAGTCATATGTCACCGTCAGGTCGCGCTCGCCGTAGGGATCCCTGCCACTCTCGTGTTCTACTGCCTGCTTTTTGCGACCGGGGTGACGGTTTCCGTGGCGCTGCGCGCCATCGGCGGCCTCCTTATCTACTCGTTAATCGTGAACCCGGCCGCAGCGGCCTTCCAGCTCACTTACAGTCTGAAGCGCATGTTCGTCTGGTCGGCTTTGTTTGGCGTGTTCTCCTGCTGGGCAGGCTTGGCTGCTTCCCATCTCTGGGACCTCCCGGCCGGAGCGACGATTGTGATCACGTCGACACTCGTTTTCGCATGTGCCAGTGCTTTTTCGCCCAAACGCCGGCGGCAGCACCCCCTCGATCGAAAGATAGAGCAACATGAGCCTCAAAAGGATCCAGGCGTTTTTTGACGAACGTGCAGCGGACTGGGACGCGGCCTGCAAAGCGCAGACGCTCGCGCGTATGGCTGAGATTCTGGGCGAGCTGGATATTCGCAAGGGTCAACGCGTGTTAGACGTAGGCAGCGGCACGGGGGCGCTGTTCCCTCATGTAGCGCAGCGGGTCGGGAAGGAAGGCCTGCTCGTGGGGCTAGATGTTGCTTTCGAGATGGCCCGCCGCGCACGCGCGAAGTTGCATCAGGCAGCCTGTGTACTTGCTGACGCCTGCTTTCTGCCGCTTCAGCCCAACACCTTCGATTGGGTGCTGTGCTATAGCGTGTTTCCCCATTTCGAGGATCCGTTTTGCGTGCTTGTCGAACTTGCCCAGACGCTCCGGCCCGGCGGAAGCCTTGCCGTATTCCACAGCAACAGCCGCGACGCCATTAACACTTTCCACGAAGCCGTGGGCGACGTCGTGGGCGGGCATGTGCTTCCCGCCGAGAGCGAGATGCGGCGCCTGATCGATAGGGCCGGCC
>CAZBQH010000119.1:0-4841 GCA_964493915.1 uncultured Nitrospiraceae bacterium
CGCACAAACCGCCCCCCCCCACCAAAAAGCCGGTCCAGATTGGGCGTGGAATGAACGCCGCTCCCGTAACAGCCAATGGACCGCGCCCCGAGTTGGTCCGCCATGATGAATACAATGTTCGGTCTGCGGCCGGCCATACCCAATCCCTCCTTTTCCGCTGCAGCCGCGTGCGCAGCATCCTTCGATCGACCGCGCATGAGCTTTTCGCCTGCTTCACCTGCGGCGACTGCCACACCCGCCGCCCCAAGGCCCTTTAGACAGTCCCTCCGAGTGATTTCCATTTCCGATGCCTCTGTTTTACTCGTCGTCCTCGCGGCGCACATAGAAAGTCGTCTTCTATACGACTCACACCAAATGAGTCAAGCTTTGAGCAAAAAGGTCCCTCTTCACATGGCGCAAGGCCGGGTCGAATCCGCCTATGGCCGACCCGGCCTTTTGCAGCACGTCTTTGATCAAAGAGAAACGGTTCAGCCCATGCCGCCCCAGATGTTCTGATAGGCCAGGCGCGCGCCCGCCGGCATCAGGTTGCCGTCCAACGGAGGCGCATAGACGGGCATCCTGCTCGGGTACTTCAGGAACTCGACGTGACCGTCCATCCACAGGACATTGCTGCCGCCGCGCACGCGGCTGAAGCGCGCAATGGCGGCGGCCTGGTTGCCTGGGTTAATCCAGCCCGCCGAGTCATTCGCCCAAGCGTCCCACATGACCGGCAACGTACTCTGCGCCAAGGCGCCTGATGCCGGATTGTTTATGTCGGTAATAAAGAAGCGCTCGATGCCTTCCTTGAGACGGTGATAAGTCGTCGGCAACGGAGAACCGTCGTCATCGCGGTTGAAAGAGGGCCATGTTGTGGCGTTGTTGGAATACTCGTTGGTGTTGATGCTGTCCTGCCAGCCGCGGTCGCGTTGCCAGTAGGGCCGTATACCGTCAATCCAGTCCTGGGGACCGTTGCATTCGGTGATGGCCTCAGGCCAGAGCTGAAACATCTTCTCGCCCCATGGCAGAGCCGCCCATTCTGCCGACGTGTTGTAGCAACTCGTAAGCCAGAACGAAACGTCAAAGAGCTGCGATGACGTACGCACGGCGTAGGGCATGTAGATGTACGAGGTGGCGTTCGACAGAATCGTATTCATCACCGCCTTGCAATACCACTTTCCATTGTTGTTGATGCCCGCGATCTGTGCGGCGATGTCCTCTTCGATGCCGAAGTGTCCGGCAGCGGGATGATTGGGACCCCAACTGTCATCTCGTGGATCCGACGGGCAGATCGCGATATTCGGGTCCGTCCAATAATCGGGGTACAGGGCCTCGTCCGCTGGGCCGCGCCCGCCTGGGTAGACCGCCGGGTTGACATCACCGACGAGGTCGCCCATGGCGTTGACGCCCAAGTTGTGCTGGACAACATTCCACTGGCTGGCTGCCGGGAACTTTCCATTGTTCTCGTTTGCGAACATCTTGAACATAAGCCCCCATTGCTTCAGGTTGTTCGCGCAAGACGCCCGGCGCGCCGCTTCTCGGGCCCTCGACAAGGCGGGCAACAGAATCGACGCCAGGATACCGATGATGGCGATAACCACCAGCAACTCGATGAGTGTGAAACCCTTTCTTCCTCTTTGCATTGTTTTTCTCCTTGCTTTGTGACAGCTTATGCAAAAGTCCTCGAACACGTCCTACACGACCGAATCTGGGGCCGTGCAAAACACCTACCATCTGAAGTATACTCATCTTGCCAGGAATAGCATTGAATATGCCGGACAGGATGTTGTAAAGACTGGGTAGATATGGTGTATATCCCGGACAAAGCGTTGAATACAACGTGCCGGCGCTACACAAACGCAGATGTGGGGCTCCGCGGCGATCGCCCGTTCCGCGTCTGCGCCACCCATTGGGATCGCGACGGGCGCAACATCGTGCCGGGCGATGACCCGGATGCATCGCCGCGCAGCTCGCGCGCCCTCGAGATGTACCGGGCCCAAGGCACCCACGAGGTGGGTGTGCCGCCGCATACCCATGAATTCCACGAATTCGTCTTTGTGCAGGCCGCGTCCGGAAACGAGCACATCACCGAAGAGGGACGAAGTGTTTTGGCGCGGGGGGACGTTATCGTGGTGGCGCCGGGCGCCGTTCACGGCTATAGCGCCATGGCCGGCCTGTCAAAAACGGACCTGTTCATCCAGCCGCAGTGGCTGTCTGAAGAGCTGCGCCTGCTCTGGTGGGAAGGCGGTCTGGTCCAGTCGCTGCTGGCAACCGCGCTGTTCAATATCCCGTTCTGCGAGGGCGTGTGGAAAACCAGACTCGAAGAGACGGCGTTCTCTGAATGTGAGCAGGAGCTTGCGGCCATTGTGGTGGAGCTGAAACGTTCCCGGGTATCGCTGGCTTTCTGCATCGGGAGCTTCTTCAAATTGCTGAGCATCGTAAACCGAGCCCATCAGAGTGCAGACCCCGTAGAACGGCCGCCGTTGGATCGGCAGCTCTGGCTCGTCGTCACGCGCACTGAAGAGGCCATCGAGCGCGGAGATGCTCTCGACGCCGAGAAGCTGGCCGCTGAAGTCGGTATGTCGCGCCGCCATCTCGACAGACGTTTCCGCGAGGAGACAGGGCTTAGCCTCAACGAGTACTACCGGAACCGCCGCATCCAACATGCCACGCGCATGTTGTCGGAACCTTGGCACAGCGTGAAGGAGATCGCACACCGGTTGAACTTCTCGGACACGCCCCACTTCGTCCGGGTATTCAAAGAGAAGACAGGCCTCAGCCCCGGCGCATACCGGCGCGAGCACCAGACGGCAACCGAGACGGCCGGTCTGGTGCATTCCTAACTGTTCCGAGAAGACGCTCGAGGGGGTGGAGCCGCATTGCTTTCTAGCCGGTCGAAAGGCCAAAATACGCAAGGCTTGCCAGCAAACAGCGCATGTCCAGGGACATACGATAAGTAGACAGGTGCTGAAGATGGACGCCATGGACATAGTGGCGGTCATTGCCATCTTGGTCTTTTTGGGGCTCTATGTATACAGCATTTTCTGGGCGACCGCGGACGCTGAGGCGCGTGGAAAGTCGGGCTGCCTTGTCGCTTTGCTTGTGACATTCCTGAGCTGGCTGTTGGGGTTGCTTCTCTGGGTGATCTTCCGCCCCGAAAGGCAAAGCGGGTGAACAAGCTGCGTGGAGCCCAAAGGTCTCCTGCAGTGAGGATGGTGAAGCTCTTGCAGCACCTCTCTCCGTGGACGCCGCAACTACCCATCGTGGCAATAACAGTCTCCGCGTCGTAGGACGATCCCCTTCCGAATTGGTCCGCATGCGTCCATCGCGTCCATTGCGCTTGGCGTCCAGCGCCCCGCAGGCGCCGTCGCATCACTTCCATCTGGGCACAGCCTTATGCTATATAGTGGCTCTCGCACGTGGGAAGCCGCACGATTTGATGGAGGCCTGCACAATGACAACAGGGTTGAAGATAAGCACGCTCGCGATGGCATGGCTCGCTTTGGGCGCGGCCACGGAAGACGATGCCGCGCCGTTCCTCGGGCAGTGGGCGCTTAGCCCCGACTCAGGGGGCGCCGGCTGGCTCGACGTCGTGCAACGAGACGGCTATCTCGACGGCACGCTTTTGTGGATCGGCGGCAGCGTAGTCCCGGCGTCAAGCACCTATGTGGCTGAAGGCGCCCTGACTGTGACAAGACTGTACAACGTAGAGCGCAAAGATAGCAGCGGCAAGGTCGTGCGCACCCACACGTTCACTGAGACCTTCCACCTCGAGCCCGCGGCAGACGGCCTGCGGGGGACGCGGATCGCTCCGAACACCAACGGGATGGGCACACAGATCCAGCGTTTTACCGCGCGGCGAGAGCCCCCCATGCCTCCTGCGCCGGATCTAAGCGCCGTGCGATACGGCGAGCCCATCAACCTGCTCGGGACGGGCGATTTATCGCAGTGGATGCCGCTCGATCCCAACGCTCAGAGCGGCTGGCGCGTCGAGAACGGCATGCTCGTCAACGAGGCGCCTCAGCCGGAAGGCCGTCCCCACATATCCTACGCCAATCTGCGCACCGTCGATGTGTTCGAGGATTTCAACCTCAAACTCGAAGTGCGCGTACCCCAAAACGGCAACAGCGGCGTATACCTGCGCGGCATCTACGAAGTGCAGGTGGCCGACAGCTATGGCAGCACGCCCGACACAGGGACGATGGGGGCCATTTACAGCCGGATCGCGCCCTCGGCTGCCGCAGAGAAACCCGCCGGCGCGTGGCAGACCCTCGACATAACCTTGGTCGACCGCCACATCACAGTCAAGCTGAACGGGACGACCCTTATCGACAATCAACCGCTCGAGGGGTGCACAGGCGGCGCCTTGTGGTCCGACGTTCTCCGCCCGGGCCCCATCTATCTCCAGGGCGACCACACCTCGGTGTCCTACCGGAACATCGTGTTGACTCCGGTTCTGTCCGGCGGCAGGTGAGCTGCCTTGCAGACCCGATTGGCGTCCCTGTGCCTTAACGATCGTTCTTCATGATGAAGAGGTAGTTAAACCCGCGCAGAAAATAGTTCCCTTTGATCGCCTCGGTGTGATAATGGCGGCGTTTGAGAATCCTGTTGTGACGGGTCGCCGCGACGATGTCTACAGGCTCGAAGTAGCGCTCGAGAATGGCGAAAAGACGGAACCCGATGGCACAGAAGGGCCTCTTCTTGCGGAAGGAGTCGCAGCAGTACAAGGCCATGAACCGGCGGCGGCGCAGAATGCGATGGATCTCGCGGATAACCTGCTCCAGAGCCTCGTAGTAGGCCGGGTCAAGCGCATCCAGGCGGCCGATGCAGGCCGGGTCGTCGGAGTAATGGATGTGCGTCGAGTA
>CAZBQH010000120.1:0-2539 GCA_964493915.1 uncultured Nitrospiraceae bacterium
GTAAAGCACGCTCGAATCCAGCGCAAGCGCGCCCATGTGGTTCCCCGGATACCACCGCGTCTGACCGGGAAACATCCCACTTTTACTCTCGCTCGAGTACATCTTGAAGATGAGGCCCCACTGCTTAAGGTTGTTCGCACAGGAGGCGCGCCGCGCCGCCTCACGCGCCCGCGACAAGGCCGGGAGCAGAATCGACGCGAGGATGCCGATGATCGCAATGACCACCAGCAGCTCGATAAGGGTAAAACCTATGCCTGTTGTTCTTGTTTTGACAAACATTTGACATCTCCTTTCCGCACGATCACGTGCGACGTTCAATCCGGATCCTGCGTCTCATCCACACAAACTGCACCATTGGGCGCGGCAGCCCTGCCCAACCTACCGCACCGTCCAATGACGTCATCGGACCGGATTGTCAAACACTCTTTTTTCGCGCTGAACACGATCCCGGTTGCCGCCGGAACGAGCGAAGCAGCCTCCCCTCGTTTGATTGTATCCTACGCTCCCCTTCGCCCCATGGATTGAAGGAATCCCGCAAAATGCTGAAAAAACAACCCAAAAAGGGATGGATTCAAATCACTGTTCCTCTTGTTGCCTTATGCTCCCATGCCAGGCGCACTCGGAACACAGCATTCCACTGTTGCTTGAAGTCCAGCTTTTTCGGGATTCTTTACAATCTTTTGCAAGGATCTTCCAATCAATTAGCGTGGTTTCGACCTAGTCTATATGTCAGTCGGGAGGGGCCGGTTGCCAACTGTATCGAGGAGCATGTGCGGGGATGGGGACGAGGCGGTCCGCGCACAGGAGTTCGTGTTTGCCTACCCGGAGCGGAGGTCTGATGTCGAGCAAAGAGGTTATCAATAAACTGCGGTGACTCGAAACAGAATTGGAGGATGGAGCGATGGTGAGAATGTCGAAGTTTTTGGTAGTTTTGTGCGCAGCACTGTTGCTGGGCGGAATAGCGACAGCCGATGTCGAGTGGAATTTCGATAACGATCTCGACGGATGGGGAGGCCCCTCAGATGCTGTAACCAACCTGCGGTGGGAGGACGGTGCTATGGTTTTTGAATGGGACGGGGCCGTCGATCCCTTTGATCCCCATATATCGCCGCCAAGCCAAGGCGAGTTGGGGCTCGACGGGGATGCAACGCAATATGTGGTGATAGAGGCTGAATTCACCCATACAGGCGGTTCCAGTGCCGTGACATGGGAGATCCTCTTTGGGGACGACAACCTGTGGCACGGCGCCAATGCCACCTTCTATCCAAACCAAGGCAAGATGGTGAGGGCCTTCCATATGCCGACCCTGAAGGCCGAATGGACGGGGCCCTTAAACTACTTCCGTCTAGACCCTGGCGTTGGCGGTGATTTGCCTGGGTACGACGGCCAGACTTGCCGGATCCACCGGATTGCGATTCTCAACGACCCGGGCGACCTGGTGTACGATTTTGAGACGGGGCTCCAGGGCTGGGGCATACCCGGCACACACCAGCTCAACGCTGCGGCAAGCGGCGGCGCGATGGTCTGCACATTCCCAGACCCGGGCGAAGAAGAGTGGGACGCCTACATTCATCCGCCGCTGAATGTGGTGATCAATCCCGAAACGCGTCATTACATGCGGCTGGATATCGAGATTGTGAACCCGGGTATCGATGAGGAACTGTGGGTGAACAGCATCTGGCACTACGGTCACCAATTCCTTGCTGCGTCCAACGTGGGCGTCAAAACATACGTCATTGATCTGACGACCAGCGCGTGGGCCCCGGAAGGATCCTTCCCGAACGACTTCAACGGTTGGTGGAGGCTCGACTTGGGCGAACCGCAGGATCCAAACAACACCTACGCGGAGTTCCAGGACGCCGAGGTGCGGATCCATTACGTTGCATGGACCGACGGGCAACAAGACGCCGATAACGACGGGCTGCCTGATGCCGATGAGACCATCGACGGTATCCACGGTACCGACCCAGGCAACCCCGACACGGACGGCGACGGTATGCACGACGGTTACGAGGTGACGTACGGTCTCGATCCGTTGCTCGATGATGCAGACGAAGACCCCGACGGCGACGGATTCACGAACGGCGAAGAAGCTGACTATGGCTCGAATCCGTTCGACCCCGAGAGCTATCCCATCGCGATGCCGGCTGCAACGCACCTGGGTCTGGCGCTGATGCTTATGGCCCTGGGCCTTGCCGGAATGTTTGCGTGCATGAAAGGCATGAGAGCAAAGGCCTAACCGACGAACTCCTCCTCAGGTCGTCATCGGCCTGTATCGTGGCGCCGTGGGATCCCTCGCGGCGCCACCTCTTTCTGAATGGGAACGCCTTATGCTCTCACGGGCGGGGCTGGCCCGAGAAGAGGCGGTCGTGTCAAGCCCGGACAAGCGGCGAACAGCTCGCCCGGAACATTCCGCTGTCACAGGTGTTGAGACAAGCTTATTAGGAAGAACCGCTGCGGGCTGCGAGCCGGACAAGGTACTCGCCTATGGTGACGCCCGATGCGCCGTCTTTGTGGGGGGTAAACGCTGCGAAAGCGG
>CAZBQH010000121.1:0-2789 GCA_964493915.1 uncultured Nitrospiraceae bacterium
GCCGGCAAGGACATCTACTGCGAGAAGCCCATGACGCATACCATAGAGGAAGGGCGGGCGACGGTCGAGGCCGTTCGCCGCTATGGCCGCGTGTTCCAAACGGGCAGCCAGCAACGCTCCGAATACGGCGGTATGTTCCGGCGCGCGGCTGAACTGGTCCGCAGCGGCATACTGGGAGACATTAAGTCGGTTGAGATTGGCGTCGGGGGTCCCCCCCTGCAGAATTACAGCTTGCCGTCCGAGCCTGCGCCGCCTACGTTGGACTGGAACCGTTGGCTGGGTCCCGCCCCATGGCGGCCCTACAATTCCACCCTGTGTCCCATGAACTACCCGGGTTGGCCCGAGTGGCGCAACTACCGGGACATCGGGGGCGGCGGCTTCAGCGATTTCGGGGCGCACCATTTCGACATCGCCCAATGGGCCCTTGGCATGGACGACAGCGGACCGGTCGAAATCATCCCCCCGGACGGCAAGGAGCACGATCGTCTTGTGTTTGTCTATGCAAACGGCGTCCCGATGTATCACGGCGCTGAAGCCGATTGCGTCTTCAACGGTACAAAGGGCCGGATCCTGGTGAGTAGAGGCTTCTTGCGTGCTGAGCCGGAGAGCATTCTCGATACGAAACTAGGGCCGGGGGACGTCCATCTCGACCGGGGAAGAAACCATCGCGACGACTGGCTCCACTGCATTCGAACGCGCGAGCGGCCCATCGCAGATGCCGAGATCGGGCATCGCACGGCGACTATTTGTCAGCTTGGCATCATTGCTTTCGAGTTGAACCGGCCGCTGCGGTGGGACCCGGAGTCCGAGCGTTTCATGGGAGATGACGAAGCCAACCGGCTCATTGGCCGGCCGATGCGCGGTCCGTGGCGTATCTAGGGCGTGGTATGTATTAAAGACGCTGACCGGATAGATGCAGAATCTGAGAAAGATACGAGGTGTCAACGATGATCTATAGATTGACAACGTTGTTTGCGGTTCTGGCCCTGTCCGCTCTGTGGGTTGCCCCCAGCTTCGCACAGGCTGTGGACGCGCAGACCATCCAACAGATCGAGTCCGCCATGCCGGGCAAGCCCGTCGTGCCGCCGGCAGCTCCCCGCAAACTGCTCGTGTTCACGCTGTGCAAGGGCTTTGTTCACAGTTCCATTCCTGTGGCTGCCGAGGCCTTGCGCATCATGGGCGAGAAGACGGGCGCCTTCGAAGCGGTGATTAGCGACGACATTGCCCTGTTCGAGCCGGACCAGTTGGCTCAGTTTGACGCGGTTTGTATGAACAGCACGACGGGCGAGTTGTTCTTGCCGGCCAATCTGGCTGAGCTTGCGCCCGCAGACCAGGACGCCGCACGCACCCGTGATGCGGCCCTCAAGCAGAGTCTTGTCGATTTCGTCAAGAACGGAAAAGGGATTGTCGGCATCCATGCCGCGACGGACTGTTTCTACCAATGGGCCGAGTACGGCGAAATGATGGGCGGCTACTTCAGCGGGCACCCATGGAACGAGACTGTGACCGTCAAGGTGGACGACCCTGTTCATCCGGTTGTGGCGGTGTTCCAGGGGCGTAACTTCCAGGTCGCGGATGAGATTTACCAGTTCCGCGATCCCTATTCCCGGGAGAAGCTGCGGGTTCTCTTAAGTCTTGACGCGGCTCACACAGATATGACCAAAGAGGGGATCAACCGGACTGACGGGGATTTCGCCGTGAGCTGGGTCCGCAGTTACGGCGAGGGCCGGGTGTTCTACTGCTCGCTCGGGCACCGGCACGAGATCTTTTGGGACCCTCAAGTTCTCGAGCATTACCTGGCGGGGATTCAGTTCGCTCTGGGCGATCTCGAAGCGGATACTACGCCCAGCGCCCAGCTTCCCCAGGGATACCTCGAGCAAGCGGCTAAAGAAGCCCGGGAGAAGGCTGTTGCCGCGGCGATGACGGCCCTGGCCCAGTTCGACTTCGGAGGCGATGCGGCGCCGCTGGATGTTCTGACCGACGCGGTGAATGCGTCGTTTGACGACCACGAGGGCCGTGCTTACCTGGTAAGCAACTTGGCGCGCATAGTAGGGTCCGACGCAACATTTGCTGCGAAACAGATCGCGTGCCGCCAGTTGTCGCGTATCGGCGGGGCCGAAGCCGTGGGCGCGGCCGCGCCGTTGCTGCTCGACAAGGAACTGCTTGACATGGCTTGCTACGTCCTCGAGCGCATTCCGGGACCCGAGGCGGCGTCGGCATTGATCGACGCCCTTCCTCGAGTAGACGGGACCATGAAGGTCCGCGTCGTAAATGCACTAGGCGCCCGTGCGGAGGCGGAGGCTGTACCGACGCTCGTGGAGCAGACGAAGGCGGCGGACGGCGCCGTAACTGTCGCGGCGATTGCAGCTCTCGGGAAGATCGGCGTGATCGAGGCCGCTGAGGCCCTGCGGAGTGCGCGCAGCGACCTGCCTTCTGCGTTGAATCGAGTGTGGGCCGATGCTTGCCTTGACTGCGCTTCGAAACTCGTAAAAGACGGTCAGACGGTTCAGGCCGAAGCTTTGTACAGCGAGTTGGCCGCGGCGTCCCAACCCGATGCCGTGCGCGGCGCCGCTCTGCGCGGTCTGGCGGCCCTAGGCAGCGAGGCAGCCATCCCATTAGGTGAGGAAGCCCTCATGGGAGACAGTGAAGTGCTGCGGCAGGCAGTTGCGGCGGCCCTTCGCGATGCGGCTATTCCCGGCGTGGCGGCCCTTGTGGCCGACAACCTATACCAGTTTCCAGCCGAATCCCAGGTGGTTCTGCTGGCTGCGCTGAAGGATCGGGGCAATCCG
>CAZBQH010000122.1:0-3925 GCA_964493915.1 uncultured Nitrospiraceae bacterium
TATCCCAGATATCCGGCGCGGCGCCCGCAAAACGGCAGCCAAGGATGAGGTGATTGGGGTCGTGGCGGTGGATCGCCTCCGCCGCCCCGGCGAAATAGCGGTCCGCAACTAGACGCACCCAACCGCGCGCGATGTCTTGCGCGGCCTCACTGAGCGGCCTTGCCGGCGTCTGGTTTCGTGCAAGGGCTTCCCAGTCTTCTACCTCGACGCCCCAATACTCCTTCATCCGCACAGGTTCGCCGAGCTCCTTTTTCAGGAATGCGACCCATGCCTGTTTCGCAGTATGTTCCGCCGGCTTTTTCCAGGCCTCATCAAACAACCCCCACGGCGCCCCGCTCTTGCCGTACCATTCGAGCTCGTTGTCGATAAAATAGCCGAGCAGCCAGGGATCGTCTCTAACCGGCACGCAGACCTCCCGCGCTCTCTTGTCGCAGTGACGGGGCCACTTCGGACTGAAGACATTCGGGAAACCAGTCCACCAGGTGCGGGGACACAGGTCGTCGATGGGCGCGAAGCCCGAGCCCATGCTGAGAAACTCCGTATGGGCCAGCCCCCGATGCCGCAAGCTGGGCGAATGCCCCGCCGCAACCGTGTTGAAGCCCCACGCAAGCAGCCGTTCCGCCGTATGTGCGGCCCATTCGTCCTCCGACGCGTACTTCGCCGCCATGTTGCGGCCGTACGGGGCATAACCCAACGCCTCACACCAATGCCCGTCGTAACGCGCATGGTCTGTTCCGATCACATAGAAGGCCCGGCCTTTCGGATCGGCCATCCACCATATGCCGTCCGCCTGAACCGGGTGGAAAAAGCCCGTGGCCTTGGCAACAACCTCGCCAGTCCCCTCTACTTCGTAAGGATGCATAGGCCTCTCCTCCTCGACAGGCGGGACTTCCCTCGCGACCGCAGCGCGAACGTTGTCGAAGGCGGCCTTCGCATTCGCACAGTCCAGGGCGGGTTGCCCGCTGGTTACGGCCTTATTGTCTAATGCAAAGGCAATGTGCGTCTGCTGCGTGCCGTCCATCTCGTAGACAAAACCGTCAATTCGGCCCTTGTCCAGCACAATTCGCAGCCGGTAAGGCCGCCCATACTGCCAGTCAAAATCCATGCCTTCGGCGGCAACTTGGGTCAAACGCGTCCCTTCGTGTCCAGGCGCCAACCATACGCCTGCCAGCGATTCCTGAAGCTCCACCCCGTGACGCTTGCCCTGGTCCTCTGGCGCCCCGATGAGCGCCACATGCCAAAAGTTGCCCTCATCGCGGCGGATCGCGACACCCGCGACAAGCCAGCCCGCACCGGTCCGCTCAGCCACAGTGACTGTTGCCTCGACGGCCGCCTCTGCGCCGTGAGGCGCCTGCTCGACAATCGCGAAGCTCCGATGGCCCCCTGTGTGCACCATCTGGCCGTCAACGACCTCCCAAGCAACCGTCTCAGCGAACCAGGCCGGGGCCGCCTCCGAATGATCCGAGTAGTTGAACGGCTCGTCGAGTTCAAATGCGGCCGGGCCCATGATCGCGCATGCAAAGAACAAGAGCATCGATCTTCGCCCTCCCTATTGCTAACGCCGCCCCTCAGGGCGGTCCAACCGCCCCATAATGGCCCTCGCGTAGGTCAGCACGCAAATCTTACTCCGGAATCACCGGATAGCTTGGCGGAGTCAGCGTTGGGACCTTGAGACGCGCCCTTCACGCGGGTTCGGCGGACTTGTTATCCACTCATCGGCTATACTCTGTGCAAATGGGGTAGGGAAAGACCTATCGAGGAGATCGAAATGGCCTCAATCATTCGTCAGACAGGCGCGTTGGTGTTGCTGCTAATTCTGGTAGGATTCGTCGCGTTCATCGGAGGCCGCTTCACAGCGACATCCGTCCAAGACTGGTATCAACAGATCGAGAAACCCTCGTGGCGGCCGCCGGACTGGGTTTTCGGACCGGTCTGGACAGTCCTCTACATCCTCATGGCCG
This sequence comes from uncultured Nitrospiraceae bacterium, assembly GCA_964493915.1. Classification (GTDB taxonomy): domain Bacteria; phylum Hydrogenedentota; class Hydrogenedentia; order Hydrogenedentales; family SLHB01; genus CAZBQH01. The sequence goes on from CAZBQH010000122.1 coordinate 1,962, forward strand.
TAGCGGCATGGCTTGTGTGGCGCAAGGCGGGCTTTGGCGGCGCGGCCGGGCCGTTGACCCTGTTCGCGATACAACTGGTCCTCAACGCCTTATGGTCCTATCTCTTCTTCGGACTCGAAAGCCCGTTCGCCGCATTCGTCGAGCTGCTTGCGCTATGGACAGCAATTGCACTCACGACAGCGGCCTTCTGGCGGGTTGCGCCGCTTGCGGGCGCGCTGTTGCTTCCCTACCTGGTGTGGGTAACTTTTGCCGCGGCGCTCAACTGCGCGATCTGGCGCATGAACGCATGAGTTACAGCTTCCGGCGCCTCTATGGGGCGGCGGTCCTGCCGAAGCTCTCTACCAGGTTGCCGATAAGCAGATACCACCCGTCCGCAAGGACGAACATGATGATCTTAAAGGGCAGCGAGACAAAAACCGGCGGCAGCATCATCATGCCCATAGCCATGAGCGTGCTCGCCACGACCATGTCGATGATGAGAAAGGGCAGGTAGATGATGAAACCGATCTGGAAGGCGATCCGGAGTTCGCTGATCACAAACGCCGGTATAAGAACATGCGTGGGCACATCGTCCGGCGTCTCGGGGCGCGCGAGACGGGCGATATCCAGAAACAGTGCAATGTCTCGCGGCCGCGCTTGCCGGAACATGAAGGTCCGAATCGGCTCAATGGCTTGTCTGAAGGCCTCCCGCTGCTCGATCTCGCCGTTAATATAGGGTTGGAGCGCATCTCGGTTGATCTGCTCATAGGTAGGCATCATGATGAAGAACGTGAGAAACAGCGCCAACCCTATCAAGACCTGATTTGGCGGCGATTGCTGGGTGGCCATGGCTTGTCTGAGAAAGCCGAGTACGACAATGATCCGCGTGAAGGACGTGGTCATCACGAGGATTGCGGGCGCAAGAGAGAGGACCGTGATGCCGAGGACCACCATGAGGGTCGTCGAGATCTGGCCCGGTTCTGTTGCCTCGTCAACCGCTCGAAGCAGGCCGAGTCCGTCCGGGCCTTCGTCCGCCTCCTGGGCGCTAGCGCTCAGCGTTAACAGCAAGAGCGCGAGTAGGATGGCTCCCCTATTCCTTCGTTTCATCCGCGGACTCCCGCAGGTAGCGCTGCAACCGCTGAATCTCACTGCGGAGTTCATTGAAAACGGACGGGTCGAACTCGCCGTCCTCCACTTCTGAAAAACCGGCCGCCCGCGCTGCGAGCTCGGCCCCAAATCGTCCATTATCTTCGTCCGGGGATGTCCCGCTTGTCTTTTCCGGCTCGTGCCTCTCGAAAACGGATGCATCAAATTCAGTCACAAGCCGAACATCGTTGGCTGTAACACCCACAGCAAGAACGCGCCCGCCGACCTTCACAAAATGGAGGGAGGCCCGTGGCGAAAGACTCAGCTTCCCGATGACCTTCGCCAAATCCGTACCTGGGAAAAGGCCTGACAAGAAGCGGCTTCGTTTACGCAGGCGGCGCAGCCCTGCGACGCCGAAGAGAAAGACAGCCAAGACAAAGAGCAGGGCGCAAAACATCTTTAGAGCAGGGCCTGCAAGGGACTCCCTTGCCTGGACTTCCGGTTCCTCGCGACGGACAGGCGCATCACGTTTCTGGGCGATAGCATCGAGCGCTTGACCGATAGCGTTTGTCTTCACCTTGTCTTGCTCGGAATACGCCTTCGAGGAAGCCCCAGGCTTTTCAACAGCTTGAATGCCCGCCGCCGCGGCATCGATGGCTTCTTGGACCTCTGCCGAGGAGGCAGCAGCTTCCGGCGGCTGCACCGACGCCTCTGCGGCTGCAGGAGAAGCCTTGGCCGCGCCGGGCGATTGCCCTTGCGTTTGCGCTAACGCCGCCACGGCCACGATGCCGCACAGAAACAGAAGGAACAGGCGTCCCTGTTTAAGCGCCACTGTGGTCGTCAAGACCATATACCTCGCCAATTCGCACATGCAGCATGTCGCCTATGGGGACCACTTC
>CAZBQH010000123.1:0-5337 GCA_964493915.1 uncultured Nitrospiraceae bacterium
CCCAGCGGCTACAATCCCGCGAAACGTGCCATAATCCGTGACTAATGCCCCGTCCTTCACGTCTGCCTGCTCGAGAATCTGCTCGAAGAGAAACTCGAAATGCCAATGCTTGCGCACCAACACATCGGCTGCCGCGTCGAAGGCCGTTTCGAGACGCTGCAGCGCTGCCGAGCTTTCCGTCCGCCCGCGCACCCCGGCCCACCAAGTCGTCGTCGGGTAGAGCAGCAAGAGTTCGGTATCAAGCGCCGTCTCGGCTGAGAGGGCGCAGATCCGACCCGCATACGTGTAGTAGAGGCGCTCGTCACGCCAATAAGGCTGCGTGAAATGCTTACCGGATATGGCCCGCTTGCGGAAATCGGTAATCTCGGCGATCAGACTGTTGTCATTGATGAGATTGACGCCCAGGGCTACGAGCCAGTCGGTCAAGCGCTTCTCGTCCGCCGGCGTTTTCCACCACGGCACAACGCCGTAGGCCTCGCACATCACCCGCTTGCGCCCCGTGAAACGCGCCGCTGACGCGGGATTCTTTGGGGTTTTGATGAGCGATCGTGCGCCATGGTGATACCATGACTCGGGCTCGTCAAAGCTGGTCCACAACCGAAGCAGGTCGCAACCGGGAATCTGCATTTTGAGCAGGTGCGAAGGGCTGTCTCCGTGCCACCATACGGAATAAGAGTTCTCCTCGTAAATCAAATGGCCGGTCAACTCGACGCCGTGCTGCTCGCACCACGCGGCGATCTGGCCTGTGTATGCGCTAGATGCTTCCTCGGAAACAAGCGACCAGAAGTCGACCCTCGGCCGCGCAGATCCGGGCAGGTCGTAGACGAGCTGGTGCAGATGCGGCTTGATGTCGTAGCCGTAGCGCTCGCGGAAACGCTCACCAAAACCGTCAGTCCAAGGCAAGGCGCCCGGCGCAAACTGCGGCTCGTCTGTAAAAAAGCCTTTGATGGTCTTGCCCATCTCCTCGGGGAATGTCTTCGCGATAGGCTCGTAGGCTTCATCGATGAACGCACGGACTGCGTCCTGCGACAGCAGATCCAGCTCGCCCGGGTCGTTGCGCGTCCACAGGCAACCGCGCACCGTCAAGTTGACGGTTTGGTCGCGCTTCCGGCGAAAAGCTACAACCCGGCGCTTACCGCTGTCTGCTGCAGAGACCTGGCCGACGGGCTTGTAGAGCCCTGAAGAATCGACCTCGACTACCGAGAGCACGGCCTCGTCATCGAGCAACGCGCGAATCGTCGAGGTGTCCGCATCAGGATAATCCTCGATGTGCACCTGTGAAGCAACAGCACCAGGATGCTCCCGCGGCACGAGGCCAGCCGCCGTCCCGCTCGGCCAGTTCAATTCGTCGTAGATCCATACCTTCATCCCGAGCTGTTTGCACCAGGCAAGCACTTTGCCGATCCGGTCGAGATACGCCTCTGACATGTACGGCACATCCATGCCGTATAGCGGGAAGATGAAGAACTCGCGCAGGCCCTGATCGTGCATCAGGTGAAGCTGGCGCTCGAGCAGGCCAAGGTCCAGGTCGCCGGTCCAAGCCCACCAGGGAACCGGCATGTACTCGCCCGGCGGCTGGGCAAACACCTGTTCCACGCGCGAATCGATTCCTCCCAGAGCAACCAAACCATAGAACATCCACACAACCCAGCCCTTCCCGCTTCCTGGCCGAAACGGCCACGGTTCCTTCTCGGCACTCCCTCGCCCGGCAATCCGCGCCAAGACCGCTATCGCCAGGCCCGCCAACAGACTCCCTTTAGGGAGAGACTACCCCCACTGCGTGCAACCGGCAACACCCTTCCTACACCACCACCGGCTCAATCCCGTGCAGCTTGCAGTAATCAACCAGGTCCTGCTCGAAATCGCCGTAGATAAAGAGTTGATGGAACCCGGGAAAAGTCAACAGGTCCGGGTCGCCGTCGAGCTTCAAGTTCACGGAAACGACGCAACCGCCTGACGGAGGGGCTGCATTCTGGCCCGCCACCGAGCCGCTGGCAATGAACATGCGGGCAGATTCGCTGTCTTCTGTCCATGCTACGTCCATCACTGTTGTACGTTGGCCCACTTTCCAAAGCGGCACAAGCGTAGCGTCGCGCATAGCATGATGATGCTGTATACGATACGGCTCGGCGGGCGCATGATATCCCGCAAGTTTGGTGGGACACGTGCAATGCGCGCCCGTCAGCCATCGGTTCACCGTCTCCGGGACCGGATCCTGTTGGAATCCCGGACGGTCAAAGAGGAACTGCGCCAAGGCGTGGGTGACGCAAGCGGTGCGGTCCGCTTCGCAAGCCGCCGGGATGCCATGGTCGAGCATCCGAGACCATGCCAGGCATGGCAGGCTGATGTCCGTCGGCCCCAAGGCGCCCAGACAGTCCATGGTAATGCCGTCGCCCTCTTCTTCGGCAAGGATGCGCGCCGCCACAGCAAAGCTTTTCACGCCGTTGAGCATGTCTTGCCGGCTGGAGCCGGCGACGCCGGTGGCTTGGCGCACATATTCATCCGCGATCGCCTCGATCTCGGGCGTAACCTCGAATGAACGATAGCTGTCAATAAACACGCCGGCAGGCACAACGCGGCATTTCGTGCCAAAATGGGGAATCTCCTCTTCCCGCCGCTCACTTCCTGCAAGTACAATGTAGCGCATCTCGCGGAGTTTCGCGCCGGCACCGATCATCTTCATCCCCCGTCGCGCTTGGCTGAAATCCTCTGAACATGAGATGAGACATTTGGGTTTGCGCGAGATGCCCAGCGTATTGACGGTAAAAGCCGTCCCCAAGGGGGCAAACACAATGGTCGGAAGCCCGCTCTCCACCGCAACGCCGGCAGTGGGCCATGCGTGTTGCTGACGATCAAGCAACACAACCAAGAGACCATCCGCCTGCCCGTCCGACGCCGCCTGCGCCACCCAGGCCTTGCCTTCGTCCATCGAGTAAATCGGTGTCGGGCGGATGTCAACCGCAAGGCCGAAGTCTGTGGCCGCCGACTCGATCTCGGCGCGATAGCGGTTCAGCGCCGCTTCTCCGTCAAACACCGCGCCAGGCCACCACATGCCATATTCGCCTTGTCTGCGGACAAAAGCCGCGCTGATGCGGGGTACATACTTCGAGGCAGGCCCTGCGGGCACGATGTCCGGCATGTTTTCGGCCCATGCCTTGCCTGACCATGGCGCCGCCAACCCGGCCCCGAGTGCGGCGGCGCCGGCTTTCAGAACCGTCCTTCGGCTGTAACTGGAACCGCCCGACGCCTCATTGCTTTTCCTCGGCCTGCCCATAACTTATCCTCCTAACTGAACCGGACCCCATACTTCTCAACCGCAGCGCCATGATCGCAAAACGCCGGCGCATACCGCAAGGTATGCCCTGAAACAGCAACGGGAAAACGGATCGCGACCCACGCCAGCAAAGCAACAGAGGACTCCAACAGCTTTCCATGCTGAGATAAGCCCCTCGTCCACAGGGCCGCGACGCCGACCCGGCACGCTCGAGACCCTTACTGCTTGCAATACCAAACCGGCCATTGCTAGAGTCTTTGGTATGGAAGCTAAACCTGTTCCCTTTGCGTGGAATTACTGCCCTATATGCGGGAATAAACTCGTAATACGCCATGACGGACAGGCCGACTACCCCTTTTGCCGTCAGTGCGAACGCTTCTTCTATCTGAACCCGATACCGGCAACCTGCTGTTTCGTCGCACGCGACGATCAGTTGCTCTTCGTGAAACGCGCCGTCGAGCCTTGCTTGGGACAGTGGGCCTTTCCCGGCGGGTTCGTCGAACTCGGCGAAACCGCCGAGCAAGCGGTCCTACGCGAACTCGAAGAGGAAACTGGACTACAGGGTCACGGTACGCGCCTCATCGGCGTCAGCACCACGCCGAGCAAGTTGTCCGGGTCCGTGATCGTGCTTGGCTATGCCATCGAGCAGTGGGAAGGCGTGTTGAGGGCCGGCACCGACGCCAAAGACGCCCAATTCTTCACGAAAGACAAGCAACCGCCCTTGGCCTTTCAGGTGCATCAGGATCTGCTCGCTCTCTACGAAGCGTTTATAGGTGTACAAAGCTAGAGGGGCTCCCCTATTCCCATACCGGCGGACCTGAGCGGGACAATGTGTGGACCGGCAGCGCCACAAGCAGAACCCGAGCGGTTCCTCAGTCTGTTCCATGTTTTGTAGAATAGGGATGCAGCATAAACCTGGAGAATGCAGCGTAAACCTGGAGGACGAGACATGAGGCTTTACCTGGTCCAGCACGGCGAGGCAGTCGATAAGAACCGGGATCCGGATCGTCCCCTCACGAGCAAGGGTTTCGAAGAGGTGGCGTCCGTTGGCTCCTTTCTTGGGAAACACGGCCTGTCCGTCCACGAGATCTGGCATAGTGGAAGGAACCGCGCCTGCCAGACGGCCGAGGTCCTGCTCGATCATCTCTGCGCTGAATGCGGGCTCAAAAAAATGGAAGGACTAGGACCCGATGACTCAACCAATGAAGTCTGGGATGTACTGAAAAACCGCGATTCCGACCTCGTTCTCGTGAGCCATTTGCCCTATCTGGACAAACTCGCCGCCCGCCTTCTTACCGGCAATGAAGAGGCAGGCGTCATCGCCTTCCAAAAAGGCGGGGTCGTATGCCTCGAACGCGACGAGACGGACAAATGGCGAGTGTGTTGGATGATCGGACCGGACCTGGTCATGGCCCACGGCGCGCACGGGCGCAAGTATTAGGAGCGAGCGCAGATGGAAGGGCCCCGGGGCCTGTACGAAGAGGAATTGCCTTCTCTCGGCAGACTCGTCGACACAGTCTTTATGCCTGACCAACCAGGCCGGATGCTCAAGATCTTCCCGTCGCTCTTCAACAAAGACAACCTTGAGAATCTGCTCGTGTTCACCGACCGCGGCGCTGTAATCAGCCACGTCGGCATGACGCAACGCTATGCTTCGTTAGCTGGATGTACCGTAAAGGTTGCCTGCATCGGCGCGGTCGCCACTTACGAAGGCTATCGCGGCAATGGGCTTGCCACACAACTCATGGAAAAGGCTGTGCAGAAATCCCAGGCAGACGGGGTCGATTTCATGCTCATCTCGGGAGACAGGGGACTTTACCGCAGGCTCGGCGCAGCGGATGTGGGGCTGCACCACCGCGTGCTGATCACAAAACGTGTTGCTGAAGCATTCAAATCCGCCGACGCAACGGTCGAGCCTCTTGCAGACATCGAACTGCCGGCGGTCATGGCGGCTTACCGCCTCCGGGTCGCCCGCTTCATCCGACCCCTTGACGACTGGCGCTGGTTCCTCGAAACCCGCACCTGCGCCTGCCGCGACGCTGAACTGCTTGTGGTCAGAAACA
>CAZBQH010000124.1:0-12878 GCA_964493915.1 uncultured Nitrospiraceae bacterium
TTCTGGGGGGCCTTGGCCTGTTCATCAGCTTCTTGCTCTTCTGCTTCTTCCTCAGTGGTTACATCACTGGGACGCGCCGGCTGCGGCTGGACCGCTTCCTCGGAAGGGGGCTGAGGAACTGGGGCCTCAGGCTTGCTGCATCCCACCGCGATAGACAGCACATAGATAACGGAAAAGAGAAAGAACACAGAGAACAAACGTTTCATGGGACAGTCTCCCTCTGATGGTGTCCGGCTTTCAATACCGGTGCTTTCCGGAGTTTCAACGGCGGATCGTAACATGCACGCACTATCCCGTGTCAAAATCCTGACTTGGCGTGTCAACGCAAAGTAGCAATGTCCCCCTTTGGGGCGATTTGGAAATGTCCGCTTCGGTTCAGGAGTCAGCAGAACCATCCCGCCTCGAGCCCCAGTCTTTCCAGCGGGAAAGTCAGGGATATTGCGTGCGTGGCGCAGCTATTGGAGCGACGGATCCTAGCCTCTCTTGATCGGGTCCAACCTGCGCGGATATGAAACGCAAAAGCGATCGTGTTTGGTCACGTTGATGCACCCGGCTATCGAGAGGCCATATTTCTCTTGCGATTCAGAGTTCACCAACATCTGCGGCTACAGACGTTGGTTTCCCTATGGCTGGGTCATCTCGCATAGGGGCCGCCTTCCACACCGACGTCGTTTCTCGAACCATCCCTATCGTTGAACTCTTCGGCAGGGTGTCCCGCGTTGCGTAGAGGCGAATCCCACGGTATGCGCATGTCGAGGGCGAGAACATCGGAGAACATCGGGTCGAGAACCATGTCTGTTGCCGAGAGGGTAGCGCCCAGAACATCCGTCTCATTGTTGAAAAAGTCGTTGTAAGCTCCCGTTGAACCAGGGCCAACCGACATGCTGATTGCGACGTTGTTATAGGCTAGAATGTTATTCACGGCTTGTACTTGGGCTGTTGACGCGCTTTCAACGCCGCCTGCGTTGAAGACGATTGCATTATTGACAAGCGTCAGCGACGCACCATAGTCTGCATACACCCCGGTCCCACTAGAAAAGACAGTGCAGTTATTGATCCTGCAGTGAACGTTTTCCGGAATCTCGATAGCAATGTTCTCTGCATCGCCGATTGCCAGTCCGCATAGGAGGCTGCCGGCGCCCAGTTGCAGGAGCGGGCCGGGAGCTCCCATGCCCGAGATAATGGTTTGGATGCATCCTTCATAGCCAATCAGCCGAGTCGCGGGTTTGAGGACCACTGGGCCTGTGTGAAGCCCGGGCAAGAGCATGATGGTGTCTCCGCGACCGGCCAGGCATGCGTCAACAGCCTGTTGGATGCTGCTGTACGGTTCGTCCCACGAGCCCGTGCCGGGAACTGACACATTCCAGTCTACATAGAACGTGCGTGCTGCCCCTGCCAACTGATCGACGGAGTCCGAGATGTCCAGCCCTAACGCGGCATTGGTAACCAATTGGACGTCAAGGCTGTTGACAAGACCGTCAGAGTTGACGTCAACCAATAGACCCCTCGCTGCTATGCCAAGCGCTGCCAGAATAACCAGTTGAACGTCCGTGGCGCTGACTCTGTCATCCCCGTCAACATCCCCCAAGACGGGGCTTTCCATGCTGCCCAGAGGGTCGCTTCCGCGGGCCCGTTCGTATCCGTCGTTGTACCCGTCTCCATCGGAGTCGGGATTGTAAGGATTTGTGCCGGTAACGGTGGACTCTTCGTAGTCGCTCAAGCCGTCATTATCTGAATCCACATCCAAGTAATCCGGAAGGCCGTCGCCGTCCGTATCTCCATTACCCTCGTCGGCATCCAGCAGACCGTCGTTGTCCGAGTCCAGAAATGGGTTGTAGGTGACGACAATAGTGGTCTCTTCACTGGCATTAAGCGTCGCATCGAGAGCAACAAAGCGAAGGACTTGGGCGCCTACAGAGAGGGCTGTCGTTGTCTCCCAAACCTGGTCGCCCTCCGCGTAGTCGAGGGCCTCCCCGTTGAGTTCCACATAGACCACGTCGCTGTCCACCGTACCGGCCAACGTACACTCAGTAAAGCCTGTTGTAAAATCCTCGCCGTGATTGGTGGTTACAACAGGCGGATTCGGCGGTTCTGTATCTGCCGTGTTAACGTACACAGCCTGCAGCATTTTGTGGTTGTCCATGCTCAAGGTGATCGAGGGGGAGGTGGCCAACGTCTTGAGTATCTGCGCATTAGAATTGGCCCAGTGGTCAAAGACCCACGTGCCGTACGTGGGCGGGGCTTCGAGGGCAATGCTCTCCCCACGGTTGAACACACGAATGAAATCGCCGCGCCCATCCCCACGGCCGTTGATGTCTGTTTTCAGGCTCTTGGCAGAGTTCTCAAGGAGTATGATGGGCATTAGATCGCCAGCGACAACCACATCCAGATCAAGAAGATCGTCGCGTTTCTCGAAGTAGTCATACTCGACCTCGATACGGAGATCGTCAATGATCATGTTGACGCCCGTTCCGGTAACCGCTTCCTTTGTGATAAGGAAATCCGCCCAAGCTGCTGGGCGTGAATACAAGAGCAGGTTGTCGGCGGACCGCTGGCCACTTTCCAGCAGGTACTGAAGCAACGATTGGCTCGCTGCGCTTATCTGCGTTTCTGTTTTTACGTTCCTGACGCCGTCGTAGACGGTCTTCCAACTGATTGGATTCGCAGTGGTGGTTTGGTAATGGTTAAACGTGAATATCCTCCCACGCGAGCTGAGCAACGAACAGCCGCTATGCTCATATTTGAGGCGCAATAGAGCCGTGCCGCCATACTCGGCTCCGCCGGGTGCGTGGGCGCTGATGCTTTCAGTGCGAAGATCGTGAATTCTCAGGTTCTCCTCAGTACGCCCGAATAGGTTTTTCTCCTTCAAATTGATTCGAAGCTGCCCTGTAGTGTTCAGCTCATCTAATTCATTCTCGCCAAGGGCAAACGCAACGGCGACGGAACGCTCTGGCGCGTTTGTGTTCAGTTCATCGAAGATTTCGGCAGTAATCCGTGAGAGTTCCTCCACGTAGATGCCTTTGAGGAGCTCAAACTCCTCCCAGCTCAGATCGTGGTCGTCATGCGCGTCGACGCCGGATATGCCTGCGTTGTCGGCAAGCTCTCCCAGGTTCTTGAAAGCGTCGTATAGTCTGTCGAGATTGAGCTCTGCCGCATAGGGGCGAAGCATGCGATACTCGAAGGCCTTTGCTACGTAGTATTGGTATTTTAAGAGGCGATCGCGGGCACGTTGCTCCATTTCCTTGATGTACATAAACGCGCGTTGATCAAGCTTCTCGACGCTGCTGCTGAGGTTTTCGCTCGTTGCTATCAGGGCCAAACCGGTTTGGGTGATGCCCGTGGAAGCAGTCGTGAGCTTTTGCAGCGTTGAAGCAAGTTTCTGGGCAAAGGCGCCTTTCTCGCGCATCAACTCGAGGATATCCTCGCTCACCGTCAGGAAGGCAGGGCTGGACGCTCTCAGTCGCTGCAGTTCCGCGGTGATTACGCTTTCCGGTACTTGCGTTCCCTTTATTGCATCCACAAGAGGACCGATGCCGTTCGCGATCTGTTCCGCGCCTTTTGCCGTTTCCCCGACCGCAAGCGTTCCTATCATGAGAGCCGTTGTGACAGCGATCTTGGGTTCACCTTGTTCAGCCGGCTGAATTGCGAGGTTGGCGCCGGGACTTGCCTTTGGCTTTTTGTCTTTATTTGCTTCAATCTCTGCTTTCACGATGTCGAGCGTTTTCCCGAGTCCTTCCGCTGTGCTTCTCAACTCGCTGGCAGCCGTTGTTGCGGCTAGTTCGCCGAAGGCGCCCGCAGTGTCCCAGCTTGATTGCGAGTCCATCTGGGTAATGATGTCCAGCCCTTTGCCAATAGTGCCGAACAACGGTTGTGCTACAGGGACCATGTTGAGCACGGCGCTCGCGATCTTCATATCTTGTTTCCACTTCGGAGGGGTGACATTTGCCTCCGCTTCCCTCAGAAGCCGCTGCTCAATTTGCTTGAGCTCGTCGCGCTTTTCCTTGATCTGGTTGTCGATATTGACGGCTTGCACTTCGAGCCCAGGCATCGCTGCCTGTGCTTCTTTATACATGCCAATAAACCTTTCCAGCTCGTCGACAAGTTGGTCCTGAGCGTACTCAAGCGCAGCGGCTCGGTGCTGGGCGCTTTCGGCCTTTTTGTCAAGCCAATAAGTCATGTAAAGTACGCGGATAGCCCGGTCGATTTCGTTCTCAAAAGCGGCCAAGTTCGCTTCGAAGGACAGCATGGGCGCCCAGCCGGACGGGTTGCCGAAATAGTCCAGATTGTTGGCTGCCCGATGATGAAGTACTTGCATTTCTTCGCGCAGCTGAAGCAGGTCGTCATGCTCATCACCAATGAGCAGCTCAAGTGCAGCAATATAGTATTCGGTGACTTGCCGTACACGTTCTACATGCCCCGTAAGATAGAGATCCCGTAGGTACCGCAGCGTGCTTCTGACGCCTTCCGCCGTTAGCCACATGCGAGCGTCGTCGAGATCTTCAAGGAGAGTAAACCTGTCGCCGTCAGCGTTGTCGTCGCCGTTCAGACCCGTCCTAGGCCAGGTTCGAGAGCCGTTTTGCGAACAGTGAATTTGCTCCGTAGAGAGATATGGGTCGGTATGTACGGACATGGGGAAATCATGATTCGGCGCCGGGCAAGTCATGCTGTCGTCGAAGTATGTATTGCCCCACCATGAACCACCCCAATACTTGTTGTAATGGCTCCAGATGAAAAAGCGCGCCACGTAGTTGCCGTCGCTTGCGTCGCGAATGCCTTGCACAACGTAGTTTCGTAGACCGTGCTTTCCGCCTTCGAAAAAACCGCTCTCGTTAACTCCTTCGTCTCCAGGCGCCCCACATAGTCCCCCGTGAAGCCGTGCGCAGGACACGAGCGGCAGGCTTGCCGTCAGTAGTCCGCTGTCCCCGCCGTTCCCTGGCTGGCCCGGCCGGATGGCATCCAGTCCGTCCAGCCACCACAATGGCTTCTGCGTCAAATAGGCAGGCCACTCTGGAACGGGATCAGGGCTTGGAAACCCTTTCTCCCACTCAAAGCAGCGTGAGATATACGTGTGAGACGACTTTGTGACGATGATGGGCGGGAAACCCTCTTCCCACGTATTTACCCGTACCTCGTGATAGGAAGACATTGCCCCGTACCGTGCGCGTCTGTAAGGCGCCGGTTGGCCATTGTTCAAGTCACAGTAGATGCCGCTGTAGGGATATGCCCAGACATTTCCGCCGAGATCCAGTTCTTCTTTGTACTTGAAGCTGACGTCGTCGTCACGGACGCCGTTTACGAAGAAAGGCAGATTGTTAATATCAGGCGCGTCGATGCCGTGCGCGCCATTGCCGGCATCCTGTCCCTTGCCCCCTGACAGGTCGAAGCGCACCACAGGCGTCCCGTCGTTTTCTGGTGCGTAGAACTCGCTAACATGCAGCGTGACGTGCCCCCCGTGATGGCCGTGTTTGCCGTCGGCCGCAGGCCGTATATCTGCTGACTTTGTGAAGTATGGCGACTCTTGGCCTTCAGGTGGGTCATACGGATTCCGCAACCACGCAGCATCTGTAGCTCGCCCAATTCGAGGCAGAGGCGTCGTGACGATGCATGCGGGTTGTTCGCCGTCTTTATCTTCAAAACGAAGTTCCCTCGCGTTGATCGTCACGTTGGTTTGAGGAAAGTGCAACCTGTCCCTTATAACAACTGTATCGGCGGAGACGACTAACTCCCGGATGTTGGCGTTGGCGGCCAGCGTGGATGGATCGCCGTATACCCTGGCGGGGCTTTCCTCCATGCTGCGGTCGAGAATGACGGTGACGCCCGAAATGGTTACATTTCGCGTGTCGCCCGATTCCCAGACGCAGTCGTTCATTTCTACGGCATCCCCAAGAACGGGCTCTTCCAGCCAAGTGGTGTATTCGGACGGATCCGGTTCGGACATAACTCGCTCTAAAATGCTTGCCTCAGGGACCGGTGTGCACTGAGGACTCATGATCACGGTCTGAGCGATATGCCCGCCAAGTCCTTCTGCCTTGAACCTGATTTCGAAGGGTCTTCGATCTTGAGCATCCGGTGCATACTCGAACAGTCCTGATGCTTCGTCGATATGGATTGGACCGACAGGCCACGGCGTAGCTTCAATGGAATAAACTGTTTGCTCACCCGTTTCAGCAGAGTGCACTTCGAATGCTCGCGTGTGGCCCGGGTAAGCTGATTGCTCAGGTATGGTTCCTATCTCATATTCCGTGAGCTCTGCAGCGACTTGATGCTGCGCTAATAAGGAGAGGCCGAATAGAACTAATAGCAGCGTGCTAAACAGACGAAATGAGTATGGAAAAACAACCCCGAGGTAAGCGTGCATTTTCAGCATGTCGTCCCTCCTGCGGCGGGTAACCTTTTGACAAAAGCCAAGTGCTATCCGCACCTCGTATCATGCAGTCTAGAAAAGCCCATACCTATACCCCAAAAACCCCACACGAAACCCCGCATGAAGATAGTCCTGAGCACGTTTATTGTCAAGCAATTCCTGTGATTGCGTTCTCTTGTGAATTCCAGTCGGTGTTGGATAAAGAGGCGAGGTCTTCGCACGGTAGGCGTGGTCATGAAAGCATCGGTTTGCTCAAATCCCATGGTGCGCGCAGCGGCCGGTCCAGCATGGCGGCGGCCTCGGGGTCTTCGATAATGCGCTCACTGCTCGGATCCCAGTTGATGGGGCGTTTGAGGCGAATAGCGATGTCGCTCATGTGGCTGATGGTATCGGAGCGGATCGCCGCCTCGAGCGAGCTGATCGGCGTCTCTCGCGACTGCATGCAGGCGGCGAAGTCCTGGGCGTGACTGCGGCCTCGGCTGAGATGAACGTCTTCAGATTTGAGCGTGATCTCGAGAAGCGCCGGATTGCTGGCGTAGATCCCGACTCGGTCTACGCTGACCCACCCGTCGCTTCCAAAGAATGTCGTACCGTGGTCGCACCAGGGACGGTAAGCGCTCACGATAGGCTCTGCGACCGTATGGCTCATGAAATGCATTTTGACGCCGCCGGCGTAAGCGCACTCGACATCCCACGTATGCACCGTGTCGTAAAGCCCCTGCGTGGGGATTACGCCCTTGCCTTCGTAGCGAACGGGGCTGGTGTCGTCGGCGCCAAGGCCCCATTGGGCAATGTCGAGAGGATGGGCGCCCCACCCGGCGATGAAGCCCAGGCAGTAGTCGTAGATGTGATATGTGCCGTAACAAGTGCAGCGGTCGACCGTGTAGGGTTTCTCCGGGGCGGGTCCGAGCCAGAGGTTGTAGTCGAAGCCTTCCGGTGGGTCGACAGCTTCGGTCGAGCCCAGCACCGGCACATGAAACGCATTGTATTGGCTTTGGATGTCGACGCACCACGCGTCAATACGCTCAATGGGGCCCAGGTAGCCATTGCGTGCAAGCTCGCAGGCTTGCGGAAAATACCCTTCTGAGCGTTGCTGCGTGCCGTACTGGAGGACCCGTTTGTGTTTCTTGACCTCGTCCCGGAGAATCCAGGCCCATTTCATAGCAACGCCCACGGGTTTCTCGAGATAGACGTCTTTGCCGGCACGGACCGCGGCGATTGCGAGTGGAACGTGCCAATGGTCCGGCGTGGCAATTACCACCCCGTCGATATCGTCGCGGGCCAGCACTTCTCGGAAATCGCCGTAGGCCTGGACGTCGGGCGATCCGTAGACCTCGTTCAGTTTGTTGCGGACGTCCTCGCGCCGGTCCTCGAAGCAGTCGCACACGGCGAGGATCTTGACTTGCGGCACGTGAACGAACTCGGCGGCGAGACTCCCGCCCCGGCTGCCTACGCCCAGGAGGGCCAGGTGAACCTTGTTGCTCGGGGCATCCTGGCCAAACGCGCGCGATGAGAGGATCATTGGAGCTGCCGCAGCGGCTGCAGCGCTCCTGGATAGAAACGCACGACGGCTGTATGTGTTCATGGCGTATCTCCCTTGGTGCTGGACAGAGCGGCAAGCTCGCCCTCGAGTTTCCCCGAATCCCATCGTTCCCGGTGGACGACGACGCGGTAGTGCAGTTTCAATCGTTCGCCCTTCTTAAGAACGCGGGGACTGCGGTAAATCACAGCTGGGCTGAAGTAATAGAAGGGGACCTGCGGCTGGGTAATGACATACCACGGCGAGGGATGGATGCCGCTGTCGGGAAACTGGAGAATCGCAATGCCGCAGAGCTTTCCGTCGAAGCGCCCGCTGTAGTCGATGGCTTCGGCGTCGAGATTGTTCAACTCTTTGTGCGTATCCAAAAGCCCGGTATCGGCGTGCACAGCCGGCGCGTCGAGTGGGGCGAGCCGTGCGGACAATCCCGCATATCCGCCCCATGCCACGCCGTTGGGTTCGCCCTCGATGGGTGTGCGGTCGAGTTGCACCTCGTCCACTTGCGCCTCGAAGACTGACTCCCAGTCAATGTGGTAGGTCCCCGTCTCATCCGGCGCCGCCATGTGTAGCTTTCTTATCTCGTTAAGTACGGTCTCGCCTGGTTTGGGTTGATACTGCAAAGCGAAGACGGCTTCAGCCGAACCGTCCGGATGGGTGTTGATCACGGGCGGGTCCCAGACGGTTTTACCATCAGGTCTGCCAGTCTCTGGGTTCTTCTCCCAGTAGTTCAGGCCGTTGATATACTTCCACGAAAACCACAGACCATGGTGCCAGGGATGGTCCGGTGGCGCGTTCCAGGTGAGAGACGGCCCGTCCACAGGGGCCAGAGGATCGACGTAGATTGTGTCTTCCTTCGGATCGAAATGGAGTTGCCAGAGCGTTTCCCCTTCTTTCGCGAGGGCGAGGTGTCTGCTGGATTGCGCCCACATGGGTCTTCGTGTCTCCTTCAAGGTTTGCCGCCACGCCGCTTCTTCCTCAGCGTTGGCGGGCCACATTTCCGGCCATGCGACCGTTACGTTTCCGGTAGCAGCATATTCTGCCGAACGCGCCAGAAGCGCTGCGAACACAGGATGACTCATCGAGCGCTCGTGGTGTCCCAGCAGCAAGTTAATGCTCGATCCTTTTCCAAACGGGCGCGCCAGCAGCACCAGTTCGCTACTGCCCGAGCCGCCGGATTCCTTCGTAGAGAAGGCGGTAGCCAGTACCTCGGCTCCGTGTTGGACGCCTGCCCGATGCCACAGCTCGTCCTGGATGGCAAATGGCCTCATGCCTTGGGTCACGGGGTGGTTCGGAGAAGCCGCCTCGACCGTGAATGTGTGTATGGATCCATGGCCCGTCTGACCCATCGCCCATGTTGCGATGGACAGCTCGTGGTACGCCGGCCAGTCGTAGAATGACGATGAACCAGCGTGGACGCTCACATAGCCGCCGCCGTTGCCAACGAATGCCAGCAGGGCCTGTTTGGCGATGTCGGGCCAATCGTTTTCCAGCGGGTTTTTGCCGAAGTGGTTCCAATTGCTGATGATTACGTCGAAGTTCTCAAGCAGATCGGCCGTCAAGCGGTCCGGATGCTCGAGTACCTCGACACGAAAACGTCCTGTCTGTTCGAGGCCGCGCCGGAGAACGGGTGTGGTTGCACGCCAGTTGTGGTTGTTCTGTCCGCTGAGGATGAGTGCGCGCAGGGCTTCCCCCGCCCCTGCAGAAAACGGCAATGCGAAACTGAGCGCCGCACACAAAGCGATTCTCAGCATGAAACGGTTTCCCTCCTTCTGGCGAACCCCGCTGGTTTGGGACCTGGGTTGATGCTATGGCATTGCAGATCTCGTGTCAAGAAACCTCTTGTGTTAGGTTCCATTCAGCATGCTGCGCGAATTGTTCAAGCTTTTCGCAGCAGCGCTACGCATGATGAGAGAGACGGTATAGCTGTGTGCATCCAGCAAGACTGATTTGCCTTGGCGTGCGTTCGATAGAGACGTTGACCCGCGAGAAAAGGAGTTAAACGATGTCCACCGTATGTTCCTGCGCGATGTTGTGCGTGTTGTTGGGCGCGGCGCCTGCGCCGGCCGCAGCTACTCGAGGCCAGGCAAACGGCCTCGGGTTGCTCCCTTATCCCCAAGACCTTGTTCTAGACAAGGGATCTTGCCCGCTCGGGCCGCCTGAAGCTGTCACAGACAACGGCCCATCTGAGACGGAGCGGATCGCGCTTGAGACTATGAAACGGTACATGCCCGCGGCCGAGCGCAGGATGCCTGTCCGTTTGGGCTCGATCGAGGAAGGTTACGAGGCCGGCTGGCTGACAGCGGAGCAGAGGGCGTTTCTTGGGGACCAAGCCACGAGCCATGAGGCTTCCTGCGTCGTCGTCGCGCCGGACGGCGTGACTGTCGTGGGCAAAGGCAAATGGGGGATGCTCTACGGCGTGCAGACCGTCAACCAGCTTACCCTCGAGGCCAGGCGAAAAGGTAGGGACGAAATACCCTGCATGACGATCCGTGACTGGCCCGACATGGCGTGGCGCTGTCTCTCGCCCCAGTTGACCTGGTATTCGGGCTGGAACCGGCTCGAGGGCTACGACTGCGGCAATTGGACTCGGGACGAGTGGAAATGGCTCGTGGACTGGTCGCTGCTGCACAAATGCAACGCATGGGCGGTCTGCATGTATGGCTATTGGCCGTTCAGGTTGCCTGGCTACGAAGAAGAGACGCTCGACGTCGAGTCGTATCGCTTCAACCCGGAGACGGGGCAGAAAGAACCGTGGCGTTTCACGCACCCGAATGTCGCCGACGAGTTCTATCCCGAGGTCATCCGCTATGCCAATGCCCGCGGCGTGCAGGTTTATGCCTATCCGGGCAAGAATTCGTTCAATGGGGCGCATTTCAAACGCAATCCTGAGATTTACGCCGGGGGCGCGGCCGAGCTGTTGCCGTTCGCGCCGGGGGTCGACGAGTATTGGGACGCATTTCTCGGTCGGATCCTCGAGTTAGGCTTCAACGGATTTGTGTTCGAGGACCCCGAGGCAAACCATGTGCCCAACCAGAATGTCCAGTGCTACGAGACGTTCTGGAAACCGTGGGAAAAGGAATACGGCTTCTCATCGGTTGAAGAGACCGACCGCAACAAGCCGCCCCTTGGCGTTCACATGGAATACTACACGTGGCTATTCCGCCAGTTTGACGAAAAAATCCAACGTCATGGGAAACGACTCGGACGAGATCTTCCCGTGCCCATCTATCTCATCACCCATGTCCTCGTTGCGCGTATGATGGCGGAAGTCCAAGACGCCGCGGAGCGGGCCAACTGGTTCGAGTTCATCGATGAGAAACATGGCCGCGAAGTGCCGTTCATATGCAGCGAGTCCAACGAACAGGCCTATGTCGATCTTCTGGGCGGTGCGCGCGTAGCGACGTTGGGAGGGCGGGGCGGCTCGTGCACGAACGCCATGCGCCGGATCGCCAGCATCAACAACAACTGGCTTCACGGCGGCATGGGGGGCGATATCGTCTATGACATCAAGGCGCAGCAACGCATGTGCGAGGCAGGCGGCATGGGCGCCATGGGCTATATCTTCGAGTGGACCAACACGGAGGTCTTCGGCTATATCGCTGCGCAGTATTTGTGGCGCAACGCCGGCGTACCCGGCATCGACAGCTCGAGCCAGACTGAATTCCTCGACTACGCCTATCACAGGTATTACGGCGACGAGGTAGGCGCAATAGTGGCCCGCGTCATGGATGAGGGCTCTTGTGTGAACGACGCCATGGTCCTCGAGGGCGTTTACGGCTCGCAATGGCCTGGCACTGGGCGGGTCCTGCATCGCGACTACCAGTATCTCGTGGTTTTGGCCGACCATGCTGAGCAACTCGCGCGCCAGGCCTACAAGCTTTGGACAGGCGAGGCGCCCGACTTGTACCAAGCGGTTTATGTCCCTGTCCAGTTCCGTTGGGACGGTTACGACTTCGAGGCGGATCATCTGTTCAAGGCCGAACGCCTACGCCTCTTATGGGTCTCGACGCGCCGGTCGCAGGAGATGTGCCGCACCGCCTTGGCCCATCGACTCTCGCAGCGGATGACGGCGGAAGGCGCTACGGTAGGCGAGGTGCTCGATCAACTGGACAAAGCCCTCAAGCATGCCAAACTCAACCAGCGGATCTACCAGATTAACTACTATGACGACTATGACTGGACCGACGGACTTTGCTCGTATGTGACCGATGAGATCGAGGCGCTGAGAAGCCGTTTCCTCATGCAGGCGGCAGGCGACGGCGCGAGCCTGAAGGAATGGAACTTCGACCATTCTGACGCGCTCTCCGCCTGGCGCGACACGGCCGATCTGACTCCGCCCACAATCGAGGAAGGGACGCTGAGCGTGCAAGCTGCAGGGCCCGATCCCCGCGTCCAGATGACGGAGACGTTGGCCCTGCCTGTGGATGCGAGCCGGTTCATCCAGGTCGAAATGGCCTCCGACCGTGCCGGGACGGCTCAGGTCTTTTGGTCTGTTGCCGCGCCCGGACAGGATCCGCCGCCTTACAGCGAGGCCGATTCGCAGCACTTCGAAGTCGCAGCAAGCGAGGATCCCTTCGTGTACAGCGTCGCGCCCCAATGGGACGGCGAACTTGCGAAGCTGCGTCTGGACATTCCGGATAATGCGGCTGTTCGCATCCGCAGCATACGCATTATGCAACTCCCGGGGCAGGATCTCAGCGCAGCGGTGGACCGGAGCGAAGCGGTGCCGGAATCCGTCGGAAGGACGGTTCAGGAACCGCTGTACATACCGTGGGAGGCCCAGAGGGAGCAGGTGCCCGGACATGCGAACGCGGCCGAGCCCGGTCTGTATCTCAGCACGGACCTGGGGCTTACGACCCGGGAGGACTACTTCCGGCTCGGCGTGGTGTTCACGGTTGAGGCCGAACTTCCGGACGGGAAGCGCGAGATGCTCTTCCGGCGGGCTTTAGGCCGCCGCCACACCGGCTGGGAGCACTG
>CAZBQH010000125.1:0-33375 GCA_964493915.1 uncultured Nitrospiraceae bacterium
CGACCCGCAAGAGCGCCGGACGTTGCTGCAGATGGACGAGGAACAGCGGCGGCTCTACGACCTCTTCACTTGATTGGGTGTCCCAATGTTGAACTCAGGAAGGAGAGCGCAGCCTCTCCTCTCACTGAGTGGAATAGAAGGGGCCAATGGAATCGAAACAAAGACTGCGGCGCATGAGGCAGCAGGTCGACATCGACACAGCCTAGGCGGATAGATTCTTCAGTATCTTTTCAACCACTTGCTCGTGGTTCAGGCCGGTACAATCGACCGTTTGATCCGCGTAACGCCTGTAAAGTGCTTGGCGTTCCTCGTAGAGCGCCTCGAGTGTTTGTCCGGGGGCCATCACCACGCCCCGGGCATCAAGGCTGCCCACCCGTTCAGCGAGAAGAGGATACGGCAGGTCCAAGTGGATGCTTATGCCGTTGGACCGCAAGTGCTCCATGGCGGCAGAACTGTAAACCGCACTCCCCCCCGTTGCCACGACGTGCCCTCGGACCACGATTGACAGTATGTGACGCTCCTCCAACGCACGGAATGCCGCCGTACCTTCGGCGTCCAGAATATCCTGCAGACGACGGCGCTCGATATGCTGGATATAAATATCTGTATCAAGAAAAGAACGCGACGCCGCCTTGGCCAGAAGCACCCCCGATGTGCTCTTTCCCACGCCCGGCATGCCGATGAGGACGATGTTCGTCTCTTTTGAGATCGATAGCGCTTTATGCATTGGCCTTAGGGTTCTCTACCGAATCTTTGGGCCGCGGCTTTTCCGTAAACAACACGCTGACGCTTTCTCGGTTGTGGATACGTTGAATCGCCTCGCCAAAAAGCGGCGCAACCGATACAATCTCGATCTTCTTCGAAAACGTTACGGGTTGGGTCTCCACAGAGTCCGTGATGAGCACCCGTTTGATGAAACTCGCATCGATCCGCTCCATCGACCCCGGTGAGAACACGCCGTGGGACAAGGCGGCGTATACCTCTTTGGCACCCTTCTCGAGCAGCTTTTCCGACACGTCAACAAGGGTCCCCCCCGAGATCGTGAAATCGTCCACAACCAACGCGGTCTTGCCTTTGACATTGCCGATGATTTCGAGCACTTCAGCACGCTCATCATGGGCGGTTCGTTCTTTATCGCCTAAGGCCAAAGAAGTGCCGAGATAGGTTGCGAACTTGCGCGCTTTTCTCGCAAAGCCGGTGTCAGGCGAGACCACCACCAGGTTTCTCAGGTTTTTCTTTATGATCGCATTGCAAAGGACCGGCATTGCGTAGAGGTCGTCTACAGGAATGCGGAAGAAGCCCTGTATCTGAGCAGCATGCAAGTCGAGCGTGATTACGCGATCAGCCCCGGCCGCCTCAATCGCCTCTGCACAAACTCGCGCCCGGATGGACACGCGAGGTTCATCTTTCTTGTCGCCCTTCGCATAGCTGAAATAGGGCATGATAACGGTAACGCTCTCAGCGCTGGCGCGGCGAAACGCGTCTATCCAGAAAAGGAGCTCCATAAAATTGTCGTTGGCTGGATAGGCCGTGGATTGAACGATATAGACCCGACGTCCCCGAACATTTTCGTTGATCCTGACGAACAGGTTGCCTTCCGAAAAACGGTGAGTCTCACCTTGGCCCGGGGCGACTCCCAAATACTCGCATATGCGCTGGGTCAAGCGGCGGCTGCCCGAACCACCGAACACCAGGATCTCCTCGCCGTTCATTTGCGTATCGCCCCTTTCACAATTACTGCTGCAGTTATTCTAGACCCCTTGGCAAGGCCGCATTATGTACACGAACATGCAGGACAGTGCAACTGCCGAACTGGGGGCGAACTCAAGCGCCAAGCGTTTGCAGTCTTTTCGAGGGCGTACGCAGCCTGCTTGTACCCGCCAATGAGTTGCCGTATAATCAGGCTGTCTATGGTCTTAACCGGTTGAGGATTACGCGTGATGAAACGTCTCATTCTCTTTGGGCTGGCCGCGCTGCTTCTTGTTTCCTTCACAGGCTGCGAAGAGCAACCCCCGCCGCCAGAGCCAACCCAGACTCCGCCCAAGCCGCCCGAACCTACTGCAGAAGAAATTCATAGCCAGATGCTCGGGGTATTGCGTCCCCTCGGCCAACAGCTTGACCAAGGTCAGACGCCGTCGCGGGAAATTCAGGCGCAGGCTATGAATTCGCTCCAGTCGCTAAAGCAGAATCACCAGATGTCTCCCAATGGCCAACGCGCCATTTCGATGCTTGTGAATGACCTGCAAGGTTTTCTCCAACAGGCTGAACAGGAGGAGAACTGGCGCAAAGTCCTTTTCCTGTGCGAAGGGGTGCACATCCTCGACCCTGGCAATGCCCTCGTTGAGGGCTACGAGGCCCGCGCCCGCACGGAACTGAACCGGCCCAAAGTCACTGCCACAGGCTATTGGGTCGACAAAGCAGCCCCCGAGGATGCGGCGCCCGTTTTCTTCATGAAAGTCACTCTTCCCCCACTGGGTCTAACGCTTGACGTGCAGGCGCGAGAAGGCGAGACCATTACTGCGGAGGTGAAAAAGGAGCTGTGGGACGAACGGATTGCCAAGGCGCCCAGTCCCGTGTCTTACAATATCCTCGAATCGAAAAGCGACGATTACGTGATCGACCTGAACCTCGAGTTTATCGAGATCCGTGGAAGAATGGACGCCATACGGCTGAAATACACGCCGACAGGTCAAGTCTTCGAGGTGCCGGGACCTAAGCCCTGATGCCCTGGTTCACGGAGAGACAGTTCGGTTGGCTTCTCTGCCTAAGCATCGTTTTCCTTGGCATTCTGGCCTTCTGGAATACGCTGTCCAATGAGTTCGTCTGGGACGACGCATCTTCCGTGCAACGCCACGAACATGTGCAGGACCCCTCGAAAGTGCTCCAGCTTTTCCGGGAAGACCTGCACGCTTTCGGACGCGGACAAGGCAATTTCTACCGGCCGCTGGTTGCCTTGTCGTTCATGATTGACTACGCCTTCTCACATCCAAGCACGCAAGAGGCGCCCCCTGGTGGGAGGACCGGACATGTCAGCACCTTTCTCTTCCACATGACCAACCTGGCTTGGCACGTCGCTGCAGCGCTGCTGTTGCTCGCCTTGCTTACAAGGCTCGCAGCTCCTCGATTCGTGCGCGCGACGGTCCCTGCAATATTCGCTATCCACCCGCTTCAGACGGAGGCGGTCTCATACATCAGCGGCCGGGCCGACCCGATGTCGACCGCGTTTATGTTTGCCGCCCTCTGGTTTGCACTGTGGACAGGCTCTAAGGGAAAGCGGACCGCAGGAGCCGCCCTTTCCGGGCTCTGTTTCGTTGGTGCTCTGTTAAGCAAAGAATCGGCGGTTATCCTTCCCTTCCTACTTCTCTTGTTTGTGTTTGCACGGCCTGTTGGAGCATCTCCCACGCCTTCCAAGCAAAGCTACGTCCAGCGTTTGCTTCCTTTCTTTGTCTGCTTAACGATTCTTGTCGTGTACGCCGTCCTCCGCTTTACCGTGCTCCACTTTGGGACGGGCGCCGGCATCCGGGACGTACCTTTCACAAAGCGGATCATCGAGACCGGCCAGGCGCTGGCGCTTTACGTAAAGCTCTTCTTCGTTCCCACAGGGCTGCATATGGAACGCACGCTCGACGGCGTGCCCTCCTGGATCTCGCTCCTTGGCATCCTTGTCTTGGCCGCGATGGGCCTTATGATCGTCGACAGCATCCGGCGCAGATGTTGGCGGGCCGTGCTTGGCCTTGGCTGGTTCCTGATCACATGGTTTCCTGTGTCCGGCCTCATCCCGCTGAACGCTCCTATGGCCGAGCACTGGATGTACCTTCCCTTGGCGGGCTTTTTCTGGGGATTGGCGGAGTATCTTTGGCCGTTCGTTGATCGGCGCGGCCTGCGCATTGCCGCTGGAGCTGCGGTTTACGGGTTGTGCCTGTTCTTCATCGTGCTCACGATTGGTCGGAATGCTGATTGGCGTACAAACGAGACGCTTTACCGGGCAACGCTGGCGCATAATCCTCAATCTATTCGCGTGAACTATAATCTTGCTGTTACCTATGAAGACATTCTGAACAATCCGGCAGGAGCACGCCGACACTATGAAAAAGTCGTCCAATTGCGGGAACGCGAGCGGGACCTGACAACCAGCAACCTGGTCTATGAGGATGAGATGGATGCCCATCTTTCCTTAGGTGAACACTATTTCGAGAACCAGATGATCGATCAAGCAGCCCACCACTACGGCGCTGTTCTCCGGCATTGGGGCGGCGATTCTGGGAATCCCATCGTCGGATCTGCTGCTTTCGGCATGGCTCAATGCTTTCTTGCTGTCGGCAACGTGGAGCAGGCTCGACAACAACTCGAGCTGGCTTTGCAGGGCCGGCCTGATTTGGAGCCTCGCATCAATACCTTACTGCAACAGCTTCCCCGGCCAAAGACGTGAAACAAAAGACTTGCCATCAGCGTACAGGGCGACTACAATCACTCTGTCCTGCGAATGGGGTAGTGAGGGGTATCTGTTGAATGCTTAGGGAGCTAGCATGCTGAAGCAACGGCTCACCCATCCTGTCATCCTGGACGCGCTTGCCGGCGCGGGACACGGGTCGCAAATACTCATCGCTGACGGCAACTACCCTGCAAGCACACGTGTCGGGGACAACGCGGCTGTCGTTTACCTGAACCTTGCCCCAGGCAAACCCACGGCAACGGACGTCCTTGATGTTCTGTTGACTGCTGTGCCGATTGAAGATGCCGCTGTGATGCAGCCGGATAATGGCGCCGAACCGCCTGTCTTCCAGGAATTCCGCAGGTCGCTGCCAGATCTCGAGCTGACTAAGTTGCGCCGTTTCGAGTTTTACGAAGAAGCCAGCGGTCCTGACACATGTCTTCAGATTATCACAGGCGAGCGTCGCCTTTACGCCAATATCCTCCTTACCATCGGCGTGTTAATGCCATAGGAAGTGTCCGACAAGGCCTGAGTGGCTCTTTTTCCAGTAAATATGGTTTTGTAAAGGGGTTCGTGGCATTCTGAAGACGTTTCTCACTTGAGTAAGTGGGCACGAGAACACGCTCTGCACATACGGAAAACCTAACCAAATACGTCGGCGTTTGTCTTGACAACATATGGGACCCGTGCTAGAATCCAAAATAGGCTAATGTATTGAGCCACTAATGGTTCGTGAATCTAAGGAGGTTGGTCGAATGGCCGAAGAACAGCGCCGTTCCGGTGAAGAAGAACCGGAAAAGAAAAACAAGAATCAGCAGGGCGCCTCCGGCGGGAAGGGTGAGGATGATCTTGGAAACCTTCCCCCGCTTAGCGATTTCGAATCCTCTGAAGGCGGCGACCTTGACAGCAACCTTCCTCCACTGGAGAACCTCGATTCTGACAGCGGGGAGAAGACGTCGGGAGGGCTGCCTCCTCTGAGCGATATTGAAGTGGAGACGCCACAACCCACAGGCGGCTACATACGGCCTGCGCCGCCAGGCTACGAAAAGGAGCAGGACTTGGAGACGCCCACGACGGACGGCGGTCTGGACACGCCCCACGGCACCTCGTTCCAAGACTTGGCCGCCGACAGCGACTTCTCGCCTGAGACGCCGGAGATTGGTCCGGGTCCGGATTCGGACCTCGAGACGCCTATGTTTGACAGCGCCTTTGGTGAATCGCCCGAGACTCCGGAAACCCCCGATACCGCAGCCCCAACGCAAGCAATGGAGACGCCCATGTTCGACACCGGTGCTGAGACTCCAAGTGGCGGCCGAGACGAGGATTTTGGGTTTGAACCAGGCGCATTCGGTGATGTTGCAGGCGCTGGAGCGGGTGCAGGCGCTGCGGCCGGCGGTGCGAGACAACGCGTGACCGTTCCAACGCCGCCGCCTCAACCCAGTGGAATCGGCCCGGCCATGCAGCGTGCGCCGCAAGGCGGGGGCGGCGGGAGGATCTTTGCTATCGCAGTGATCGTCCTGATCGTTGGGGCGGCTATCGGCATCGTGGTCGCGCCCTACCTCGCGGGGCCGCTCCGTTTTCTGCCCAATCCATTGCTTACAAGGATAGACACCCTCGAGAAGCAACTCGAGAGCGTGACGAAAAGCCCGTTACGCGAGGGTGAGACAGGTTTCCATCCTGACGATATCCAGAAGCTTATCGACGATAGAAACCAAATCACCTCCGAGATCGAGCAACTTGAACAACAGCGGGCAGGGCTTGAGACCCAGTACCAGAATGCACAGCAGCAGGTGGCCCAGGCGCAACAGCAGTTGAACGCCATCGAGGAAGACGTCGAGCTGAAGAATGAGCAGTTCGTCAACGCGCAGCAAAACCTCGAGGACGTGCAGAATGAGATATCGATCTCACGCGCCCAGTTGGCTGGGCTTCAGTCCGAGACAGACAGGCTTCAAAACCTCGTTGGGAGGCTCGAGGAGGCCAATCAGCGAAGAATGCAGACCAAAGACGCCCTGCTCGCCGGTGTGCGGCAACTCGAGATCGCGGTAAAGGAAGGCCTTCCCCTTACACCGGCCAAGTACTCTCGGGAAGAGCGTGTCCAGGCTGTCGAGGATCTCAAAGGGAAGATTGAAAACGCCAATTACGTCACGCCGGACATCATGCGCGAGTACACGCGGCTCCAGCTGCAGGAGCAAGAGATAGGTGAGGCGCGCGATTACTTCTTCGCCCGCATCCCCGTGAAGGACCGGTTCGGTTCGACTACCGTCCAGTGGGCCGAGTGCGTGATGAACGGCAATATGAGCGTCTTCTACCGCACGCTGGACGGCAAGCACATCGGCGTCTACCAGAACGTTGCCGAATCCGGGCCACCGGACTATGCGTTCCGCGAGGATCTGCCGAAAGTAGTCCAAGAGCAAGTCCAAGAAGAGATTGTGTCGATGAGACCACAGGACTGGCCGGATAAGATCCAGGCCCTCGCCATGCACGAAGTCGGCGAAGAGCCCACAAGCCAATTCCAACAATACTACGAGTCGCTTTCCCCACGGATGTAAGCGGGGCCAAACCGTTTTGCCGATTGCAGCGGCCATCAGGGCGTCCTGGTGGCCGCTGTTTATAATTGGCACAGGGTGCGAATACGCCGAGTTGCCGCTTGGCTTTATGGAGGAGTGCAGTCTTACGAAGGCTTCATAATGGCGGGGCCATTGCGTCCACAACAGACGGTGAAGCCCCCTCATGCACAGCAAGATCAGCCGAACGTTCCCTGTCTGCATGTACAGGTTCTTTTCTCGAGTGTTCGAAATTCCCTCCCGAAACCCCAGCGGCCCACGACCTCGATCTCCCCGCGATTTTCCCATCACCCGAAGGACATGGTAGAATCAAGGACTTTCCTGTATTGGACCAGTAAAGGGAAACCTTATGTCGAGTATGCGCAAAACTGTACATATCATCAGCACAACGCATTGGGACAGTGAATGGATTTACCCCTTCGAGGAAACGCGTCTCCAGTTGCTCGAGCTCATGGACCGTCTGCTGGGGATTCTGGACACGGATGAGGAGTTCCACTCGTTCACCTTCGACGCGCAAACCTTGGGCATTCAGGACTACCTCGAATTATTGCCCGAGATGCGCGACCTGGTCGAGAAACACGTGAAGTCAGGACGGCTCATCATAGGTCCCTGGTTCGTTCCTACCGAGGAGTTTATCGTCAATGGAGAGAGCTTAGTGCGGAATCTCCTTCTTGGCGATCGCATTGCAGCCTCCCTCGGCAAAGCCACAAGAATCGGCTATTCCCCCCGATGCCACGGCGCACCTTCTCAGATTCCGCAGATCTTTCAAGGTTTGGGCATCGACACGTTGATTGTCCATGATGGGCCGGCGGTCGCGAAAAGCGAGTTTGTCGTGCAAGGCCCCGACGGCTCGTCGCTGTTGGGCGTGTGTATACGCGACGTTCACCGCTCGAGTTACTACTTCTATGTCTACCGCATGCTTCGCTACGGCATGGAAACCGATGAATGGCGCTATGACTGGGAACGCGGCGCACACCCCTTTCGTCTAGCTACGGATGGCCATCCACGCGCGCACTACGAAGTCCTTGACCCCGAAAAGAAGAAATGGCTCGACGCCCGGATGCCCGAACAACTCATCAAACTGATCCATGAAGCGTCGGAGCGATTCTCAACCCGGCACATCGCCTGTCTTCAAGGCTCGATCGGCGCAGCCCCGGATGCGCGCGAGACAGAGATCGCGCGCCTCTGCCAGGACATGATGTCCGAGCACACCTTCAAGATGTCGAGCCTCAATGACTTTGTAGACGGCATGCGACAGGAACTGCAGGAACCCGCGTCCGTCGAGACGGAGGTGTTTTTCACCAACGATAGAGGCGAATCCGGCAACGATGCGGCTAGTGCGCGCCACCAGGTCAAACAGGCTAATGCACGGAACGAAAACCTTCTCCAGCGCTGGGCAGAACCATGGAGCGCCCTGGCACTGATGGCCGGCGGCAACTACATGAAACACGCCCTCGACCGTGCCTGGTCCCTTGTCCTCAGGAACCAGGCATACCATGCCATCGCTGGGTCAGCTATTGACCAGACTGAACGTGATGTCCTGAACCGCGCACAGCAGGCCGATATCCTGGCGCAAGGGATCACGCGCAGAGCGCTGAGCGAGGTGCAGAGCCGGATTGACAACTCGGATTTCACCGACCAGGACCTGCTCTTGACGGTCTATAATCCCTCGCCGTTCTACCGGAGCGGCGTAATTAGCGCCCTTGTCGACCTGCCCGGTCAGCCGTCCTCGAAGGTGTTCTGCATCCGACAGGCCGACAGCACCAACGAGCCTGAGAATCCCATCAGAATGCAAGAGGCGAACAGCTACACCTTTGGAACCCTCGTGCGCAGCATTCAAGACGTGCCGCTCGAACTGCAGGCACGCCGGGTCCATTGCCATATCAAAGTGAACGATATCCCGCCGCTCGGTTATCGAACCTACTCTATCGGTCGAGGGGAGCAACATGAGACTATCAACGGCACGCTTGCACCCGAAGCAAACGTACTCGAGAACGAGAGTTTGCGCGCCGTATTCCATCCCAACGGCGTCTTCGACCTCACGCACAAAGACTCGAAATATACCTTTCGCGGGCTACATTACTTCGAGGACGCCGCCGAGATCGGCCACGTTACGTCCCACATCGAGCCCCGCGAAACAGAGACTTACACGTCCCTGGGATGTCCCGTGTCCATTGTCCTCGAGGAGGCGGGGCCATTGCTGGCCCGTCTGCGCGTCGACTACGCCATGCGGGTCCCCGCGGGGCTTGAGAGTCCGCTTCGCAGCGGAGATCGATCTGCTTTTTCTGAAAACGTCCGGCGCTCAGCCCAACTGCGCGACCTTGTGATCTCGAGCCGCTTCACGCTCCGGGAGGGCGAGAGGCGCCTCGACATTCACACCACACTCGAGAATACATGCGAGAGCCACCGCCTGCGCGTGGTATTTCCTACGCATCTAAAAGCAGACCACTGCGACGCGGAGTCGGCTTTCGACGTGGTGTCGCGCAGCGTGGGCCGCGGTGCAAAGCCGATGCAACGTTTTGTCGATATGTCCGACGGGAAACTGGGTCTGGCTATCCTTAACGATGGAATTCGCGAGTACGAAGCGGCGGATCTTCCAGCGAGACCCTTGACCATTACCCTTCTGCGCGCTTTCGCTTTCCGCCAATCCGTGGTGCCCGGGCGCTGGGAAGTGTATCCTGAGATGGCCTTGGCCCAGTGCCCCGGCCGGCATGAATGGCGCTATGCCGTATATCCGCACGCCGGCGATTGGACCCAAGGGGTCTACGAGCAGGCAGAGATGTTCACGCTCCCCCTCGAGGCGGCCCAATCCGGCGCACGCCAGGGAAGTTTACCGAAAAGCCTCGGGTTCGTGGAATTAACCGGCGAAAACCTCCAATTGGCCGCTCTCAAACGCGCCGAGGATCGCCCGAATTCCTACATTGCCCGTATCTACAATCCAACGCGCAAAACGGTGTCCGGAACGCTTAATGTTTGGCACAACGTTAAGCAGGCATGGTCAACCAACCTGAATGAAGAGCGCCGTGAAACCTTAGACATAGTTGACACGGCGATCCGGTTTAAGATCGCAAAAAAGAAAATCCTGACCGTGGAGTTTCAGATCTGATGCGCAGTCGGAAGCAAACGGGCCTGTTCAGGAGAGCCGCCCATGCCCTTCAATCAGTTTGATCGGCGCAGGCTACGCATCAAACCGCTTGCGGAACGCGAGAACAAGGTCCTCATCGAACGCGACCATATAGCGCCGGGAGACGACCCTCGGCCGCTCCCGGATGCCGTGGTTCGCGTCGTCGAGGAGACTGCGGACCGATTGCGCCAAGCCCGCACCGCAGGGAAATCGCGTATGCTCGTCTTCGGGGCTCATGCCATCAAGAACGGATTGGCGCCCGTCTTCGCAGCCCTGCTCGAGAAAGGCTGGATCACTCATTTCGCCACAAACGGCGCGGGCATCATCCATGACTGGGAGTTCGCCTACCAGGGACGGAGCAGCGAGAACGTGAGAGAATACATCCGCCAGGGCCAGTTCGGCATCTGGCAGGAAACGGGCTTCTACATCAATCTCGCCCTCGTAGTCGGCGCGTACGAAGGGTTGGGCTATGGCGAGGCGGTAGGCGCATTCGTCGAACGCGACGGGCTCGACATGCCGTCCGCCGCCGAGTTGGCGGAGACTGTCTGTGCTTCTGCAAGATCCGACCCGGCCCATGCCGCAGCCGCGGCCGATCTCCTCGAGCAGGTACAGGCGTTTCACCTCGAACCGGGTCGGATGGCCGTTCCCCATCCCTACAAAAAGTACGGACTACAGGCCGTCGCCTATCGGTCGGGCATCCCCTTTACAGGCCATCCCATGATCGGCCACGACATTATCTATACTCATCCGATGAACCACTGCGCGGCCATCGGCCGGGCGGCGCAGCGCGACTTTCTGACCTTCGCCGAAGGCGTCGCCCAGATCGACGGCGGCGTATACATCTCGATTGGTTCCGCGGTGATGTCCCCGATGATCTTCGAGAAATCCTTCGCGATGGCCCAAAACATCGCGATCCAGCAAGGCCGCCACATCGACAACCATCTCATGGTGGTCGTCGATCTGCAGCCGTCCAGATGGGACTGGCAACAGGGCGAGCCCCCCGAGGACAGTCCAGACTATTATCTGCGGTATTGCAAGACCTTCTCCCGCATGGGCGGCGCCATGCACTACGTCGCCGCCGACAACCGGGATTTCCTGCTCGCGTTGCTGCAGCATCTCGACTAGAGAAAGGAATGCACAGCTAAGATGGTTGAACTCGCGCCTCATGTCCACGAGATTGTCGACGCCATGTTGGAACGCCGTCCCGACCTTCAAGACTGCGTCCCAATGCTCCTCGAGTTTCACGAATGTCTCGTGCGCACCTTCACCAATAGCGGGAAGCTGCTCATCTGCGGAAACGGCGGAAGTTGCGCCGACGCTATGCACATCGCCGGCGAGTTGTGCAAGAGCTTCGAGCGCAAGAGGCCTATTCCGGAGACGCTCGCCCAGCGCTTAACCGCTCTCCCCTTCGGCGAGGAGCTTGGCGCTCATCTCGAGACCGGCCTGGCTGCGGTTACCCTCGGACTGAACGCTTCCCTCGTATCCGCTGCGGGAAACGACTCCCCCCTGCGCGACATCGCCTTTGCCCAGGAGACTCTGGCCCTCGCCCGACCTGACGACACGCTTCTCGCTATCTCGACATCCGGCAACGCCCGGAACTGCCTTATGGCCATGTCCGTCGGCAAAGCCGTCGGGGTGACGACCGTCGCGCTCACAGGCTCTGAGGGCGGCAGAATGGCCGAAGCAGCCGATATAGCCCTGCGCTCCCCCGGCGATTCGACCAAGACGGTCCAGGAGGCCCACATCGTTCTTTACCACACCTTTTGCGCGATGATCGAGGCCCATTTCTTTCCCGAACCGCGTTAGTCCCTTCCCCTACACGGGCAATATATTGTCAAAACAGATTATCTATAGATCTGAGAGGACCTATAATGTGTCCTATGAGACTTGTTTTTGTTTACCATCCTTGATTAACTCGGTACGACCTTGGGCCGGCTTTCTTCGCTTTCCCTTCCCCAAACGCCCTACTACAGACTATGGGCAAAACGCCCCAACTCTTTATCTATAAACGAGTTCTGCGTTACTTGACCTGGTTTTGTGTAGACACGCAATACAACTTCCCCTACCGCAAATTGAACGATGGCACGGATATTGCTCAACTCCTGCAAGCATCAAGCATTGAACAGTGCGTAGGCGCCTCTGAAAACGGCCCAAGAGTCGTACAAGGAGATTCGAAACATGCAAAACAGAATACAACTCGCCACGGTCCTTGCCCTGATAGCCGCATGCTCGCTTGCCGCTGCTATCCCAGCAGGGGCCGACATCCTCTATTTCAGCAGCGAGGCGAGCGACGACGACGCCCCCGTAAGCGTGTTCCGGGCACAGGTTGACTATGGATTCGACTCGACCTCAGGAGCATTGACGCTTCTCATCCAGAATCAGACCGACGCCCCGTCGCCCTACACAATCTCGTCCTTCTATTTCACGGTAAGCTCAGACGTGACGGACCTGATCATCCAGGACAACGGCGGCTTCACGGGCGCCTCGCTCACGAGCCCTGACCACGCGGGAGGGTTCGGCTGGTTTGATTACGGTCTGGATTTCGGAGCCGGCAATACGGGTCTTACCTCGGGTGATTCTGTGACGGTTGAACTGACCGCAACCGGCGCCAACCTTGGAATTGACGACTTTTTCGCCCGCGGCAGTTGGGGCGGTGGCCTGACGGACGCTGTGGCCGCCATGCATTTCACCCGAGGACCCGGCGACGACAGCGCGTTCACAATCCCAGCCTCCGGCGACGTCCACACGCCGGAGCCGGCGACACTGGTTATGATGGGCGTGGGCCTCGTCATGACCGTTGCCGGGCGGAAATCGTTGAGAAGGCATCGCAGGTAGGCCGTGGAATAGCTTGATCCGACTTCCCATGAGGTGTGCATAGAGCGCCGTTGCCCCGGATTCTGACGGAGGTGTCCGGGACAACGGCGCAGCCGTTTCCACCGGGCAATTTCCGCGTCAGACCAACATGCCATGGTCTTGGCTCCGCTTCAGTTAAGCAGTGTAATATCTTGTAAACAGTTTGTCATATGTGAGTAATTGTGAGACAGTTGACAATCTCTTTGCGGGTATGCCCGGCACGTCGGGCATGTCGGGGCTGCTAGGGCCCGTTGATGCACTATTTCCTAAGCCATTGCATTGCAATAGTTTAGCGTAGCGAGTGTGGTACCTCGGATGCCAGCCTCCCAGTTCTTCGTTATTTGGCACAGGACTTGCTTAACTGAAACCAGCAGGTAAGCCCTACGACAACAACTTGAGTTGGGCAGACCTCGGACTATCCGAGCCCAGGAGGTAAGGCAGATGAGAATCAGACGTTGTTCCGGCGTGGCGTTTACAGTTGTGATGGCTCTCGTATTTGCGGCCCTCCCCGTCTGGGCAGATTCCGTGCCTGAACCGCCCACGGATACTGAGTACGGTGAGCTTACTTTTAGCGGAGCTGCGAGTGACAATGACGAAAACGTGGAGGTTTTTGATGGCCTAGTCACTTACTGGTTTCTCAACGATGAAAAGGATGATGAAGACAGTGACCGTTACTTGTCGGTAACAATAGAGAATCAGACCGCGGGCGACTTTACCTACAGCCTTGCGGAGCTGTTCTTTAATGTCAACCCCGATGTCGACCCCGCAATCACCCTCGAGCTATCGTACTGGTCAGTGGATCAAGGGGTCGAGGGTCTCAGTCCGACGCTCTATTTAAACCAGTCTGCCGACGGGTTCGGCACGTTTGACTATCAACTGGATTTGACAAGCACTAACGATGGTCTGCCTGCTGGAACTTGGGGTCAATTCGTTTTTGCCGTCACGGGGAGCGAAGCTTTCGGTGATTTCCTGATCCCATGGGAGTCCACAGACCCTCCGCTGGGTAATCCCGCGCCGGATGGAGGCGGATGGGTCTCTGCGATGAAGTTTACCCAAGGGCCAGAGAATGACAGCGTATATACAGTGCCCGTTGACGATGTGGGTTGGGGCGGCGGCGGCCAGAATCCGATCGTGCCCGAGCCGGCCACTTTTGTCCTCCTGGGCATGGGTCTGGCCCTGGGCGTGGCCGTGCGGAAAGTCAGACGGGCCTAGCCGACAGCAATTCTCTACTGAAGATACCCTAAGCCCCTGAGCGCCTCCTCGAGCTCGGGGGCTAGTTCTTTGTCGAGTACGGCCTCCGTCTCAGGGACGTACCAGACGTACACGGCGAAGCGACGCGGCAGCGTGTCAGGGTCAAAGCCGGCGGGATTCGCTGCCAGTTCCTCAAGGAACATGGGCGTTTCGTACAACAGCTCATGTTCGCCTCCAGGACCGAGAAACACACTGGTCGCCCGCACGGGGTCGCCGTTCCGAAGCACGGTAAGGACCGCTTTCTCGTCCGCCGGCAAATCGACCCAAAGATGGGCGTTTTTCTGCTCCCCTGCGTGTTGCGGCCACGGCGCCGCTGCGTGGGGTGCACGGCGCGGCGCGACTGTTTCGACTTTGAACTGCACGGTCCCTCCCTTTACCTCGACGTGAGCCTCCTCGTTCTGGGTCCGCAGCTCGGCGGCCCCGACGTCTGCAGCGACGATGCGCCCGGTGATCTCGTCTCCGGTGCGGATGTCCCCGGTAATCAGCAGGTGCAGTCCTGGAAGCCCCTGTGAATCAAGTCGGGCTGCGTACTGCGCCAGGCCCTTCCCCTCGTCCGAAGGTTTTTCGATCGGATCCCTTTCCTCAGGATCTCGGTCAAGATCAAACCACATCTCCTGGTCCTCGATGCGGTCGTGGATGTACTTCATAGGACCGTTCTTGGCGGCACGCAGGCTTTTCTGCTCGAGGAGAAGCGTGGCATAGCCAGGACGCTTGGTCCATTTCCTCCCCTCGAAGAGGGCAGCGAAGGACCGTCCCTGGAAACCCTCGACAGGCGGCAGGCCCAGCAGCTCGAGGATCGTCGGAGCGATGTCGACTACCTCGACCAGCGCGTCGCATGTCGTGCCGGCGCCGCGTTGTCCGGGAAGCTTGACCAGAAACGGGACGCGGAGCATTTCCTCGTAGAGCGTTTTCCCGTGGGCGTAACCGCCGTGATCCCAGAACTCTTCGCCATGGTCCGCCATGATAATAACCAGGCTGCTATCGTATTGTCCGGTTTCTTTCAGTGCATCGAAAAGTCGGCCGATCTGCAGATCGGTGAAGGCGATCTCGCCGTCGTACAAGTCCTCGAGCCGTTCGCGCTTGGCCTGGACAGGGTCCGGGCTCGGGTTTTCCCTCAGAAAGCGTTTATCGAAAGGCGCCGGCGGCGTATACGGATCATGGGGACCCATGGTGTGGACGTAGAGATACCATGGCCGTCCCTGCGCGTTGCGTACGGCGGCAATAGCCTCGTCGACGACTTTCGCGTCATTGGTTGTAAGATACTGCTCGGACTCGACGTCTTTGTATCGTGTAAAATCGCCCCCAAAGCCCCAGACCGGCAGACAGTTCGGGTTGGTCATGAACCCGTGTGTTTCGTAGCCTGCCCGTTCGAGCGCCTGCGCAAACGATGGCAACCCTTCACGAAGGACATCAGGCCGGTCGTTGGCGCCGTGGATGTTGGGGTAAGTCGAGGTAAACAGCGAGGCGACCACGGGCCGGGTCCAGGAAGATTGCGGCATGAGCTGCGTAAACCGGATCGCGTCCTTGGCAAATGCGTCGATATGGGGGGACGTGTCCCGCTCGTAGCCGTAACACCCGAGGTGATCCAGGCGCAAGGCGTCGATCAAGACGATCAGCACATTCGGGCGTTCGGATATAGGTCCGACGGCCTCGCAGGTTCCGAGCCAATACGGTTTCCGGCTGTACGTGACGACGGACGCCTCGAGGTCGGCGGCCCATGCAGGCAGTGCCAGTCTCAGGTCCCGCCATTGTCCCCCGGCCCGTGCTTTGAAACGCGCCGCACGCCGGCCGCCCGCATAAACGGCGCCGCGTACCCCGGCATTCCAGCCGCTGTCTTTCTGCAGAAGTGCGAGGCGCACAGCACCGCTGGCGGGGACTGCGCCGACGTCGATGCGCGCAGGCACCCCTCCGGGCAAGACCCACGCCTTGCGTTGCTCGCCCTCGACAGCGACCTGCTTTCGACTCTCCGGCGACAGGGCTACAGACTCGGCATCGTCGAGCGACGGGGCGCAGCCGGCCATGAACAGGGCGAACAACACCGCGGGAACTGGAATGGTCTTACTCATGGGTCTGGTCCTGTGCGCTGGTTTCTTAGGAAAGGGGAAGCATGGAATATGCCGGAGGCCAAGTGGCGCCATTACAAGGGCTTAACTAGAAGAGTGCGCAAGTTTTGCCTGTGGACAGTACAAAAGGATGCGCAAATAATGCCCACAATAGCTACACTTGGACCTCTTGGCCGCCTTTTTTGCCACGAGCGTGGCGGATCTTGACGGAAAACGGGCCGGCGGCGCTGCCGGTTTTACAGGGGCGCACCGGCGAGGAGCAAGAGGACCAGCGAGACGGTTGCCAGACTGCAAAGAAACGTCACCGCGACGACGCTGGCGATGAACCCGGGCTTAACGTCGAATTGGACGCCGAATACGGCCATGCCTACCGCGACGGGTGCGCTGAACTGCAACACGAAGACCTTGGCGGGGAGTCCGCTAAGGCCGAGGGCAACCGCGATCGCCAAGGCAACAGCGGGGCTTGCAGCCAACCGTATGGCTGAGGCAAGGAGGACGTCTACGCCGGCTCTGAGCCGGGTCGCGGCGAGCTGGGCGCCCAGGATGACGAGCTGAATGGGGATGGCGGCATCGGCTAGAAGACTCACCGGCCGGAACAAAGCGTCGGGCATCTTCCACCCCCCTTGCTGGAAGATAAGCGCAAGGATGAAAGCATAGATCATGGGAAACTCGAATACGCGCAGAAAGGCCCTCGGCCCCGAGAGCCGGCTTCTCTCGGCAAAGTAGATGCCGACGCTGTTCTGGAGAAACGATCCGCAGACCATAACGACCACGGCGTAGAACAGACCCTCTTCTCCAAAAGCGAATAGACAGACTGGCAGACCGAAATTGCCCAGGTTGGGAAAGAGGGTCATGAGAAAAGCGCTCTCTGCGGCGCCGGACATCCTCCGTGCGCGGGCAACAAGCCGCAGAACGACATAGAGTGCGAGTTCGGTCGCAACGCAGGCGAGAGCGATACGCCCGAAGACGTTCCAGGCGATGGCGTTTTGCGAAAGATGGCGGAAGACGAGGGATGGGATGAAAAGGTAGATATTGAGTGCCGCCAGGGTTCTCACGTGGAGGTCGAGCAACTTCCCAGCGGCATAGCCGATGGCAGCCACCACAAAGACCGGGACTATCGCCGACGCTATGAGCTCCACCTAGGCCACGTGTATCTGGTTTTTGCCTGCGCCTTTGGCCTCATACAGAGCTTTGTCAGCGGCCCGCACGAAGTCGCGGGCGTCCATGCCCGGTTGGTATTGGGCGACCCCGACACTCATCGAGGTCCCAAACGACTCGCCCTCAATATAAACCGTCCGGAGCCGCTCCCCGACTCGGGAACCTATGGTTGCATCGGCGCCGTGCAGCAGGATGGCGAATTCGTCGCCCCCGTAGCGGTAACCTTGGTCGCCTTTGCGGATCGACTCGAGAATTAGATCGCCAACCCTTTGAAGCAGCTCGTCGCCCTGCTGATGCCCATACGTGTCGTTGCAGTGTTTGAAGTTATCAATGTCGATCAGGACAAGCGTCGTTGGAGCAAGCCGCGTGCGCAGCCGGGCCACCGTGCCTTCGATGTGGGTGTGAAAGGTGCGGGGATTCAGCAGACCCGTTATGCCGTCTTTCGAGGCGATCTCGGCCAGGCGCTGCTGCACATCGCGCAGTTCTGTTACGTCGCGGAATGAAACGAGCAGCATTTCTTCTTCGCCGAAGTCGATGAAACTCACACTGGCGTCGACCGCCAAGGACTGGCCGCCGGGCGTTGTCGCGATGAGATCGGCGACCGTGCCCCTTCCCGGCCGGGCAAAGTGCACAAGCGCTTCCTCGAGCCGCCGCCACGAAGCGGGGTCAAGTAGATCAGCCAGAGTCTTGCCCAACAGTTCGTCGCGATTGACGCTGAACATATCTGCGTAAGCCTTGTTGGCGTCGACGATCCGGCGATCGCTGTGATTAAGCACAACCATGCCGGTCATGCTTAACTCGAAGAGAAGCCTGTATTTCTCCTCCGCTACATTGCGCGCTTTCCGCTCCTCTTCGAGGCGGTTAATTGCTTTCACAAACTCGGTGCGTTCCTGTTCGCGGTCTTCCTGACGCGCCCGATCCTCAAGGATGCGCACGAGCTTTGCCCCGATCTCCTCGAGAGCGTGGGGTTTGGCGATGAAATCAGAAGCCCCGGCGCGGATCGCGTCCACGTACGGAAACTCGCTGGGGTAACCCGTCATGACGAGAACATCCATGTCCGGCCATTGCTGGCGCACTTGCCTGAGCAGTTCAAGACCATGAAGACCAGGCATGCGCATATCGGCAATCAGGACGTCGTACGCGCTTTCGCGCAGACGCGCCATCGCGTCGTCGCCATTGCACACTGCCTCGATAACCGCGTCCGAAGACAGATACTCAGACAGCGCTTCCCGCAGAATCAGGTCGTCGTCTGCCAGCAGAACGCGCCGGCCAGAAAAAGCCCTCTCCATTGCCCGAATCCTTATCCCCGCAGGCCAGAGTTTAGCCAGAGCCCCCCCGTTTTGTCAAACGACGTCACTCCCGCCGGAAGCAGACTCGCGGCATGCTGCGCCGCAGCCAGACACCGTTAGGCCAGAGCCACGCTCAGTTTGTAGATCCATGCCGCAATGACGATCACAACGACGGCAACAACCGCCGCACCGACTTGGCGCGCTGTTAATCTCATAGCAGGCCCTTTGCCAATTGCTGCAAAGACTACGCAAAACACTGCGATCATCGCAGCCGCAATGGAGAAAAAGGCGCCGGCGGGCTGTGTTCGGAAGGCGTCTAGCACGCGTCCCCGAGCCATAAGCGAGAAAGCTGTTGTCATACCACAGGTCGGGCAAGGAATCCCAAACAGCAAGGCAGTTGTGCAAGGAGGTAACCCCAGTTGTTCGTGGGTTCCCAGTCCCCGGGGATCAGGCACCAGCAGTCGCGCCACCCCAAATGCAGCCAAGACGCCCAAAGCAACGCCAAGAAGAATAAGGCGGTATTCGATTCTTAGGCGCACCCAGGCTCGTTTTGGGACAATCGCATACATCCGACCATTTTATGCGCTGCCTTTAGCCCTGTTCAAAAAGAAGCGGGTCCGTCCAGCCCACGAAAGCGGCTGTCTGGACCCGCCGTAGAGATGGTGCGGTTGAGCTGCCTTGCGTCTACTGCTGGCCGGAGTCTTCTTCCGGAATGCGGATGATGCGCGTATTCTCCTGGCCCTCTCGGGTAAAGACACGCACAAGGATCGGCTTGCCTGGGGCCTCTTCCTCTTGCAGGACCTTGCGCAGTTCGCTCACGGTGAATACGGGACGGCGGGCTATCTCGATGACAACCTCGCCGACCATCATCCCGGCTTCTTCGGCGGGGCTTCCGGGCAATACGTCCGTAATCACAAGGCCCTTCGTACCCGGGTCCAATCCCATTTGATCGATAACAGCCGCGTTAATCGTCCGCAGCCGCATGCCCAGGACGTCCTGGCCGAGTTCAGCCTTCTCCATACTTCCCGGGTATTCGTCGAGCTTCACGTCAATCTGGATAGGCTGTTTGTCGCGCCACACATCGAGAGTCACCGTCGCGCCGGGCGCAATCTCAGAGATCTTGTTCACAAGCTCGGAGGCCGTTTTCACCATTTCCCCATTAACGGACCGGATCACATCGTAGACCTTGATACCGGCCCGTTCGGCGGGTGTTCCGCCGTACACCTTGTTCACATAGGCGCCGTCCTGATCGGGAAGCCCCAAGGCTTCGGCGTAGGCGCCCGAGTCGGCTGATGCGTCCTTGATTTCGACGCCCAGATAGCCGCGAGTGACTTTTCCCTCTGCGATTAGCTGCGGAATAATCTGCTTGGCGGTGTTGATGGGGATGGCGAAGCCCAAGGACTCCGCGCCGAATACGATGGCTGTGTTGATGCCGATGACCTCGCCGTCGATGTTGCAGAGCGGTCCGCCGCTGTTGCCGAGGTTGATGGCCGCGTCCGTTTGGATGAAGTTCTGGAACCGCAGCCCCTCGAGGCGAAGTCCCTCGCGTCCCAATGCACTGATATGACCGAAAGACAGCGAGCCCTCGAGACCCCGGGGGCTGCCCATGGCGATGGCGAACTGCCCGACACGGAGGCTGTCGGAATCGCCCAGAACCACCGGCTTCAGTTCACGGTCGGCGTCAATTTTGACCACGGCCAAATCCGTATCCGGGTCCGTGGATACTTCCGTCGCCACGTACTCGGCCCCGTCATGAAGGCGAACGGTAACCTTCGCGGCATTTTCCACAAGATGGTTGTTCGTTATGATATGGCCCTGCTTGTCATAGATGAAACCCGAGCCGCTGGCTGTTGCGCGGGGGATACGGCGTGGAGCGCCGAAGGGCGCCGGCCCCCGATCGTCCGGCATCGGAATGCCGAAGAATCGGAACAAGTCCTCATACTGCTGTCGGTTCGGCGTACGTCCCTGCATATCAAGGGCCTTCTCCTCGACATCGATGTTTACGACGGAGGGCCGCGCCTCTTCCCCGATGCGTATGAACGCATCTTCAAATTCGCGCAGCGTCTCTGCCGAGGCAAGTGCTGTTGCGGGCAAGGCAACGGCAAAAGCTGTTGCCAACAGAACTACTTTCAATGCGTTTCTCATCTCATATCTCCTTTTGCGAGTTCATGCAGCCGAGCGCGGGTGTATGGCGTTACGTAGGCCATCCCGTACAAGAGCCTGATCGTCGTTTTCCGTAATCTTCAGGCCGTTGCGAGTCACATAAAACGAATCCCGGACGTGCCGGGCATCCGTGACAATCCTTGCGCTTGCGATGTCGATTCCGGCGTCCGACAAGGAACGCGTGATGTCATACAGCAGCCCCGTCCGGTCGCCGGTCTCGATATCCACCACCGTATGCGTAGCGGACGAGTCGTTATCGAATTCGATGCGCGTCGGTACGGGGAACACAGGTTGGAGCAGCGCGAACAGCCGTTTGCGCGACGCGTCTACAAGAGGCAGCACATCCTTGTCCTCCAACACCACTTGGCGCATAATCTGTTCCAGGCGGGTCAAACAATAGGAGGTGATCGGACGGCGGGTGTGCGCGTCGACTACCGTAAAGCAGTCCACGACAAAGCCGTCGGGCCGCGTGAATACGGCTGCGCTGTTGATATCAACCAGAAGCGACGAAAAACTCCCTGCCAGCCGCGAGAATAGACCGTGTTTGTCGCGGGTGCATACAACGACTTCGCTCATGCCGGTTGCCGGCATTTCCATATGATGCAAGGCCAAGCCGGTGCGCTCAGCTCGGGCAACGCAATCGATGTGCATGGCGATCTGCTCAGGAGTGAACGCCATGAGATAGCGCTCGCCAAGCGTCTTCAAATGCTCTTCGACCTTCGCGCTGTTATGATCTGCGGCAAGCTCATGGACGCGCGCGGCTTTTGACGTCTCCCAATAGGCTTCTCCGACGGTCTCGACGCGGCCGAGCAGAATCTTCTCGGAACGCAGATAAAGCTTCATCAGCAGCGCTCCCTTCCACTCATTCCAGACGTTGGGACCTACTGCATACAAATCGGCATAGGAGAGCAGAAACAAGGCGCGCAGGAGTTGCTCGGTCCGCATGGTTTGGGTGAAATCGCGTAGTATCTTATCGTCGTCCACGTCGCGCCATTGGCTGATATGGTTCATCACCGTATGATGCTCAACTAGAAACGCAATCCGTTCTTCATCATACTCCGTCATTCCAATCCGCCGGCATATCTGCCGCGTCAACCGCACGCTTTCTGCAACGTGCACGTCGCCTTCAGCCTTGCCCAGATCATGAAATAGAACAGCCATCACCAATACATAAGGGTCTGACAGATGCTCGAGCGCTGTCTGGAGACAGCGCATGGCCGGTTCTTCGCTGTCCTGCAGCAACGCGAGTGACTCGATGGCGCGCAGCGTGTGCTCGTCAACCGGATAGTGATGAAACCCTTCATAGCGGATCACATCTCGAACGGCGCCGAACTCCGGCAGATAACGGTCAAGGAACCCGCAGTTCGCCGCTTGGCGCAGGGCCATCCCCGATTGGTACGGCCGATTGCAGACTGCCACAAAATAGCGGCGCACGAGGTCGCTCGACCGGAAGGTCTCATTGACAAGATGCAGATTCTCCGTGACCATGCGCTGCGTGGCCCGGCTCAAACGCACTTCGCGGCGGGCGCATTCCCAAAAAAGGTCCATAAGACGCGCGGGGTTATGAGCAAACCAGGCCGGGTCGTTTTCACCCGCATAGAGCTCCCCGTCCCGGAAGGTCAGGCCGATGCGCAAGGGTTTGGCTGTCTGGGCGTCGCCGGAGGCGAACTGGCCGTTGCACAATTGGGCGGCTATCTTGAGAAAGCGCCGCAATCTGCGCGCGCTGGCATAATAGTCGCGCATAAACTCGAAGATGTTCTCATGTTCGCCGGACTTGTAGCCGAACGCCTTGGCCACATGCCGCTGGTTGGCGAAGGTAAGCCTGTCTTCCCGGCTCCCGGCGTGGTAATGTAGCTGGTTTCGTATGCGCCAGACGAAGTCAAGAGCCTCGACGATCTCGAGGTGCTCGTCCGAAGTGATAAGCCCTTGGCCGACCACATGTTCAAGAGACATGGCGCCGTATTCAATCTGCAGCATCCATAGCGCCGTATGGAGATCGCGCAAGCCCCCGGCGCTTTCCTTCACATTGGGTTCCGGGTGAAACAGATCGCGGTAATCCGAAGGAAGATCCTCGATCCGTTCCCTCGCCTTGGCGGCCACGAAGACCCTTGCCCAGCGCCCGAATTGGGCCTCGCGGGCGATGAGTTTCAGCCGCGCGAAAACAGTGCTGTTGCCGGCCAGAAGCCGCGCCTCCGTAAAACTCGTGAAATCGCGCATATCCTCATTTATGAGGGCTGCTGCCTCATCCACGCTGCGCAACGTGTAACCCACCACAAAACCAATGTCCCAAAGAAAGGGAATCAAATACGCATTGAGTGCACGGATGTTGTCGTCGAGCTGCCCCTCGTAAATCAGACAGGTGTCCAGATCCGAATAGGGGCTCAGTTCACCCCTTCCATATCCGCCCAACGCGCAGAACGCCACCCGCGATGCCAGTAAATCCCGGTTGACCACCCGTGTAAGGCCAAAGCGAAAAACGCTGCATAGGACGGCGTCAGCCGCTTCAGCCAACATGTGAACGACGTTGCTCCCAGATTCTCCTTCATCGTGGCGCTTACGTATCGCGTCGCGTCGTTGCGCAATATCCTCGCGGGTTGCCCGTACGACCTGCTCGCGGGGGACGGTTGAGAAGGCAGAGGGGTTTTCGCCTGCAATTTGAGCGAGTTCCGGAAAACTCAGGCTCATACGGGCGGCTCCTCTTGCACCGACGCGTTGGGCGGCACTGCCGGCGAACAATAGGGCGGTCCCACAAACGCCAGATTATCTCTGTGAGTCCACCCTCGCTCCCCGCCAGCCGTAGTCACGCGGACCCATCCATCCTTTTGGCCGTCTATGACAACGCGGTCGCCTTCGTAAAGCTCGAAGCGCAACGTTGCGCCTTTTTCAGGACTGTAACGAACCGGCACGCGAACCGCGGATGCAACAGCCAAGGACGCGGGGTGCGTCTTTGCCCAGACAGAAACGGTCGAGGCCGCCGCGACTGCAGCCAGCATCGTTACGGCAAGTCTCGTGTAACGTAGAGGACGCCATTGACGCAAGGCAAGTACCGCCCAAAGACCTGTCCATCCAATTAGGGCCGCAATACGAAGCGTCCGCAAGCCGAGACCGTAATGCCAAAAGAAAAGGCTTTGCCTCCAAGCGGAAGGCGACGGCTTTTCCAGATGCCGCTTGGTCATGCCGAGGGCCGTTTCGAGGTTCGAGGCCGCATCTTCGTTCCGCGGGTCAAGCTGCAGGGCGCGCTCGTAGTTTGCGATGGCCGGGCCAAGAAGGCCTTCCTTAAAATACGCGTTGCCGAGATTGTAGAAGACGTCCGCGTCGTACACGCGTTCCGCCACAAGCTGCTCATAGCGGGCGACAGCCACTTCGTAGTCCCCCGCTTCGTAGGCCTCATTCGCGAGAGCAAAGGTCTGATTAAATGGTTGGGCGCCCATCATCATCACCAGGGCCAATACTGAAAGCGTCATGCCCCTTGGCCTCCGTTCAGCGTCTGCTCAAGCTGAGCTGTAGTCACAAGGGCCGCCTCCGTTAAGGCCGCGAGTTCCTCGCCTCTGAGCGGGCCAGAGCCATAGCGGGCGCGTTCACAGGCCCTCAAGATACGGACGATACTGTCTCTTTCCCTGTCAGGCACACCGGCTTTGGCCAGTTCGGCGTCGGCCTCGCTCGACGTCATACCCGCCTCGCCCAAGCCCAGTTTGTCGGCGATATAGCTTACCAAGGTTTTGTAGAGCTCGTTCGGGGGGTCCTTTGCAGTGTTAACTTTTGCGAGCCGCTTCCGGCACCTGGCCAAGGCTCTGTGAGCGCGGGCGAGACGGGCGTCTGCATTGAAACGCCTATGGCGCGTCATCCCTGCTGCTATC
This sequence comes from uncultured Nitrospiraceae bacterium, assembly GCA_964493915.1. Classification (GTDB taxonomy): domain Bacteria; phylum Hydrogenedentota; class Hydrogenedentia; order Hydrogenedentales; family SLHB01; genus CAZBQH01. The sequence goes on from CAZBQH010000125.1 coordinate 24,755, forward strand.
CCTGCATACGCCAAGACGGGGAGAAAGAGCGCCGCCAGCGCGGGCCAACCGCCATTGCGTTCCGTCCTAAGCCTGCCGGCGTCCGCAATGATCGGACGGATGTCCTCATTAAGTACGGCAACCGGCTCCTCCTTGGGAGAGGGATTCGTGCCGGCTATAACCACCTCGCGCTGAGGAGCTGGACGTACGGCTACTCTGAGCGGTTCCTGCGCAACCGTGACATACTTGCCCGCATCAGGATCGAAAAAAACAAACGACAGCGGCGGCACAATCACCTCATGCGCTTCGACAGGCGTTACATCATAGGTGAACGTTTTCACAATCTGAGCGCTGTCAGGTCCGGCTTGCCTGTGCACTTCGGTCTCAGGGCCTTGGATTTCGGCGCCGTCGATCGGCCCGGGAGCCGGGGGAGCTATTGCGTCGGGATTGCCCCTGCCTTGGACTGTGACAACGAGTTGCGTCGGGACCCCTTGGTCAACTGTCTGCCGGGTCAGTTTCACATCCAAAGAAAAGGCCCCCACCGCGCCGCTGAAGTCGGATGGCGGATCGGGCAAAGGTTTGACATGAATAGTCTTGCTTGCGCCTACGGCCCGGACTGTGTCGCGCTCAAAGCCTGGGAAAACCGATACTTCAGCTTCGTAGCTCCACTCGCCTGTCTCGAGGTCTCCGGCAACCGTCGGGAAAAGAGTCTGGGTTACCTGATGCACTTGGTAATATCTTCCACGATATTCCATTATCTGCCTCTCGGGCGGGTCTAATGGCGTGGCGTAGAATCCTTCCGGTTGCGGCGGCAAAAGTCCCCCGGAAAGAGGAGCAAACGTAAGGCGCGGATTATTCAACGTCCAGATCGACAAAACAAGGCGTACCGCTTCGCCAAGGTAGACTTCTTCCTTGTCTACTTCCGTGGTCAAACGGATGAGGTCGTCACTATCAAGACGTCCGCCGGAATATGGCGTTGCGCTGCGCGGCGGAAATATTCCGAAAGGGTTTGCGCTGCGGCTGCGCGACTGGCTCGGTTTGGCTACATCAAGCACGATAGGCTTTGTGTAAAGCTTCACGCCGTCAACTTCAACACCGATCTCGGGAATTGTAAGCCGGCCTTCGTTCTCAGCCACTGCGCGATAGCCCAGCGCGAGTGACGAAGAAACCCGGCCATTGATAAACGTGAATCCCGTCCTCCTGGTGCTTGGTTGCTTGTCGATGGACAGGCCGGGAACTGTCGGGAAATCAACATGGCGTACAGACCCCTCTGCTTCGATGACGATGTGGAATGGGACGCCGGCCATGACTTGGTCGGGTTCTGTCCTCGCCGTTACTTGCGGTTGGGCGTCCACCACCGCACACGCCGTCAGCCAGAATGCCGCTAGTATTGCCGCAGCCCTGGACATATCACCACCACTCCGGACTGAACTGTTCATTCAGTCTGGGATTGCGGTATTCCTGCTGTTCCCGATTGTCCATATCCTCGAGAGACTGAAGAATGGCCTCGATTGTCTGCCGATCCGGGATCTGCTCGTCCCCTTGCTCTGCGTTCTCCGAAAGGCTCAGTTCCTTCTCTTCCTGGCTTTGCTGTTGAGCAGCCTGTGCTTTCTGTTGATTCTGTTCTTCGACCTTTTGCTGGTCTTCAGCCTGTTCGTTGTCCTGCTCCGTCTGAGTGTTATCCTGGTCTTCTCGCTGCTGCTTTTCGTTGTCTCCCTGGTTTTCCTGATCGTTCCTCTTCTGATTCTGCTCGTTTGTTTCCTGCTCGTCCTGTCGGCTGCTCTGCGATGGGTCCTGCTGTTGAGAGCCGTCTTCCCCTTGTTGCTCGTGAGTATTTTGTTGTTGCTCGTTTTGTGGTTGCTGCTGTTTCTGAGGGGGATTCTGCAGCATCTTCTTCAGTTCGTACCGCATGTGATCAAGGTTATGCCGCGCTGCCTTGTGAGCCGGATGCACGCGCAGAAAATCTTCGTATGCTTTGATGGCTTCCCGGTAAGCGGCGAATGTCGCTTCGGGGTCGCCGCTTTTCTGGGTCAGCTTGGCCATCTGGGAGACCGTGTTGGCCCGATTGTAGCGGGCATTTACGCGAACGGCGTCGTTGGAACTCGTCGCGACTTTGTCGAAAGTTTGAATCGCTTCCACGAACTCCTCGGCCGCCTCGTCGACGGCCGGAGAGGATGTTTTGCTCATGGCGTCTTCATAGAGCGCGCAGGCAATCTGGTAGTAAAGGACGTCCGATTCGGGCCGCTCGACCTGAAGGTCCCGGTAGATGGTCAGGGCCGCTTCCGCATCACGGGCTTCGAGCTTCGCATTCCCCTCTGCAAGACGATCATAGAAAGACTCGGCAGTTGCGGGAAGACATAGCAAAGCGAGGACCGCCAGGGAACAAGTTCTAAGCACGTTGCACCTCCTCGAACCCTCTCTCGCGGCCCATGCGCCATTTCCTCACCCAAGGCATGGCGGCCAACCAGACGCCCTCAGCCAGGAAACACATTATGGCTAACGCAAGGGGCCACTGGTAGCGGTTCACAAGTCTGTAGCGCATGGCGTCACGTGCGGCATGGGTGGCCAACTCTTCCATGTGCTCTCGGATCATATCCACATCCACATTGTCGATGGTGGCGCGGACATATCGGCCGCCTCCCTGCTGAGCGAGCCGGATCAATGCATCTTCTCCGAGTTTCGACATGTGCGACAGCTTGCTGACGTTGTGCCTTCCAGCTCTGGAGATCCACTCCGGAAGCCGTACAATGGCACCATCAGGGTCTCCTACGCCAATGACGTAGATGCGCGCGTATTCAGCCGCCTGCGCCGCTTGGCGCATTGCATCTCCGGCCACCTCCTCGCCGTCCGAGATGAGCAAGAGCGCGCGGGTATTCCTATCATAGTTGCCTGTTTCTTCAGCATCTCGCTTAAAGGTGTCGAGCGCTTCCCGGAGAACCTCTTCTATATTGGTTCCTTCCCGACTGATCGTGTCGGTATCTACGGCATTTAAGACCGCCTTAAAATAGGCGTGATCAAGGGTCAAAGGACACTGAACGGCCGCCGCGCCAGAGAACGCCGCCAACCCGAAACGATCGCCCGGCATCTTGTCCAGCAAGGACGCGATTTTGCGTTGCGCCAGCGTAAGCCGGTCCGGTTTCAAATCAGTTGCCCGCATGCTTTCCGAGGTGTCCAAGCATATAAGCACATCGCGGCTCCGGCCGCGCACGTTCTGCCAAGCCTGTCCCCACTGGGGCTGAGCAAACGCCAAAGCCAGAAGAGCGAAGCCCGACAGCGCAAGCCAACGTAACGGACGGCGCACACCCGCATCGTAGCCTGGCACAAGCCTTCTCGCCAGACCCGCATCAACGAACTGGCGCAACCGGCTTTGGCGGCGGCGCTCCAACAAGTGCAAGGCCGTATAGATGCAAGCCAGCGAGACCAGCACAAGCCCCAACCACCAGTGGAAACGCGTTATCGGAAATGCAAAAGCCATCCTGTTGCTCTTTTCCTACGGGATCGGATCGAACCAAAGACGCCGGCTGAACAGAGAGGCGAGAAGCAACGCCGTTCCTGCAGCCGCATACGGGGCGAAGCCTTCTTTGTGTTCGTAGTAGTCGTTTAACGTCACCTCAGTTGTTTCAAGATTGCTGATCTCTTCGTATGCGTTGTCAAGCGAACGGGTATCGGTCGCCCGGTAGTATTGGCCGCCTGTCGTAGAGGCGATCTCAGTAAGCAGTTCATCATCTATAGGAATCACGACGGGAACCGGCGGCCCGAACAGACTCTGCGAAGGCAAGAGCACCTCATCGCTCGAACCCGCGCCGATGGTATAGACGCGAATGCCGTAATCTTTTGCCAGACGGGCCGCCGTGAGCGGGCCCAGTTCGCCACGGTTGTTCTGGCCGTCGGTAACCAAGACGATCACTTTGGATTTGGCTTCCGACTTGCGTAGCCGGTTTACAGCCAGACCAATTGCCGAGCCAATAGCCGTGCCTTGCTTCTCACGATTTGTCTCGTCCACTTCGGCCAGTTCGAGTTCATGCTCGAGAATAGCGTAATCCAGGGTAAGCGGGCATTGAGTCCACGCGTAGCCCGCGTATAGTATGAGCCCGACCCGGTCCAGCCCGAAACGGTCTTCCTCCCTGTATTTGCGCGACTGAACAAACCGCTCGACAACCTTCTTTACAACATACAGCCGGTTCTGCAGTTCCCCTTGATACGTAAATCCGCGGTCCAGGGCCAGCATGCTCCCCGACACGTCAACACATAACATGATGTCGATCACATTGGCCCGATCTTTCCGCGGCGCCAGCCCCTGGAGTGGACGAGCCAGCGCAACCACAAGCAGTGCAAGTGCAGCAGCTCGGAGCGCGGCAGGCAACCGGCGCAGAAGCCGCCGGCGCGCTTTCGCCAAACGCGCCAGGGCTGTGCCGGTCGAGATAGTCATAGCACCGGGGGCATGAGCGGTCACCTCAGCCACAAACAGAGCCGCCACCGCAACGAGGATCAGAAGGGCCCACGGATGCATAAGCGCTTCGAAGCGGAACGGGCCGAGGAGATTCATGCCGCCTCCTCTCCCGCAACTGGGGCCGCTTCCTGAACGGGCTGCGGCACGGTTTCGTCCACAAAATCGAGCACCGCGGAAAAACTCCGCTCCATTTCAGCCAGCGTCGGTTCATAGCGCGCAAACTTTACCCGGTCGCAATGGCGCAGGAAGAGGGCAAGCATCCGCTGTTGGTTCTCAGTCAGACACCCGCTGCCGGCTGCTTCACTAAGAAACTCCTGTGTGGTTCGTTCAGGAGCATGAAGGCTGAAACGGTCTTCAATATAGTCCCTGAGGATAGATGTCAGGTCTACGTAATAGGGCTCCCATTGGCCGGACTCCGGCAACCTGCGTTGGTCCAGCTCTCGGAGACGGGCGTACGCCGTTTCCCATGCCGGCGCCTGGGGCGCAACCACTCGTCTGCCGCGGCGGCGCCAGAACTGCACCGTTCCAGCCGCAGCAGCAACCAACAGAACGAGCAATGCGACCCAGAACAACCAGCGCTGCCAAAAGGGCGGCTTGAGGACGATAGGGCCCGCGTTTGGCTCGAACGTCGAGATTTGGGCGACCTCCTCGGGCGTGAGGTCGCGAACATGAACACCAGGCGACGGCACAGTTGCTTTACCGTTGTCCCCCCACGTTGCTGTCACCGGTTCGACAGCATAATCGCCGGGCCGGATCGGGTCAATCACGTAAGTAATGGTGCTGTAGCGCCGGCCGTTTTTGATCACGCTGGCACTCTCGCCAGGAACTGCGTTCAGCCCGCCGAAACGGCCCACCATCTCCCCGACATCCACCTCAAGTCCTTCAGGGGCATCTATTTCGATGGTGAACACAGCCTGTTTGTGGAAAGGCAAGGACGGCGGGTCCAACGCTACCCGGACATGGACCTCCGGGCTCTCGACGGCAGCCGCAAACAAGCATACTGCTGCAACCAAGGCGTTCATGACGCCGCCGGCTCCTCAATACGGTCGAGGTAAAGCTGAACATCCTGCGCCGTCACCGTTTCATCGATCAGATCCTGAAACAACTCCTGCTCTTTCTGGGCGGAGAGCATGCGTTGAGCCTCATCTTTGACCTTCTCGAAGGGCAAGACAGCCTCGGCCTCTACTGTTTCCACAAGAAACGTATAGAAACGGCCCTCGATCTCGAACGGTCCCACGCGCTTTCCCGGCTCAGCGCCGAACACAGCGTCAAGTGCAGCGGCATCATACGGCACGCCTGGGATCGCTTCGCCTTGCGTTACCAGTACCGCCTCGCCTGTAAAGGCATCTTCGGGAGGTTCGGCGCCGCTTGAGGAAGCCTGATGAACCCGTACGTGCGCTCTTGCCGGCCTCGTGAAACGATTGACTTCCGCTTTGTAGAAACGCTCGACATCCTCGGGAGTGATCTGAATACGCGATTGGACCTCCTGGTCAATCAGCTTGCGGACGATCATCTGGTCGCGCAACGCGGAGAGACGCTCCTGAATCTCCTCGTCCTCATCAAAACCTAATCGGAATGCCTTTTCCAGCAGCAGCCTTTCGGCCACGAGATTCTTCAGCAACTCCTGTCTCTTCTCAGGGTCGTTGAACGACTCGCGAGCAGCGGCAGGCAGTTTCTCAAGCTCGACGTCAAGGTCGTGGTTGGTGACAACCTGGCCCGCAAATTCAGCCAGCACGATCTCCCCAGGTGTGACTTCCTCGGGGGAACGGCTCAGAACGGTGCGTCTTCGGAGCTCCCGCCGAAGGTCAACGTTGCGCCCCAGTTTGTCGAGACAAAGTGTTATCTTTCTATCAATGTCGGATTTCAGATCCGAATCAGGGTCCAAAAGCTCCGCTCTATAAAGATAGGCCAGCCCTTTCTCGAATTCCTCTGCCTCGATCGCCAGTTTCGCCACGCTATAACAGAGCCGCGCCTGCTCTGCATCGCTCAACGCCGCGGCATCGAGATACTGCTGATAGGCCCCGATGGCTTCTAACGGCAGCCTCTTCTCTTCCAGGTAAAGCGCATACTCTTTGAAGTGTTCAGGAGAAGCGGCGCCGGCTGCTGGTGGATGGTCTCTTAAGAAAAAAGTAGCCAACACCGCGGCGTTGACAAGAACCAGTAGAAACAAGACCAACGCAAGAACCGTGATTCTGCGGCGGAGTGAATTCTCTGCCCGGTGCTCGGCGCGAAACGCTTTCAGTCTTTCAGGAGTGCTCTCGCTCATCGCCGCATGCCAACTCCTCTGCTCCAAGTATCAGCCATACCGTTGCTCGCGCATTTTGAAGAAGCGGTAGAGTTCCTCTACATAAGGCGAGTCTGTCTTAACGTGAATCGCATCGACCCGTGTACGCCGGAAAATTTCCTCGCGTTTCTCAACACGCGCTCGTGCGGCCTTCTCATACTCGCGCCGCGTCACAGGATCCCGCGTATCGACCAGCGCTTCTTCCCCCGTCTCCGCATCGCGCACGGCCACTAATCCAACGTTCGGCAGCGTTTCCTCGCGCGGATCTGCGACTGCAACCGCAATAAGGTCGTGACGTTTGTTTGCGATTCGCAACATGGCCTCATAGTCGTCGGCCATGAAGTCCGAGATAAGGAACGTGACGGCGCGCCGCTTCGTGACGCCATTCAGGAAATGCAGGCCGGCGGGGATGTTTGTGCCTACGCCTTTGGGCTCGAAATAAAGCACTTCCCGAATGACTCGCAAGACATGCTGACGGCCTTTTTTCGGTGGAACGTAGAGCTCGACATCGCCGGTGAACACAATGAGCCCTACATTGTCATTGTTCTTGATTGCCGAGAACGCCAGGACCGCGCAGAGTTCCGCAGCCAATTCGTTCTTGAAGCGCGACACGCTGCCGAATCGGCCTGAGCCGCTCGCATCAACCACGAGCATGACTGTCAACTGCCGCTCTTCGGCAAGGAGCTTAACATAAGGCGTACCGGTCCGGGCCGTTACATTCCAGTCGATCATGCGGATATCGTCCCCTGGGACATACTCGCGCACCTCGCGGAACTCCATGCCCTGGCCTTTGAAGACGCTCTCGTACTGGCCGGCGAGGACGTCGTTGACCAGGTGGCTCGTCCGGATCTGGATCCGCCGGATCTGCTTCATAACTTCCACAGGGATCATGGAACGGCTCCTGACACTTGCAGGCCTCCCTTCGCTATGGAACGGGAACTGTGTCAAGAATGCTGCGGATGAGGTCTTCGCTCGTCACATTCTCTGCTTCGGCCTCGTAAGTCACAATAATGCGATGGCGCAGAATGTCCATCGCAACCTGTTTCACGTCATTGGGAAAGACGTTGCCCTCTCCCTGAAGAAATGCAAGGGCGCGCGCAGCCTGCTGGAGATAGATGGTCGCCCGGGGCGAGGCCCCGTACTCGATCAGGTGGTCCATGTTCAGTCCGAACAGTTCGGGGTGCCGCGTGGCCTGCACGATATCGACGATGTAGTTCTTGGCCTTCTCATCCACGTAAATGCGATTGACCAGCTCGCGGGCCTCGAGAATCTCCTCCTTGCCGACGATAGGCTCAACTTTGCCTTCGTGAAGCAGGTCGACCCGGTCCATGATTTCCCGCTCCTCAGCGCGGCTGGGATAGGTGACCCTGAGTTTCAGCATGAAACGGTCAACCTGGGCCTCCGGCAACGGGTACGTTCCCTCTTGTTCGATGGGATTCTGCGTCGCCAGCACCATGAAAGGCTCGTCCAGGGGGAAGGTCTCCTCGCCGATGGTTACTTGGCGTTCCTGCATCGCCTCGAGCAGAGCGCTTTGTACCTTGGCGGGGGCGCGATTGATCTCGTCGGCTAGGATGAAGTTACCGAAGATGGGGCCTTTTCTCGTTGTAAAACGACCGTCCTTCGGGTTATAGACGAGCGTCCCGATAAGATCGGCAGGCAGCAGATCCGGGGTAAATTGGATGCGCGTAAACTGGCACGCCATGCATTGGGCGAGCGTCTTGACGGCTGTGGTCTTGGCCAGGCCGGGCACCCCCTCGATGAGGACGTGTCCATTGGCGAGGACCCCGACTAACAGCCGGTCAATCATGTACTGCTGACCCACCACAACCCGGGCTATCTGTTGGCGCAGACGGCCCACAAACTCCGAATGCGCCTCGACTCTTCTCCGAATCGCCTCAACGGAAACCG
>CAZBQH010000126.1:0-2220 GCA_964493915.1 uncultured Nitrospiraceae bacterium
AATGGCAGGAGATTCGCCCAGGCTGAAGGCGAGGTGATCGCATGTAAATTCGCATCTGGGCCAACTGAGTGGGTGGTAAGAAGTTCCTGACCCTTTTCCACCCCCTCGCCTTGGCTGTCAGGCCCGAAGGGCCGGCAGAATTTTGCCGGGGGTGAGCGTACTCGCGACCCCCCGGACAGCGCCCCACTAATAACAGAGCCCCGAAGGGGGTGCGACGGATAACTGGTGAAAGGCAGCGGATGCAAGAGCCGTACAGCGAAGGCATAGCGAGCCACGCTGGCCCAGAGTCATGCGTCATCGTCCGCAAGGGCGGCGGCGAAGCGTTGACATGGGTACGTACAGGCCGGGTATTGAGCCACGAAATTGGGGCGACTTCGGGACGCCGACGCTATCCCCACATGCGGAAGGCAACACGGGGCCGTGCGCTATCGCGAGCGCGGCCCCGGCCCGCGTGGTCGAAGACCCCGTGCATGTACGGAAGCCTTTCACACGGGAACCGTGAGGCCCCGCGTCCGCCCCTTGCGGGCCGCGCCGTGAATCCGAAAGGAGCACGACGGCGATGAACGGGCGCGGGGAGTCTGACAGGCCCATAGTACCGAGGAAGCCCGCGAACAATGGCGGCACTGCGGCGTCGTCGGCGGAGCGGGTCGAGGGAAGGGGCCTGGCCAAGGAGAATCCCCTCCAGCAAAACCAGCCTATCGGACCCAGAGCCAATCCTGGCTGGCAAAACGCGTTGGAGAGGATACGGCAAGCCGCGCAGAAGGATAAGGACGGCAAGTTCACGGCTCTATGGCACCACGTGGCGAACGTCGATCGTCTACGACAGGAGTACTGCGCCATCAGACGCGACAGTGCTCCGGGAGTGGACGGCCAGACGTGGCGGCAGTACGGGCAGGATCTGGAGGCGAACCTTCAGGACCTTTCCGGCCGCCTGCACCGCGGTTGCTACCATGCCAAGCCGGTCAAGCGGGCCTGGATACCCAAGCCCGACGGCCGGCAGCGGCCCATCGGGATACCGACGCTGGAGGACAAGATCGTCCAGCGTTCGGCGGTGGCGGTGTTGTCGGCGGTGTACGAGGCCGACTTCAAGGGCTTCTCGTACGGGTTCCGGCCGGGCAGGGGTCCGCATGATGCGTTGGACGCCTTGACGGTGGGGCTCGAGACGAGGAAGGTGAACTGGGTGCTGGACGCGGACATTCGCGGGTTCTTCGACACGCTGAGCCACGAATGGCTGATCAAGTTCGTCGAGCACCGGATTGCGGACCGGCGTGTGATCCGCCACATCAAGAAGTGGCTCAACGCCGGTGTGCTGGAAGAAGGCAGGCGAGTCGAGGTGGAGGAGGGAACGCCGCAGGGCGGGAGTATCTCGCCGTTGTTGGCGAACATCTACCTTCACTACGTGCTCGACCTCTGGGCCGACTACTGGAGGCACACGCGGGCCAAAGGCGATGTCATCATCGTTCGGTACGCGGATGACTTCGTGGTGGGCTTTGAGCATCGGCACGAGGCCCAGCGATTCCTGGAAGAGCTGCGCGAGCGGTTGGCGAAGTTCAACCTGGCGCTTCACCCGGACAAGACGCGACTGATCGAGTTCGGGCGTTGGGCATCGGGCAATCGCAGTCGGCGAGGCGAGAGGAAACCTGAGAGCTTCAACTTCCTCGGGTTCACGCACAGTTGCAGCGTGGACCGCCGGGGCAGGTTCATCGTGCTTCGCTTGCCGATGGCCAAGCGGGTGAGCGGGAAGCTCAAGAGTCTGTCGGTCGAACTGCGAAAGCGCATGCATGTCGGCGTCGAGGAAACAGGACGCTGGCTGCGACAGGTGGTCCAAGGTCACTACCGGTACTACGGGGTGCCTCGGGCCATCCGAGCGTTGGAGAAGTTCCGTAAGCGAGTCTTCTGGCTGTGGCACCATACGTTAAACCGCCGGAGTCAGAAAGGCTACGTCAAATTGGAACGGATGATTCGACTGGCCGACCGCTGGCTTCCCCGGCCGCGCATCTACCACCCTTATCCGGACGCGAGACTGCGCGTCAGAATCCAAGGCAGGAGCCCGGTGCGGTAGTTCCGCTCGCCGGGATCTGTGGAGGGGGCGCCGGGCAACCGGCGTCCCTACTCCGAACGCAACACGCCCCCCAGCGGTTTCGCCCCTTCAGGGCTCCGTTTCTCGCGGCCCCATACCCAGGGCTGCGCCCTGGGCTGGACCGTCCCCTGACGGGGACG
>CAZBQH010000127.1:0-15771 GCA_964493915.1 uncultured Nitrospiraceae bacterium
GTTGATACCGGCGGCACGCTCGTAAAGGCGGCGGCCGCGCTCAAAGAACGGGGCGCCGCCGATGTGCGCGCTTGTTGCACGCACCCTATTCTGAGCGGCGACGCAGTCGAGCGGATCAGCGAGTCGGCGCTCACCGAATTGGTTGTAAGCGACACCATCCCGTTAAGTGAGAAGGCGACGACCTGTCCCAAGATACGGGTACTCTCCCTGGCGCCGTTAATCGCCGAGGCCGTTCGTCGCATTCACGAGGATGAATCTATCAGCATACTGTTCAAGTAATCGCAATTGGAGGCAGCTACGTTATGGAACTACAGCCACTCAAGGCAAAAACACGCCACGAAAAAGGCAAGAACAGCGCCCACAGAATCCGGGCCCAAGGCAGGATACCGGCTGTGCTTTACGGCGGCGGAGGCGATTCCCTCATGGTCGATCTGGACCTGAAAGAGTTCACCCACCTCGTCCATGGGCGGACGGGCGAGCATGCCATCGTTCAGCTTAATGTCGAGGATGATCCCGAATGGGACACGCCTGCGATGCTTAAGGACGTGCAGCATCACCCGGTGCGAGGCCGCGTGCTGCATGCGGATTTCCAGCGTATTCGCCTTGACGAAAGAATCCGCACGCAGGTCCCGGTCGTGCTTTCCGGACAGTCCGCAGGCGAGCGGGAAGGTGGAGTGCTTGACCAAACCTTACGCGAGGTCGACGTCGAGTGTCTTGCGCTCGAAGTCCCCGAACAATTCGAGTTGGACGTGACGGAGCTGACTATGGGCGACAGCATCCACGTGCATGCCATCAAGGCGCCTGAAGGTGTCGCAATTCTGACGGATCCCGACCGGACTATTGCCTCCGTCCATGCACCGCGGATGGTTATCGAGGCCGAGCCTGAGGAAGAAGCCGAAGCCGGTGAAGTTCCTGAGATTGGCGAGGAAGAGACAGAAGAGGAAGCGACTGAGGAATAGTGCGCCAGAGAGGCGCGAGGTGCCAGCCGCGTGAAACTCATAGTCGGACTCGGAAACCCGGGGCCGCGCTACCAGAATACCCGGCACAATGCCGGGTTCCGGGTGGTGGATCTCGTTGCGACGCGGATGCACATCAGGTTCGATCGCGTGAAGTATAGAGGGGTGGTCGCCGAAACCGTCTGGGAGAATGAACCTGTCATGTTGCTCAAACCGTCAACGTTCATGAACGAGAGCGGTCAATCGGTGGGCCCTGCAGTCCGCGACAAGACAGCCGATTTGAGCGATTTGCTCGTCATAGTCGATGATGTAAATCTGCCTCTCGGCAAACTGCGCATTCGCCCCGGCGGGAGCGCAGGCGGCCATAAAGGGCTTCAGTCGATTATCGAGCACGTTGGCGCAGACGCCTTTCCGAGGCTCCGGCTCGGCGTGGGAAACGGCGAGCAGGGCGATTCGCTTACTGCGCATGTGCTCGGTTCTTTTCTGCCGGAGGAGATTTCCGTAATCGACCATGCCGTGAAGCAAGCAGCGGATGCGGTAGGCGTGTTCGTGACCCTGGGTCTGGAACAGATGATGAACCAATACAACTAGAACGGCTGGCCAGGGCCTTTATTGCATGGGGAGATTATGAAACATACGATCAGTATCTTGGTTGAAAACCATTTTGGGGTGCTCGCGCGCGTGTCAGGCCTGTTCAGCACTCGAGGCTACAATATTGACAGCCTTTCCGTGAGTGAAACGGAAGAGCCCTCCGTGTCCCGGATAACGATGGTCGTGCGCGGCGACGATCGAGTCCTCGAACAGATTGTGAACCAACTGAACAAGCTGGTCGACGTGATCGAGGTGACCGACCTGACCCGTGTAAAACACATCGAACGCGAACTCGTGATGGTCAAGATCAATGTCGATGCCAAACGCCGGAGCGAGGTGGTCGAGTTGGCGAGCATTTTCCGAGCCAAAGTAGTTGATATGGGGGCCGATGAAATGACCATCGAAACGATCGGCTCCGAAGGAAAAGTGGATGCATTTATAGATATGCTGTATCCCTTCGGCATTCAAGAGCTTGTGCGAACCGGCAAGATCGCCATCGCGCGATCGGCAAGGTCCGAGCTGTTCGAGGACTAGCTTCGCCGCGGCATAAGCCGCGGCTTTTTTGCGGCGTCCCGTAGGGACCAATTGCATTTGAATCTGAACAACGCGCCTAAACTCGGCTGGGACTGTCTGCAGACGGGCAAGGCCGACGGCAGCGGGAGACCGACAGGTGCTCAAACAATTACTTAGCCTCCAGGACCTGGACCTTAAGATCGAAGCGCTCAAGGCGCAGGAACAAGAGATCCCCAAACAGAAGGCCAAGTTCGAGATCCGAACCAAACGCCTGACTGACGAGTTGCAGGAGCGCGAAAGCGCCTGTAAACACCTGCGCGCTGAACAGCGCGAAGGCGAGCTCGAGATTGAAGAGCATCAGAACCAGATCAGCAAGTATGACCAGCAACTCTATTCGGTCAAGAAGAACGAGGAATACCAGGCGCTGCTTCACGAGATTGAAGGGCTCAGAAAGCAGATAGGCCTCAAGGAAGAACGCCTCATTAACCTCATGATGGAAATCGACGAGACAGACGCCCGGCTCGTAGAGGACAGAAAACGGATCAAGGCAGAACAGGCCACGATCGAGAAACAGTGCGCGGAAATTGACGAGGAGCTGGCTCACGCCCGCGAGGAACGCCTCAAACTGGAAGCGCAGCGCAAGCCGCTCGAAAAACAGGTGCCTGTCGACCAGTTGCGGCATTATGATCGCATCAGAGCAAGCAAAAAGACGGGCCCGGCAGTCGTTCCTTTGAATGGGGACTATTGCTCGGGCTGCCATATGAGAGTGACGCCGCAAAACGTCAACGAAGTGCTTGAAAACAAGAAACTCGTTCCTTGTATGCATTGCGGCCGTCTGTTATACAATAAGGACCAAGAGGAGACGCCTTGAAGTCCGAACCTCACAAAGACGCACGGACCAGTAGACGGCCGGGTCGAGGAGGATGAGAACATGGCTTTCCTGAAGCGTCGCAGATTTGTCCCTAAAATCGGGCGGAAAAGCGCTGTCCCTGACGGGCTTTGGATGAAATGCGAAGGGTGCAAGCATGCGCTGTATCGGCCCGAGGTCGAGGAAAACCAATGGGTCTGCCCGCGCTGCGGGTACCATTTTCGCGTGACCGCGCGCCAGCGTATTGCCTGGCTGGCCGACTCGGAATCATTCGAGGAAAGTCACACCGACATCGAGGCAGCCGATCCCCTCGAGTTCAACGTCGAGGCGGTCGGCTATCACTACCTCGACAAAGTCGCCAAGGCCAAGGAGAAGTCGGGTCTCAACGAGGCCATTATTACCGGTTTTGCTCGGATCGAGGGCCGTCAGACTGTCCTGGGCGCGATGGATTTCTCGTTCCGGGGCGGCAGCATGGGCTCGGCTCTAGGTGAAAAGTTCTGTCGCACCTCAGACGACGCCATTGGCAACCGCATCCCCTTCATAATGATTGCCACTTCAGGAGGCGCTCGCATGGAGGAGGGGATCCTGAGTCTCATGCAGATGGCAAAAACCGCCGACGCGGTGCGTGCCATGAACGAGGCCGGCATCCCGTTCATTTCCGTATTGACCGACCCCACGACGGGCGGGGTGTATGCGAGCTTCGCAAGCTTGGGCGACATCGTCTTGGCGGAGCCCGGCGCCCACATTGGTTTCGCGGGACCCCGTCTGATTGAAGGCGCCCTGAAAGTGAAGCTTCCAGAAGGCTTCCAGAAGGCCGAGTACCAGTTTCACAACGGTTTCGTTGACCACATCGTGAAACGAACAGAACTCCGCCCCGTGCTCGGGAAGCTGCTGCGTTATCTCGCGTCGCAATGACCCACCGCGCATACCTCGACAGTCTCGAGTACCACGGCATCAAGCTCGGGCTGAACAATATCACCCGCCTTCTCGACGAGGCCGGCAATCCCCACCGATCTCTCACAGCTCTTCACGTGGGCGGCACAAACGGCAAGGGAAGCGTCGTCGCAATGCTCAGCGCCATTCTGCGCGCCGCCGGACATACGACGGGGCGTTTCATCAGCCCGCACCTCATGGAAGTGAACGAGCGTTTCCTCTTTAATGCCCAGTCGATAACTGATGAAGAGCTTGACGAACAGATTGGTTTTTTCAGAGCAATCGCGGAACGGATGGAAAACCCTCCCACCTATTTCGAGTTTGTCACGGCCATTGCATTCCGGTGGTTCGCGCAACGCAGACCGGACTTTGCGCTGATCGAGGTAGGCATGGGAGGCCGGTTCGATTCGACGAACGTGATCATGCCTGTAGCAGGCGCGATCACCAATATCGACCTCGAACACACCCGCTACCTTGGCGACACCCTCGAGATGATCGCTTTCGAAAAGGCCGGCATCATAAAACGGAGCGTCCCCTTTGCAGTAGGTGAAAACAAAACAAGCCCGCAACGTGTTATCCTTGACCAGGCGGCAAAACTCAGGTGCCCCGTGCGGCTGCTCGATCGGGATTTCTCCTTTCAGCTCTCGGGACCAACCATGGAACCGCAGTTCGCCTACCAGGGCGCGCGCTTGCGTTTCGAACCTACGCCGCTGGGTCTGCCGGGAAGTTATCAAGGCCCCAACGCGGCCGTGGCTGTTGCGGTCGCAGAGATCCTTATGGAGAGCCGTCCACGCATCAACGAGGATGCTGTCAAGGCAGGATTGAAGTCGGCCCGTTGGCCCTGCCGTCTCGAGCAAGTCCTTGACAATCCGCCGGTTATTGTCGATGTCGCTCACAATCCCGCCGGCGCTGCAAAACTCGCTTGGGAAATTCCGCCGTCGGTGATTGTACTGGCCGTATCCTCCGACAAAGAGACAGAAGAGATCCTTCGCGCGCTGGCGCCGGTCGCTAAAACGCTTATTCTGAGTCAGGCGAGTACGCACCGCGCGCTGCCCCTCGATGATCTGTGCAAAGCGGCAGGTGCCAGACCTTACCAGCGGGCCGGCACCCTCGCCGAGGCAGTCGAGTTGGGACTGCGCCTGGCCACGTCCTCAACACCTTTGGTTATCACGGGGTCCTTATTCACGGCAGGCGAAGCGCGCCGGATCCTGATTGCCGAACATGGAGCACGACCCCTCCGGTTTTAACCGCCCGGAATTCCCTTTTCCATGGACCCCGACCCGTACGGGATGAGTCATACCCGAAGAGGCACAAGGGCCGAACGCAGTTCCCGCACGGCCCCGTCACTAGAACCTTCCGATCAGGCCCAGGTCATCGCCGTGACCTTCTCCGTGATAACAGCCTGCTTAAGGACCTCGACCGCTTTCGTCAAACCTTCCCAATTCGACATGAGGCTGTCTTCGTGCTCGATGCTCATGACGCCGTCGTAGCCTATCATGCGCAAGGTTGACACGAAATCCTTCCACCACTCGATGCCGTGCCCATAACCGCAAGTACGGAAGAGCCACGAGCGTTTCAACTCTTGGCTGTAGTGCTTGGCGTCAAGGACGCCGTTGACGCGCGCGTTCTGCTCATACACCATCGAGTCTTTTGCATGGACGTGGAAGATAGCTTTCCCGAGGACGCGCACGCATTCGATGGGGTCCATACCTTGCCAGAACAAATGGCTGGGATCGAAATTGGCGCCCAGACTCTTGCCGCAGGCATTGCGCAACTTGAGAAGCGTCTCGGTGTTGTACACGACGAAGCCCGGGTGCATCTCGAAACCTATTTTCACCCCGTGATCTGCAGCGAACTTCGCCTGTTTGGTCCAGTAAGGAATGACCTTTTTCTCCCACTGCCACTCGAGGATTTCGAGGTAATCAGGCGGCCATGGACAAGTCACCCAGTTCGGCTTGGTGGCGTTCTCTTCACCGCCCGGGCAGCCTGAGAAATCAATGACGACCTTAACGCCGAGCATTTCAGCAAGCTTAATAGCATCCGTTTGAACCTCGATGTTCCGCTTCGCGAAATCGGGGTCCGGATGGAGACAATTTCCATGGCAACTCAAGGCGCTGAGTTCCAGCCCTTCACCTTTGAGCGTAGCCATGAGTTCCTCGCGCTTGGGCTTCGAGCTGAGCAACTCCTTTGAATTGCAGTGCTTGTCCCCCGGGTAATTGCCTACCCCGAACTCGACAGCCTTCATGCCCAATGGGCGGATCTTGTCGAGCACTTCTTTCAGCGGCATATCGCCAAACATCACCGTCAGCAGACCCAGTTTCATGTCGTTTCTCCTCGCTATTGAAAGCCTTTACTTCACTTTTTCCCATTTGCGCGACGCCGCGGAACGTTCCACCGCGTCCAGTACTTTCTGGCACGAGACCGCATCCGCAAAAGTAGGATAGGCCGCCATCTTGGCATTAAGGTTCTTAATGAACTCATAGAACTCGTGCACGAAAAGGTGTTCGTAGCCGATGATGTGCCCGGAAGGCCACCACTGCGCTGCGTAGGGATGCGAGGGATCCGTCGCGTGTATCCGTCGGAATCCTTGGAGATTGTCGGGATCCTTCCGGTTGTAGTAGTGGAAGAAGTTCATATCTTCCTGGTTCCATAGCACGGCTCCCTCGCTACCGTAGATTTCGATCGAGTTGTGGTTGCGGCGTCCTGTGGCAAATCGTGTCGCCTCGATGGTTGCAAGGGTGTCTGCACCCTTGATGTGGCCAAGGATAATCGCGGCGTCGTCGACAGTCACTTTCCCTTTCTTGCCGGCCTTGGTTCTGTGACCCGCCGAGGTAATGCCCGTATCACTTTCGCTGACCGGGCGCTCTTTCACAAAGGTGCGCATGGACGCGCTGACCTCTTCAATATCGCCGACGAGATACTGACAGAGGTCCGTCGTATGGGCGCCGATGTCGCCCAGGGCGCCCGAGCCCGCCTCGTCTTTCTTGAGACGCCAAACAAGGGGGAAACCCGGATCGACAATCCAATCCTGTTGGTACGCGCCGCGGAAGTGGAAAATACGGCCAAGGGCGCCTTTCGAGATGAGCTTTTTGATCGTGGCGACAGCCGGTGCAAAGCGGTAGGAAAAACCGCACATATGCTTCACACCAGCCTTCTGGACGGCTTTGAGCATGGCCTGGCCGTCGGCCAAGGTAGCCGCCAAGGGTTTCTCGCAGATAACGTGTTTTCCGGCTCGCGCGGCCTCGATGGCGATCTCAGAGTGCATGTAGTTCGGCGTGCAGATGTCGACGACATCAATGTCCGGCCGATTCACGACACGTCTCCAGTCGGTGTCGGCCTCCTCCCAGCCGTAACGTTCGGCGATGTCGAGGTCGCTTCCGCTCCTGCGGCAAAGCACCTTCATGACCGGCTGCACGGGCAGGTCGAAAAACATAGCCAGTTTTTGCCAGGCGTTGCTGTGGGCTTTGCCCATGAAGGCCGCCCCAACCATGGCCACATTCACTTTCCTTTGCGGCATTCTGATACCCTCCTCGTTCAAAGACAGCAGCCTTATGCGTTGCACACGGACAACCTGCTGCATTATAGGATCACACGGGCCAATTGCAAAAAGCGCAACACTCTCAGGTCATCCTACGGCGACGTCAAGGATCATCATCACCACAAAACCAACCATGACGCCGACAGTGGGCACATCCGTATCGCCCCGCCGTTGAGATTCCGGGATCAGCTCCTCCGCCACAACAAATATCATAGCCCCGGCCGCAAAGGCCAAGGCATAGGGCAGAATTGGCTGCATGAGCAAGACCGCCGCCGCTCCCACAGCTCCCGCAATGGGTTCGACAACGGCGGAAAGTTGCCCGAGGAAGAAGGACTTGCCTCGAGAAACGCCCTCGCGCCGCAAGGGCATGGCAACAGCGGTTCCTTCGGGGAAATTCTGCAATCCAATGCCGATCGCCAAAGCTATTGCCCCGGCAACAGACGCATCAGGCGCCCCCGAGGCCGCTGCGCCAAACGCCACGCCTATCGCCAGCCCCTCGGGGATGTTGTGCATTGTAATCGCCAATACCAGCAGCGTGCTCCGGTGCCAAGACGTCGAAATGCCCTCCGCTTCCCAAACAGCGGCAAGAGGGTGCAGATGGGGCAGCAATTTGTCGGCTCCCCAGAGAAAAACGCCCCCGCCGAGGAAACCAAGCGTGGCAGGCATCCAGGAAGGTATTGCCAATTCCTGGCTCATTTGGATAGCAGGCGCAAGCAATGACCAGTAACTAGCAGCAATCATTACGCCTGCCGCCATGCCCAACATGCCGTCCATGAGTTTCTGGTTAATAGTCCGCGTGAAGAAGACAGGCGCAGCGCCCAAAGCTGTGACGAACCACGTAAACAGGGTAG
Organism: uncultured Nitrospiraceae bacterium; assembly: GCA_964493915.1. Taxonomy (GTDB): domain Bacteria; phylum Hydrogenedentota; class Hydrogenedentia; order Hydrogenedentales; family SLHB01; genus CAZBQH01. Next base: position 8,251 of record CAZBQH010000127.1, read on the forward strand.
CGACAATCGCCTGAAGCACCGGGTTGAGTTCCCAAAAAGCCGGCACGTTCACCTCCTGCCCGGAGTCAACCGCCCCAAAAAACACGCACCGAAGCGCGACCGCCTGATTTGCCAGAGGGATCCCCACCTCCCGTCGATCGAGACGACAGTCTAAATGAATCTGCTGCGGTTTCGCCACCTTTGCTTGTTTGCCGGGCCTTTGCTGCAATCCTTATACTCGACGCCGTGAACAAGATGCCGCTCTGCCTCCTTGCCGGCACGATCAGAAAACGGCGCTTTTACGGCGTCTTCCCCTTATTCTGCGATAGGAGAAGTGCACCATCCGCGCCGGAGGCGACATTCCCCCAAGCTCGGGCGCCATTCTGGAAAGCCCTTCACCCCGAAGCTCATATGGATTGTGTCGCCTGCTCTCTTGCTTGGCGACAGCGGCGCACCCACACTCACCTTGTAAGAAGATTTTCAAAGATATGCGCGACGAGCAGGCTGTATAATTGCATAGGCCTTACGCAGGCGCTCGCCGCACCGTCGTAGGAGCGTTTGCCATAGGCATCGAGACAAAGAACGAAACGAAGGCATGCCGGCTGACGGCGGCTGTGTGCCTGCTTGCATGGATAAGCTGCATGGCGCCAGGCCAGACGGAGTACGATATGGCTGCAAACGCAGAAACGGGCATTGAACAGACTCCCCTTTTCACGGCGGGACAGAGTGGCTACCACACCTATCGCATACCGGCCCTCACCGTGACCGCCAAAGGCGCCGTACTCGCCTTCTGCGAAGGACGAAAAGACAGCGCGCACGACTATGGGGACATCGACATTGTGCTGCGACGCAGCGAGGATCACGGCCGCAACTGGGGGCCGACGGGCGTCATCGTCGACGACGATGGACACACGTGCGGCAATCCTTCGCCGGTCGTCGACCAACGTACGGGGATTGTCATCCTGGTCTTCACAAAGAACATTGGCGACACGACGGAGGAGATGATCCTCAAAGGGAATGCTCCACCGCGAACCATATGGGTATCGAGGAGTCCCGACGAGGGGATGACGTGGTCCAAGCCCCGCGAGATCTCCGAGCAGGTGCGGCGGGCGGGCTGGAGATGGTATGCAACCGGGCCTGGGCATGCGATGCAGCTTTCGACTGGGCGCATCATCGTTCCATCGAATCATTCCCTAGGTCCTGAGAAAGCCAGTTGGTATTCCCACGTGATCTACAGTGATGATGGCGGGGCGACGTGGAGCATCGGAGGGATCCATGAAGGATTCACAAATGAGTCGACCCTCGTCGAGCTTTCCAACGGCCGGCTCTATCAAAACATGCGCAACTACTTTGGAGACAACCGGCGATACTACGCCACGAGCCGGGACGGCGGCGTCACCTGGTCGGGGGCGAAACCTGACCCGGCCCTGATCGACCCCATATGCCAGGCGAGTTGTCTGCGCTATTCGACGCAAAAGGACGGCGGGAAAAGCCGCATCCTCTTCTCCAACCCCGCGTCGACGGAGCGGGAACGAATGATGGTCCGCCTGAGCTACGACGAATGCGCGACATGGACAGCCCAAAAGGTACTGCATGAAGGCCCATCGGCGTACTCGGATCTCGCCAAATCCCGTGACGATCACGTTTTATGCCTCTATGAACACGGCAGCCAGCACCCCTATGAAACCCTCCATCTGGCCCGGTTCAGCTTGGAATGGCTAACCAACGGCAAGGATAAGCCTTGAGAGGCTGTTGACGATGTATGGTAATCTTCTCGAGGCGTGATTGTATCCAGTAGATAGGTTTTGATTAGGATTGCGAGGGCAAGGCTTTGAACCGGCTGTTCACTGCCCCGGAAAAGGAACAAGGAGGTCTCTTTCTATGAAGATCCGTCTGGCGCTTGCTGGTTGTCTGGCATTAGTCTTGGCAACCCGGGTTTCCGCGCAGGACGCCCAGTCCGCATACCTCCCTCCCACCAGCGGAAAAAACCTGGCCGAAACCATCTACCCGATCCCGCGGGACATCGTTGCAGAGCACCTCAAAAACGTAAAGACGGTCCATGTTTTTGACGTGTTTGCGGGAAAGAACGACGAACTCGCAGAGGCTCCTAGCGACATGAAGATCCTGATCGTTGGGCGCGGCTATGCTGTGGATCTGGCTTCTGCATCCCTGTTTGGAAAGGGAATCCGAGAGAAAGACGGCGCGATGTTCCTCGCCGGAATCACTTCTATCGACGCCTACGCCTTGCGCATCCTCGTCGACCTCTCCAGTCTGGCGCCCGGTGAAGAGCTATGGGCGATCGACCCCGTCGCAAACCGCAGTTTTGGACCCTACACAGCAGCGGATGCGTTGGAAGGCGGAAGGTGGCTGCCGACAATCGAGGGCAACACCTGCGTGCTCATGGGCCGCTCATCTTCGGGCGCAACGCCGGCGCCGGTCTTGTTGGGAGTATCCCATTTCTTCCGCAGCATGGCCGACATAAAAGAACTGTCCTGCAACATCCACATCGCCTGCGAAAGCGACCCCGATATCCAGGAGGCGTCGACCGGAGTGGGCATCATGGTGATCCCGTCGGGCTACGACCAGGGCCTGTGCTCGGCCGCGCTTATCAACAACCCGGATACGCCCGCCTTCGAACCCTACTGCATGACCGCCAACCATTGCGTGCCCGAAGCGATCTCCAATCCCAGAAACATCGACATCGTGTGGGACTTTCGATCATCCCAGTGCGAAACCAACGACGCGCCGCCCATCGGCACACTGCCGCGGAGCACTGGAGAAAGCCTGTTGCAGACCAACGGCACACTCGACATCACATTGCTTGAGCTTGACAGTGTCCCCGTAGGCGCTCTGGGCAGAACCTACCTCGGCTACACGACCCGAACGCCTGCAGTGAACGAGGAAGTTATTGGCATCCACTTCCCCCAAGGCACGGCCATGCGGATTTCCTACGGCCAGATAACGGATGTGGGCGTGGGTGGGATAAGCAGCTACCAGCACCAGAATCGCGTGCTCTGGTCCGCGGGCGTGACGGAATCCGGCTCGTCAGGTTCGCCCCTGCTTTCTAATGATGGATCGCTTCGTTTTATGGGGTGTCTCAGCAATGGCGCGACGCATAGCTGCGTTGACCCCTCGAACAATTGGGACCGGTATTCGTCCTTCAGGCACTTTTTCCCGGAAGTTGAGCAATGGCTCAGCGGTACGGGACCTGTCGACCCCGCCTGCCCTCTCTCGAAGGTCTACGAAGAACATCCCGAACTGCTTCAAAACTACCGGACCGTCCGGGACGGGTTCCTCAAAAACAGCCCTCTTGGACAGCATCTTGCCGAGGCATACTACAAGGTGGGACCATATCTCTCCAGGTTGCTTGAGACTTCCCCTGAGGCACAGGAGATCTTCGTCGTTGCAACAGCTCCTCTCGCGTGGTTCGGAGACGCCGTCGCGGGGAAAACCGCTCTAGCCATGCGATAGGCGCAACCTCGATAGGCGCCCAGAACATATTGCGGCCTTCGCGCAAGCTATGCCGAGGGATAGAGACGATCGATGGCGTCAGCCACGGCTGAGGGACTGGCCACGACCGGCTCAACGCGTTTTCCAGTGGCCAGTTCCACGTCCTCGATTGCAATAAGGTCAAGAGGATTCACCATCGCGATGACGAGAGTATCTCCATCCAGGTCGAGGGGCACGCATTTGCGATGAGCGGCAAGGCGCCCCGTGACAAGCTGGAGCGCCTCGGGATCGGGATTGATTCCCTCTAGCCGGACGAACCGGAGACGCAACTGGGCCGCCACGACTTGGGCTACGACCTCCTCCTTCGTGTAGCCCTTGTCCACGAGAATGGCGCCCAACCGCTGCTGGGGTCTTGCCTCTTGATCCCCCAGGGCCTCCTTCAACTGGTCGGGGGAGATGATTCCCGCACTAATAAGAATCTCTCCCAAACGGCGGCGTGTTCCTTCCGTGTCGAATGCCTCAAATAGGGAGGCCACCTCTTCGGCCCGTTCAGTTGCTGCTTGCGCCTCTGAAGCGGAAGCCTTCTCATCCTGCCCGGCAGGCAGTGCGGAGGCATCGGGGCTTGCGCCAGCCTGCAACCGCTCAAGCTCGCTGCGAACGCGCGCCAATTCTGCATGCGCCTCGTCCCGTTCCTGCCGGACTTGGGAAACTTCGGCGCCAAAGGCCTCTCCCCTTTCGCCGAGCTGCTTGACTGCTTGCGAAAGTTCGCGCACTTCCTGAACAAGCTGAAGAAAAGTGGTCCCGGCTGCACCATTCCCCGAAAAGTTCTCGCCAGACGGCAAACGCAGACTCGCAACCTCGCCGTGCAGGGCTTTTGCGGCCTCTCCCAGTACGGCCACGTGATCGGCCATGGCCAGGGTGGCCTGCGCGCACTCGTGAAGCGTATCCCGGATATCTGCCAGCTGCTCCTGGACCGCGCCGGCTTCTAGATCCCCTTTCACGGCTGCCATAAGGCCTTCCTTGGCCTTGGCCAACCGGTTAGCTAGTCCTTCCTGGACTTCACTGATCTGGTTTTGCCAGCCGCTGACAGCGGCTTCCAACTTGTCAAAGACGTCTTGTTCCGTGTTTTCCATCATACTGCCCCGTTCAACCGCCCTGTACCCTTTACACTTGCCCCATAGGTAAGCGTACCATAACTGCTGCGCATTGTATGAGCCTTGTGGTGCTTCGTCAAACTGGATATCAAGGCCGTCGAGGTATTGAACTGCACCGAACCCTCTCACTATGATGGAAACATCTGCCGCATCGAGCGGCGTTTTTGTGAGAAACAGGCCCTTGGGTCGAGGAAAGATGCCCTTGTCTTGTGAAACCAGCAAGGTCTCGCCAGTCTCGCGCCGCGAGGCATGGCGTATGTTTGACCGCATTGCCGCCCGTTACGATCTGCTTAACAGGCTGCTTTCGGCACGTCGCGACGTGGCGTGGCGTACCCGCTTGGTGCAGCTCCTGCCGCAAACGGCGGACCTCATGGTGCTGGACTTGGCCACTGGCACCGGCGACGTCCTCGTTGCTCTGCATAGCAGGGGAGCAAAGCCCCGTGCAAGCCTCGGACTCGACCTGTCGGCCGGGATGCTGGCGCTGGCACGGGACAAGCTGCGTGCACACGGCATTGAAAAGACCGCCCGCCTCGCTCGGGCAGACGCACTGCGCATTCCTGCGTCTGAAGCCGCATTTGACGCGGCGACCATCGCCTTTGGTATACGAAATGTGCTCGATGTCAAGGCCGCCCTAGCTGAAATTCATAGGGTGCTGCGTCCGGGAGGCCCCCTGCTGGTTCTCGAGTTCTCGCTGCCAGCAAAGTGGTGGTTCAAACCGATCTACCTGTGGTATCTTCGACATGTGCTGCCTCGCATGGGGAGATTGGTCTCGGGCGATCCAGGCGCCTACCGTTATCTGAACCACACAATAGAAACTTTCCCCTATGGCGAGACATTCTGCACGCTGATGAAGGAAGCGGGTTTCATCAATGTGGAGGCGTTTCCCCTTACCATGGGCATAGCAACAATCTACAAAGGGGAACGGCCGGCGTGACCATCAGCGGCATACACCGGGAATCGCTCCCCCTTGAGACGGCCAAGACCGCCCTCGCCCAAATCGTCGAGGATTGTCTGAGCAACAGCGAGAGCGCTCCCCCTTCGCAAACCCGAATCCTGCGTGTCGAGATCCCCGTAGGCAACCTCGACCTGATCGGTTGGCTGAACGCCCAAACCCTCTTCCCAAAGATGTACTGGAAGGACCGCGACAAGACCTTCGCAACAGCAGGTTTGGGTATTGCGGACGCGGTCGAGGGTTCTGACCCGGCGAGCTGGTTGGCGGCATACGCCCACATCAGGACCTGTTTAACTGCGGCCCACCCCGGCGTGCGGTATTACGGCGGCATGCGGTTTCAACCTTGCAGGCCAGCGTCGCCCGAATGGGCATTGTTCCATGCGTTCCAATTTGTCCTTCCGCGTTTCGAGTTGTTTCAAACTGGCAGCGCCACCTATCTCGCCTGCAACCTCTTTGTTGCTCCCGACGTTTCACGCCCGCGGCTCCTCGACACTGTACTCGGCGAGCTCGACGAGCTGACCCCGGCCAACGATGCTGCCTTCTCCCCCATTCCCGGAACCATCGAGAGGCAAGACGTCCCCAACCTGAGCGGATGGTGCACCATGGTCGAGCGGGGACTCGAGATGATTCGTGAAGGGCCTCTCGAAAAAGTCGTGCTCGCACGCGAAACGGCGTTCCGATTCGCCAAGCCCGCCGATCCTCTGGCGCTGCTGCACTCACTGGCGAACCGTGCCGGCCGCACGTACCTGTTCGGCGTGTTGCCTGCGGACGCATGCGGTTTCATTGGCGCGTCTCCGGAGCGGCTTTACAGTCGCCACGACGTGCTTGTCCGTACGGAAGCGCTTGCCGGGACGCGACCTCGCGGCGCTACTCCTCAAGAAGACCTGATCCTGGGCCGGGAACTGCTGTCCAGCGACAAGGATCTACGGGAACATGGTTTTGTGTTGGCTGCGGTGCGGGACGCGCTGAACGGGCTGTGCCGCAAAGTCGATCTTCCCCCTGCGGTGTCGCTCCTGAAACTCCCCCGCTGCCAGCATCTTCTTGTCGCTGCCGAGGGCATGCTGCGAACATCCACAGAGGACACAGACCTGCTCGAGGCCCTGCACCCTACTCCGGCGGTCGGCGGGTATCCCACGGAACTGGCGCTAGACGCGATCAATCAGATCGAATCCTTCGACCGCGGGTGGTATGCAGGTCCTGTCGGATGGTTGGGGCGGGACGGCGCCGAGTTCGCCGTGGCGATTCGCTCTGGTCTAGTAAGCGGCGAAGAACTGCGGCTGTATTCGGGGGCAGGGATCGTCCGCGGGTCGGACCCTCTTGCAGAATGGAGCGAGATCAATAACAAACTGAGTGAGTTCCTGGGCGTCTTGAACGGCCATGATTAGAGATGCCCCGAATCTGAACGCCCTATGGGCTGCGCTCCTTGTTGAAGAGCTGATCCGCAACGGCATCGACACGTTCTGCATCACGTCGGGGTCGCGTTCGACCCCGTTGACCGTCGCGGCAGCGCGGCACCCCCGAGCGCGGCAGGTTGTCCATTTCGACGAACGAGGCGCGGCCTTCTACGCCTTGGGCTATGGGAAGGCTGCCCTTCGCCCGGCGGCGCTTATCTGCACCTCGGGGACAGCCGCTGCCAACTACTGGCCGGCAGTGGCCGAGGCGGCCATGGCCCGCGTCCCTATGCTGCTTCTCACGGCCGATCGCCCCCCTGAGCTGACGGACGCCGGCGCAAATCAGGCCATCGACCAAGTCAAGCTTTACGGCAGTTACGCCCGCTGGCACGTCGCCCTGCCCTGCCCCTCCGAGGAAGTCCCCGTCGAGTCCGTACTAACAGCCGTCGACCAGGCCGTGTATCGCAGCAGGTGGGCCGTCCCCGGGCCTGTCCACATGAACTGCCCGTTCCGCGAGCCTTTGGCCCCTACAGAAAGCTACCGGGACTACGCCGCAACGCTGCGACCGATTCGGTCGTGGTTGGACGGGAGCGCG